>URJE01000099.1 GCA_900547965.1 uncultured Eggerthella sp. | reverse complement strand
TGAGCCTGCCGCTGATTATCGGCTCACTCACTGCCATTTTCCGCTCCATGTTGCTCGCCTATAACGGCAATATCGAGATTTACGTGCCGGGCTGGTCCATGGCGGCGTGCGTGGGCATCGGCTTTGCAACGTACCTGGTCGTAGCGCTGCTGCACATGCGCTCCATCAAGCGCGTGAGCCTGGCCGAAGCCCTCAAGGTGCAGGAGTAGTCACCGGAGACGTCCTCAACGACTGGGCGCCGCGCTTGACTTCAACCCCACTTCAGCGGATGCCGTCCTCTATGTCTGTAGCGCCGTATAGACCGAGGGGATATATCTATGACCGCAACTGCGCCCGCTGCACCCGCCGCTTCACCAACCTGCGCGCACGCCAACAACTTGCACTCACCCTTCTGCTGCAGAATGTCATGCGATACCTGATACATTTAGCACAGCACGAAAGGAGTCGAAGGAACCATGACCGAACGCATCGTAGAGCAACTCCCCTTTTGGGGTCATCTTTCATCGGATGAAAAAGCGCTCGTATCGGAGCGTTCTTTCCTTCGTATGTTTAGCGCCAATCAGCTAATCAGCAACACCGACAATTCCTGCACCGGCATCGTATTCATTGTTCGCGGAGGAATCCGCACCAGCCTAATCTCTGAAGAAGGTAAAGAAATAACGCTCTTCAGGCTGGGCAGCGGTGAATGCTGCGTTACCACCGCTTCTTGCGTTATAAAGCAAATATCCTTCGGCACGCTGGTAACCACCACGGAAGAATCCACGCTTCTTGTGGTGCCCGCCAGCCTTTGCGAACACCTAACCACTAGCAACATCTACGTCAAAGCCTTCATGCTCGAGGTTGAAGCGGAACGCTACTCCCAGGTTGTGCGCGTGCTGCAACAAATGCTATTCAAGCGGCTAGACCAGCGCGTGGCTAGCTACCTAATTGAACGCGCCCAAGCATGCGGCTCCCCCGAGCTGAAAATCACTCAAGACGAATTAGCGCGCGATATCAACTCTGCCCGCGAAGCGGTAACGCGCGTGCTGCACCGCCTTGCCGGCGATGACCTTGTCGACGTAAAGCGTGGACGCATTCTTATCCTTAACGAAAACGGCTTGCGCCAACTGGCATAGCCCAAAACCCGAAATAACGCGCTCAACCGCCACGCACCCCCAGTTTCACCCCCTACCCACCAGCCAAGAAATATCCCCCTGAAGGTGACCTAGTCACAGAACGGGCATGCGGATACTTGGCATACTTGCGTTAAGCAAAACAACAAAGGAGTTAGCAATGGGACCGTTCGAGCTATTCACAGGCGCAAACATCAACAAAGGAGTTGAAGAGTGGCAAGCCACCGAAAACGCCATACTGCTGGACGTAAGAAGCGCAAGCGAATACCAGCAGGGCCATATTCCCGGCAGCGTAAATATCCCCCTCGACAGCATTAACCGCGTACTGAAGAAGTACCCACAGAAGAATATTCCGCTGTTTGTCCATTGCTTAAGCGGCGGCCGCAGCGGGCAAGCCGTTGGCTTCCTGAAACGCGAAGGATACACCAACGTAAAGAACATTGGCGGCATAAACAGCTACACAGGAAAGGTGGAGCGTTAATCATGAAGGTTGTAATTGTTGGCGGTGTAGCTGGCGGCGCATCGGCTGCAGCACGTTTGCGCAGGCTCGACGAACAGGCAGAGATCATTGTTTTTGAACGGACCGGCTTCGTATCGTATGCGAATTGCGGGCTCCCCTATTACATTGGCGGGGTTATCGAAGAAGAAAGCGCCCTTACCCTGCAGAGCCCCAAGGGCTTTTGGGACCGCTTCCACATCACCGTGAAAACAAGCCACGAAGTAACCGCCATTCATCCAGAAGAGCACACGGTGGAAGTGCATAACCTGGAAACGGGCGAGCACTTCATTGAAACCTACGACAAGCTTATCCTTTCGCCGGGTGCACATCCCATTCGCCCAGAACTGCCGGGCATCGATTCCAAGAGATTGTTCTGCCTGCGAACCGTGGAAGACACGCTGCGCATCCACAGTTACGTACAGGAGCACAAGCCCACTAGCGCTGTTGTGGTAGGGGGCGGCTATATTGGCATCGAAGCAGCCGAAAACCTGCGCGAACTGGGCTTGGAGGTAACGTTGCTTCAGCGCCCGAAGCAGCTGATGAACAGCCTCGATTTCGACATGGCAACGTTCGTCCACATGGAAATGCGCGATTCAGGCATTAACCTGCACCTTGGCGCAAACGTAACGGGCTTCCAGGA
>URJE01000098.1 GCA_900547965.1 uncultured Eggerthella sp. | reverse complement strand
CCACAACCATGAACACGCCGCGGCGCAGCAGCGCCATCAAATCAGAGAAGCCGCCCGAAGCGCACGTTGAAGACATGAGCGTGATGGTAGCAACAATGAGCCAGATGGCACCCGTGCGGATTTCCAGGTCGCGGAAGAAGGAATCGGTTTCGCCGCGCTGAGTTTTCACGTACAGCGAAAAGTTAATGGCGCCCAAAAGCATAAGCACCATACAAACGATTTCCAGCGCAAACGAATGGTAGTACCCAATGGACTGGCTGGGAGGAGCAAAGCCACCGGGGATAAAAACCCAGATGGATATCCATAAGGAATGGAAGAAGGCGCGCACCGGTTCCATACCGGAAAGAACGCACATCACAAACAGGATAACCACGGCAACCGCAATAGCGGTAAGGGAAATGCGGCTGATAAGGCGAACCGTATTCACGATGTTAGGCAGCACATGTTCGCTTCGGCCCTCCGAAGAATACAGGCCCGAAGTTGCCTTGCCCAAAAGGCCCAGCGAAAGGGCCACAACAATAAGGCCCAAGCCACCGATAAGGTGCATTACGAAGCGCCACATGTTGTCGGCGGTGGAAAGGTGCTCCAGATCGATAACGAGCGTAACGCCCGTGGTGGTAAGTCCGGAAACCGCTTCCATAAGGGAGTCGAGGTACGAACCGTAATGACCCGAAAGCGCCAAGGGAACCGAAGCCACAAACGCCAGAACAATCCACGAAAGGCCCGTTACCGCAAGCGCCTGCTGGTGAGTGAGTTTGCCCGGCTGTACGCACACAAGGCGCAGCCCCGATCCGACGATAAGCGAAATGCCCACCGCCAGCAGATAGCGCGAAGCCGGCTCCCATTCCTGCATCACGACAGCAACCACCAACGGCACCGCCAGCGCAATGGTGAAGAACGAAACCAGCACACCGAGGTAGTGCGCTACCACACGCACATCAAACAGAGTAAAGCGAAGCCACATGCTACTGCCCCGCCTTGCCGAAAATGCGCCATGCGGAGGTGAGGGCAGCGCGCTGCCCACTGCACCTGGAAGCGGAGTGCTGTTCTCCGCGCCCGAAAGCAAAGTGCTGTTCTCCGTACTTGAAAGCGAGACGCTGCCCGCCGCACTCTAAAACATTGTTTTTCCTGCTGGTATACGCCATGGCTACCCAAGCGACCCCAGCGCGAAAAGGAAACGGACAACAACGGTAATGCCATATAAGAGCAGCAAAAAAGCGACGATGCTCATCAGCACCGCCGAAAAGCCCAGAAACGGGACGCGAATACGCTCTTTCAGCTCGTCTTTATCCATGGGGGTTATTCTAGTACATTCTTGCTTTATGGCTACATAGGCAAAGCAAGGGGGGCTTGCAGGGGACGAATAACACTAAAGCGGCCAGGTTTGAGGCCCGACCGCTTAACAATTTGCACCAAGCTGAAGCCCGTCCGCCTTGGGTGGTTCGCATCAGGCACGAACTCCGCCACCTTGAAGCACATAACTGGTCTTGCTGGGGCTCGGCTAAAGCAAGCGCCCGGCTGAGGGCGATCTAACGCTGGAGTTCGCTACTTGCTAGTCGTGCGGGGCACCAAGGGGCAGGAAACACCGCCATCGCGGAAATAGCGAGCCAAGAAGCAACAGCCAGAAAGAGCCAGAGCAATGCCAAGACCCGCATAGAAGAATGCGACGAACCACGTGGGAGCAATGCCCGAAGAACGCAGCCCGATGCCCATGATCATCATGAACGCCATGATGAGATAGCCCTTAGCGTCGAAGAATTTCCAGAACGGCACGAGGGCTTCTTCCATGGCTTCAATGCGATCGGCATGCTTGCCAACCAGCTTGGAGGATATTCCTGCATGGAACACCGTGAAAGCAACGATTGCAGCAGGCACGAGTACCAGCATTGCGTGTTCGCCCATTTCGGTAAACGCGGAAACGCCAAGGATGGCAATGTTGAGCCCAGCAGCAAGCCAAACAAATCCGGCAATCAGCAAGAGCTTTTCTTTTGCTACGCGCATACGGTTCCTCCTTGTTTCCAGGCCCGTTGATGGGGCGAATACGTTAGTCCGAAGATAGCACTTAAGCCAAGGCTGGTGGTTCGTTCCACCACATCGACACCCGTAACCTACAACTTACTTTTTTTAACGGTGGAGAAAGCGCCGCGTGCGTCGCATGGCGTGATGGTGCTGCGGCACATGGCGTGGTGTTTGACGATGAGCCAAGCGAGAGCCGTAGGGCGTTCGGCGCCGTGGGGCGCGGAGCGCGAAGTGTTCGGCGGGCGTTCGGTCGAGGCAAGATTATGCCGCGATGCAACCCTGGGCGCTCGCCGGTGGCAAAATGCTCGCGAAATGCGTTTCCCAGCGTCCGACAGCGGCAAGATATCGCTCCGATGCATTCCCGGGCTGCCAGCCCTGGCAAGATGTCGCCGTGGTGCGTTCCCGGGCGTCGATCCGTGGCAGTTTTTTCGCCTCATGCGTTCCCGAAGGGGCTCCGGACGGGAAAAGCACCGGTTCGTGGCAACATATCGCCTGCATGCATTCAAATACAGCTAATTTTGGCAAGATATGCGTGCTATGCATCCGAAAAGCCCCGCAGAGCGCCGTTGGGGAATGCACCGCGCGAGCATCTTGCCGCCA
>URJE01000097.1 GCA_900547965.1 uncultured Eggerthella sp. | reverse complement strand
CTACAACGCGTACCCCAAACAAAAAGCGGCACCCAATTGGGTGCCGCCCTGTATAGCAATCTTTCGTTCGGCGCCGTTCCTGTAGCAGCACCTTCGGAAGAAAACTTACATGTTGGAGAAGGCGAAGTTCTCGGGATGAGCCTTAACCTCGTCGCGCAGTTTCGGATTCATCTTGCGAACGCCACGACGGTTGTCCTCAGTCTGAGAAGCCAGAACCTGGTTGCGGTTCTCCATCTTGATCTGAGACTCGAAAGAGTTGTCGAGGGAAACCTGCAGGGATTCCTTGGTAAGGCGAAGACCCAGAGGAGCAGAGTTCTTAACCATAGCCTCTGCCATCTTTACGGCCTCTTCTACAACATCTTCGTCAGCAACAACCTTGTTGGCGAAGCCCCATTCCTTCAGCTCTTCTGCGCCGATGCGGCGAGCAGTCATCAGAGCCTCAGCAGCGCGAGCATAGCCCACGATGCGGGGGAGATAGTAAGAGCCGGACATGTCGGTACCGGTAAGGCCGATGTTCAGGTAACCTGCCTGCATCTTGAAGGATTCGCCGCAAACGCGCAGGTCGCAAGCGCAAGCCAGGGAAAGGCCGCCGCCTACTGCATGACCCTTGAGAGCACCGATGATGGGCTGCATAGCGTTGCGCATGTTAACAGCCTGGTCGGAGCAGATGGTCTGCATGATGCAGTGATCGCGCTGAGCGCGGCCCATGTCTGCGGGGGGCTCGAAGTTGAGCTCGTTCAGGTTGAAGCCTGCGCAGAAGGACTTGCCCTCGCCGGTGAGAACGATTACGCGGCACTCGGGGTCCATACGGACCTTCTTCAGATAGTCGTTGAAGTCGGCCATCTGCTGGTAAGACATTGCATTCAAGTTAGCAGCATCGTCGAAGGAAACAACGTGGATCGGGCCACGGACGTCAACCTTGAGGCGCTCATACTCATACTTGAATTCGGGCAACTTGTATGCCTCCTGATATACGCTCATGCGCACTTCCCCTTCCATATTGGAAATCTCGTATAAGATAGATAAATCGTAGTTTTTCGAAGCGTCCCTTGTCAAGGACAGCAAGGGGCTTTCAACTTCGTATTTACCGGCTCACACTGCCGAAAGAAGGGGGAACAATGGCAGAATTTAGCCCGACCCGAACCCATGCAACCTGGAAGCCACGCGTCAGCTCAGCGCACCTTCCCTACTACCGCTGCAGCGAATGCGGCGCCATTCTTGCCGGCATCGACGGCGACGTCGAAATCACCTGCACCAACGACGGCGAGCGTTCGCTTCTATTCGAGCCGCCGTACGGCCATGTCGATTTCAAGCCGAACTGCTGCGGCAAACCTATGGAGCGCATCGAACTCGTAGACGCCGCCGACGTAGAAGACCGCTTCAAGCTGACCTATCAGATTCTTGGCGGCATGAACAACAACTGCATTAACGTAAACTGGCGTTCTATCGACTCCACGTGCAAGCCCCGCTGGTTCGGCCTCAAAACGTTCACCGGCATGCAGTACAAGTATGTCACGCCCAAGAAGTGGCCGCCCGTGGTGTTCGCCCTGGCGGACGAAGACGCATTCGCCTACTGCGACAAAAACCCCTGCGTGCAGTGCACCTTCCGCTGCAAGCGCGAGTTCGAGATCTACGCCTACGTGGAAAACATCGGCATGGTGGTTAAGCATCTCGACGAATGGGTAGCGCCCGGCAGCGCCAGCACCGACGACTTCGATTCGCCAACCCAGATCATGGAAAAGGCCCGCAAGGCCAAGGCGGAAAAGGGCGAGTAGCCTTCACGCGCCAACCGCTCTTGCTCTGGCGAGAGGAACGTGCCCGAAGCTAATCGTGCCCGAAGCTAATCTGGCACGCCTGGGGTTGGCCGTGCCGGTGGCATCACGCGACTGCGCCGATGTGCCTGGGGCCGACAAGCCTGAGGCCAACTGTACGGTGGCGATGCCATGCGACCGCGTCGGCACGCCCGGCAGACTACGCGGTGGTGGCATTGTTGCTGAGACCGCCCCTTACACGCCCGGGGCCGCCGGCGCGGCGGCGCCTTGCCGATGGCAATGCGACTACCCCATGTCGTTGCGAACAGCGTCCCATTCCCTGGACACAGGAAATGGGACGCTGTTTTCTGGCAAGATATCGCCCAAATGTATTCTCAGAGGGTGCCCGGACGGCAAAAAGGCGTCTCCCAGGCAAGATATTCGCGGGATGTATTCCCCAGCAACGTTTTTCACCGCTTTTCACGGCTCAAATCATACATAACGAGCTTATCTTGCCAAAAACAGGCCGTTCGAGCATGCATTTCAGCGATATCTTGCCATGAAGAGGCCTTTTTGCCGTCCGGAGCCCCTTCGAGAATGCACGATAGCCATTTCTTGCCACCCGATAGCCATTTCTTGCCACTACTTGATGCCCGACCCTTTCATGCGGGACATCCAGAAGGGCGCCTGGGAGGGATCAACGCAGCATTTCTGCTTCGAAGCCCTTTTCGATCACGGCTCCGACGAGCATTTCATCGGGCACGGAATCGTTAAGGCGCACCGTAGCCCGTTTGCCTTCGAGATCGACTTCGGCGCTTTCCACGCCAGGCACCTCCTCCAATGCTCCGCGCACGCGACCTGCGCATTTGTGGCACTTCATGCCCTCTACGCGCAAGCGCCTTTCCGGAAATGACGAAGTGGCGGGGCGCGAATTTGCAGCGGAAGCGTTTGGGGCGGTCGGCGCCCCGCTGGTCGAGGCTAGCTCGGTTGCCGCGCTCGCTGGCGCCGCACCGCTGGCCG
>URJE01000096.1 GCA_900547965.1 uncultured Eggerthella sp. | reverse complement strand
GCGGCTCCAGGAGCGCCGGCGCGGCCTCGGCGGGGTAGGTGTCGTCGCCGTCGACCATCAGGTAGTAGTCGGCGTCGATGTCGCGGAACATGGAGCGGACGACGTTGCCCTTGCCCTGGCGCCCCTCGAACTTCACGATGGCGCCGTGCTCGCGGGCGATGTCGGCCGTGCCGTCCTTGGAGTTGTTGTCGTAGACGTAGATGTCGGCGTCGGGCAGGACGCGCTTGAAGTCGTCGACCACCTTGCCGATGGTCACGGCTTCGTTGTAGCAAGGTATGAGTACTGCGACCTTGTCTGCCATTGGGCTCCCTTTCAAACAAGCAAACAGCAAGCGCAAAAAGCGCGAAATATATCGATTGCCGGCTATGCACCTACGGCGCATACCGCCCGATACCCCTCAGGGCAGCAGTCGAAGCGCATAGCCATAAGCCACATTAGTTTACTCGCTTTTTACGTTGAAAGAAATGCCTTCGCCAAGCGCATAAAACTCTCCACGAATAGACGGAAAGGAACGGATGCCGGGTTCTTACTTGCGCTACATCGCACAAAAGCAGGCCCCCTTTACGAAGCTCATCGCAAAGGGGACCTGCTCATTAGACGGAAGTTTAGCGCCTGTCCCACTTCCCCCACTCAGTTAGTTATGCGTACGGTGGTCACGGTAATTGGCTAAATACGTTGCGAATTCAGCCGAGGTGTCGGAGTTGCCAGAACGCCACATTTTATGGTCGATGATGGTGCTTTCACTGCCGTAATACGCATCGATATAGGCAATAAGCCCGTCAATCGCTTCAAGCTGCGCCTCGGGATAGGCGCCCTGACCGCCCACGTGCACTATTTCGATACCGATAGAATACGAATTCATGCCGTAGTCGGTAATGCTCTTCGAAGGAGCTTTAGTGGTTCCTTTTTTGTCGTCGCGCCCATCTTCCGGCACGCCATATTCGCTGTTGTGGCCCGCATCGCCATAACCAGCATGATGGGCGATGGCGTCCATCGGCACACATTGCACAATGGAACCGTCTTTATTCACGATGAACTGCGACGCCACTTTGTTGCCACTGCTTTCCCATGAATTAACGATAGAAGCCGCGCTGCTATTCACTTCGGTGTCGTGCAGCACGATGTACTTCTGATAGCTGGCCCCCTTTTCGCCGTGGTTGAAGTCGGAACGATAGTCTTCCGTGATATCCAGCTTCGCGCGCAGCTCGCTTGCCGTCGGCTTGGCCTCCTCAGCAGAAACGGTGACCTCTTCACCACCCTGAGAACCCCCATCCGAAGAAACGCCCGCATCATTTACCTTGAGCTGAGAATGGTCGGGCTGCTGCTGTTGCGGAGCCGCGCAACCCGCCAGCGTACACGCCAATGCGGCGGCGGCAAGTATCCCTATCAGTCTCATACTCTTTCCTTTCAACCGAACGGCGCGCCCAGCTCAGCGGCGCTCAGCAGAACGCCGAACGCAGCTGCGTCGGCACCCTCATTGGGCAACAACCCTCGATGCGAACAGGGGGAGTGCCACATCCTTCAACAGCAACCTAGGCGCAAATCACAGCGAGCCTGGCCAGCTGCCCTTTCGGCAACCATACCAGGCTCGCAGCACGTCAATGCAAAATAATGGAGCTCAGCCCTATTTTCTCAGGTCAACGCCAAGTTCAGCATTCACCAAATCAAATGCCGCGTCGATGGCCTTGTCCATGTCATAGTACTTGTATCCGCCCAAACGGCCAGCGAACACCACGTTGCCTTCCTGCTTGGCAAGCTCAACGTACTGCTCGTACAGGGCGCTGTTACGCTCGTCGTTCAGAGGGTAGTACGGCTCGTCGCCGCGCTCCCAGTTTGCAGGATACTCACGCGTAATGATGGTGGTTGGCTGCGTGCCGTACTCGAAGTGCTTGTGCTCGATAATGCGCGTGAAGGGTACCTCGCGCTCGGTGTAGTTGACCACCGCGTTGCCCTGCCAATTCTCGCATTCGATACGCTCGGACTCAAAGCGCAAAGAACGATACTCCAGCGCGCCAAGCTGATAATCGAAGTAAGCGTCGATGGTGCCACAGTAAATAACGCGGTCGGCGATGCCTTCGTTTTCAGCAACGAACTCGCGATATTCGGTATTCAGCAGAATTTCCGTATCGCCGAACATACGCTCAACCATAGCAGTGTAGCCGCCCATGGGGATGCCCTGCCAACGGTCGTTGAAGTAGTTGTTGTCGTAGATGAAGCGAACAGGCAGGCGCTTGATGATGGAAGCGGGCAGCTCGGTGCAGCTCTTGCCCCACTGCTTTTCGGTGTAGCCCTTGATCAGCTTTTCAAATACATCCTTGCCGATAAGGGAAAGCGCCTGTTCCTCGAGATTGGAGGGCTCGCCTTCGCCGATCTGCTCGGCAGCTTCCTGCTTCTGACGCTCAATGATTTCCTTCGCTTCAGCAGGAGTCTTGATTCCCCACATCTTCGAGAAGGTGTTCATATTGAACGGCAAGTTGTACAGCTCGTCCTTGTAGCTGGCAACGGGGCAGTTCACGTAGTTGTTGAACTCGGCGAACTGATTTACGTAATCCCAAACGGGACGAAGCGACGTATGGAAGATATGGGCACCGTACTTATGCACGTTGATGCCATCGATTTCTTCGGTGTAGATGTTGCCTGCAATGTGATCGCGGCGGTCGATGACCAAGCAGGTCTTGCCGATCTTGGCGGCTTCATGAGCAAAAACGGCGCTCGTGATGCCAGCGCCAACGATAAGGAAGTCGTAATGGTCGCGCTGCATACCATGCCTTTCTGTGTGTAACGTTTCAGCCAGCAGGCTGCCGGCTACTCTATGTATGTTTAGAGCGCACCGCACGGGCGCACTATTCTTCATTTTAAACCAAGTCACCCAACGATTGCATTCGAGGGCAAGCAGAGCCCGTGGAAATACAGGGGCAGGCCCCGTCCCCATTACAGTCTGAGATAGGCCGTCGATGAACTTCGGCGGCGATCATCCGGCGCATGGCCA
>URJE01000095.1 GCA_900547965.1 uncultured Eggerthella sp. | reverse complement strand
GTGCTTTTTTGGGCATAAAAGAAGCCGCTCGTGGCGGCTTCTTTAGTGGGTTGTGTTCTTGTCCGCTTATGCTGCTGCTTTGGCGGCTTGACGGGTTTCTTTGCGGTTCTCCAGGGCGTTGACGCATACAGCGGCGGACTGGTCGCCGGTGATGTTTACCACAGTACGCATCATGTCCAGAACGCGATCTACGCCAGCTACGAGGGCGATGCCTTCAACGGGCAGGCCAACGGACTGGAGCACCATAGCGAGCATGATCATGCCGGAGCCGGGGACACCGGCAGTGCCGATGGACGAAAGCACGGCAGTGGCAACAATAACGCATTGCTGGCCAATGGTGAGGTCGATTCCGAATACCTGGGCAATAAAGATGGCGCAAACGCCTTGATAAATAGCGGTGCCGTCCATGTTGATGGTAGCGCCAAGGGGAAGCACGAAGCTGGAAACTTCGCTGCGAACGCCCAGCTTCTTAGAGCATTCCATGTTGATAGGCAGTGTGCCGACAGAGGATGCGGAAGCAAATGCAAACGCCATTGCGCGCATCTGACCCTTGAAGAAGGTAAGCGGACCCATTTTCGCAATGGTTTTAACGGCGCCAGAGTATACGACAACCATATGCAGAATCATGGCCAAGTAGGCGATAAGGATAAGTTTCAGCAGCGGCAGCAAGATGTCGGGGCCATTGGTAGCCACGACGGGGGTGATCAATCCGAATACGCCGAATGGGGCGATAGAGATGATCATGTGCATGATCTTGATGCAGACCTCGCTCATGCCGTTTACGAAGTCGGCAACAGGCTGAGCCTTTTTACCTGCTGCGAGGATGCCGAAACCGAAGAAGAGGGCGATGACGATGATCTGCAGCATGCTGGCGTCAGACATGGGCTGGACGAAGTTGCTGGGGAAAATATTCACGATGGTATCGATAAACGAGGGTGCTTCTTTTGCCTCATAGCTCAGTTCATCGGTAGAAAGAGTGTAGTCTGCTCCAACGTTGAGGACGTTGGCAATTACTAAGCCGATTACGATAGCGCATGCAGTGGTGCACAGGTAATAAGCGATAGTTTTACCGCCTATAGCGCCTACACGTTTGATGTCGGAAAGACTGATGACGCCAGCAACCATGGAAAAGATAACCAGGGGAACAACGATCATCTTAATAAGGTTCAAGAAGATGGTTCCAAGCGGTTTGATGTACGTGGTTGCGATGTCGGGGTTGCCTTGCAGAGCCAAGCCAGCTACAACGCCTAATGCAAGTGCGATGAAGATCCAGGTAGTAAGCGAAAGGCGCTTGAACCAAGGTTTGTTTGCCTTTTCGGCCGCAGTTGCTTCCTGAGCCTCCTTGATATCGGCTCTTGCCTCTTTTTCGAAGTCGGTTAATTCGGACATGGATGACCTTTCTTGCTCGATGTCCTTTTTCATTTTGCGCCTGCTGATATGTCATGGGCGGCAGATGCAGACGTAACGATATATTTTACTTCATGGTGAGGTGCCGAGCTTCGCATGACGCGCGAAAAATGCTATGGAGCTAAAATGCGAGCCAGACGGCATGTAGGCTAGTCTGGCTCGCAGTCGTGAATGTGGGTTGGTATATTGGTCAAGCTGTTTTGATTATTGCCCGATTGCGCTATCGAGTGCGGCTTCCAGGAATTCCCATTCGTCTTTTGTCGTTATGGGAAGAAGCTCGGTTTCTCTTAGTGGCATAGAGTTTGGGGCTTCGGCGTTTGCTCTATACGCGGAGGCGAATACCGTCAGGGAACCGTCATCGCCGATGCTGTTGTCGGTGT
The DNA here is from genome assembly GCA_900547965.1 of uncultured Eggerthella sp. Taxonomy (GTDB): domain Bacteria; phylum Actinomycetota; class Coriobacteriia; order Coriobacteriales; family Eggerthellaceae; genus Anaerotardibacter. The sequence continues at coordinate 1,210 of URJE01000095.1, read as the reverse complement.
AAACCAGGTAATTCTTGGTACCGCAGCTGCTTTCTACGAGCAGAAGCGCCTCGCATTCTGCGACCTTGCCATCTTCCATGATTAGGGGAAAACGAGTTTCTTCCATTCTGATGGAACGCATCGGTACTCCTGTCGATAACTACCCGCTAAACAGGTATTTCAATGGATACTAAAGATAGATTTCGAGAAGTGCTTTTTGGACGATCTTACGAGCGTCTTCGTTGAAAACGTTGTGTAATGCCCTGAGTTCGTTCAGGGTGATAGTTCCCGGATTGGCGTCCTTTTGGGCAAAGGCGTCGCGGGAGAGGAACAACGCCGAAGCGCAGTCTTCCAAGGACAGCCCGGAGGCTTCGCGCGCTTGTTGAACCCAGTTTTTCATACTCATCCTCCCCACTTCATCATTACCAGATTAACGGGTAAAAAACTGCTGTCAATCTGGGAATACCACCTTATTTGATAGCATGATTCGCGTGGATGGGAGGACCGATGGAGAATTATATAGGCGACAACATTCATGCAATTCGCGGCAACTTTGGTTTGTCGCAAGAACAGCTTGCAGCGATAGCGGAAGTGAGTCAGACTTCCGTCTCCGCATGGGAATGTGGGCAGACTATCCCGCGTTTTTCCAATGCTATGAAGATAGTTGAATCGTTGCCTAGTCTGACTATGGACGATGTATATAGCCAGGTACTAGGGTACGCGCGTAGGGTATTGCAGCAAGCGCAACCGGAGTCTGGTTTGTCGTTCGGATTTGTTCCGTTGTATGGATCTATTGCTGCAGGTGCACCTATCGAGATGCTCCAGATAGAGGAAATCCATCCTGTGCCCAATGCTCTGTTGCTGCGTTATCCTAAGGCATTTTATTTGAGGGTTAAGGGCGAATCCATGAATAGGGTCTTGCCTAACGGCAGCTATGCGCTGGTATGTCCAACTACGGATGTTATGAACGGATCTGTGTATGCGGTAAGCGTTGGTTCATCGGATGCGACGGTGAAGCGGGTGCGAAAGCTTAATAACGGAATTGCCCTAGAACCTGATTCGAATGATCCCACCTATAAGGCTCAGGTATTTGATTACGGGGATGGAGAGCGTGAAACCCTGTCTGTTATCGGCAGAGTGGTGTGGTTTTGCGTGCCTTACGACTATGAGATTTAGTCCCCTGAATTTTTTTCAAAAAAGGGGTTGCGCGAAAAACTGGTTTCCGTATAAT
>URJE01000094.1 GCA_900547965.1 uncultured Eggerthella sp. | reverse complement strand
ACCAGAGCCGGCAATGCCACGACGGCTGCCGCGCTTTTCCCAACCCGAACCAGAAAATCCTGCAGAGCCCATTCCGATGCCCTTGCGCAATTCCAGCGGAATTTCTCCGATGAAGCGCGAGGGCGGGTTGGCGCTTGACTGGCCGAAGATCTGGCGCGTGAAGGCGTTGGTAAGGTAAAGCTTCTTGCGCGCGCGGGTGATGGCAACGTAAGCCAAGCGGCGCTCTTCTTCCAGGCCCTGCGAATCCTGAGACGAATTTCCGTGAGGGAACAGCGATTCTTCCATGCCAGCCACGAATACGCAATCGAATTCCAGGCCCTTTGCGGCATGGATGGTCATCATGGTGATGGCTTCGCCGTCTTCCGCCACTGTGTCCATGTCGGTACGCAACGTTACCCATTCCACGAAGTCAGGCAAGGAATTTGCTTGGAAAGTGCGCACGGGCGGCTCGTCGTCTGCCTCGGGCGCATCTTCTGACGTAGGAGGCTCGAACAGCGCATCGGCATCGTCGTGCGTTTGGGCGTATTCGTCTACTACACCAAAAAGCTCCTGAATGTTCTCGATGCGACCAGCGGCATCGTCGGAGTTCTCCGCTTCAAGGACACGAATAAGGCCCGCCTTGTCCACGATGGCTTCGACCACCTTGCGCAAGTCGCCAGCATAGCCTTGGGCCTCGTGGATGAGCGCCACGAATTCCGCGATGGCTTTGCGTGTTGCGGAGCGAATTTGATCGTCGGCAATACATAGCTCGGCGGCCTGCAAGAACGTAATGCCCGTTTCGCGAGCAACGTAATCGATGTGTTCTACCGTGGTTTTGCCGATGCCGCGCTTGGGCACGTTGATGACACGATGAGCGGCAACATCGTTGGCGGGGTTGACCACCAAATTCAAGTACGCCATTACATCGCGGATTTCCGCACGATCGAAGAAGCGCGTACCGCCGATCAACCTATACGGTACACCGGCACGCATCAACATATCTTCAAGCATGCGACTCTGCGCATTTGTGCGATAGAACACCGCAATTTGGTTGTACGACATACCTTCGCCGTGCTGATGCTCGATTTCCGAGGCAATCCAACGACCTTCGTCTCGTTCGTCGGTTGCGCTGTACACCGAGATCTTGTCACCCGCAGGCTTTGAGGTGAACAGCTTCTTGGGCTTGCGCGTAAGGTTGTTGGCAATAACCGCATTTGCTGCTGCCAGGATATTACCCATGGAGCGGTAGTTTTCTTCCAGCTTCACCACGCGGGCTTCCGGGTAGTCCTTCTCGAAATCGAGAATATTGCGCAGGTCGGCGCCACGCCACGAATAAATTGACTGGTCGTCGTCGCCTACTACCATGATGTTCTTATGCGCCGCCGCCAAGAGCTGGGTAAGCACGTACTGAGCATGGTTGGTGTCCTGGTATTCGTCCACCATCAGGTAACGGAAACGGTTCTGATAGGCAGCCAGCACATCGGGGTGGTTCTTCAACAGAAGCCAGGTGTACAGCAACAAGTCGTCGAAGTCGAAGGCGTTCAGCTGGCGAAGACGCTCCTGCAGGCGCGTATACACGCGAGCCGCCACCTGACCTACCTGGTCGGATGTCTTTTCGGCGAATACCTCTGCCACCTGCAGATCGTTCTTTGCCTGTGAAATGCGGTTACGGAGCGCAGGGATGGGATAGCGCTTCTTGTCGATGTTGAGCTCGTCCATGATCTGCTCGACCAGGCGCTTTGAATCACTGTCGTCGTAGATGGTGAAGCCCTTGGCGAACCCTACACGTTCACAGTCGGTGCGCAAGATGCGCACGCACATGCTGTGGAAGGTAGAAACCCACATGCCACGCGCGCCGCCACCGATAAGGCTTTGCAAACGCTCGCGCATTTCAGCAGCGGCCTTGTTGGTGAACGTGATGGCCATGATTTGCCATGGGGCAACGTTCAGATCTTCCACCAAATGGGCAATGCGATGAGTGAGCACGCGGGTTTTGCCGGAACCGGCACCCGCCAAAACCAACAGGGGGCCTTCCGTGCACAGCACCGCTTCGCGCTGAGGGCCATTCAGGGTATCAAGATCGATGGGCATGCAATTCGTCCTAACACAACAAACCGCACAGGCTTCAAGGCCTGCGCGGCACTCACGTTTTATTTCGGGTTGCTATTCTACCGCGCCAAGCGGCAATGCCCCACCCTATCCGCAGTATCCCTACGGTTTGTTCGAATGGTACTAACTCCTGCGATGGGAGCAGACAATTGCAGTCACGGCATAACCCACTACGAGAATTAGACCGGGAAACATCTGGAAAAGAGCATAGTAAATCCAACCGTATACGCTGCCATGGATGAAAAGCGAATATGTCACGGCGAATCCGGCAAAAGCAACAAGCGATACGGCACTTGCGAACAAAAGCAGCTTTCGAGAGCTCGATTGTTTTGCAAGGTAAAGAAGCGAAATGACGAACACCGCCACAAACGCAATGCTAACAAGAACCTCAGCAACCGTACTGGCGAACATAGCCGATGGGTCGAACTTAAATTGAGCTTCCCCGCGAAAATCCCGGTTTGCTTGGAGAACCCAGGGCATTACAAAACCCAGGAACAACGAAACCAACACAGTAGCAACTCGCGATTGTGCGTTCTTCAAAAGGCCCATCTTCTTCCTTTCCCCTTGGAAGGACACAAGCAACTTTAGCATTGTTTTAGCTGATAGGGATTGGAAAACGTCCTGATTGAACAGGATTTTCGCCCTACGGCAAGCATCTAAAAAGATAGACGCTTTTGTCGCATTTCACTTTGCCAGCAAGCATCCCGCACCCAAACGCTAACTTGTTTGCAAATTGTCCGAGGGCACCAGAAGCATCGGCCCTATCCGATAGCTCCTTCACCCAAAAACAAAAAACACCCGAAAGGGTGTTAACGAACTCGCATTGTTGCACAAAACAGTGAGAGGCGTCCTGGTGAGTGCGGGAGCCTTGAAGGAGGAAGGGGCTGGCCTTCGGCCGCTCCGACCGATTGAAAGGTTCCCGCGCCACACTTGGTGCC
>URJE01000093.1 GCA_900547965.1 uncultured Eggerthella sp. | reverse complement strand
CCTGGTTGCCATCATGGCGGGTCTTATCATCTTCCCGGCGTGTTTTGCCTATGGGGTTGCACCCGATGCTGGTCCCGACTTGGTGTTCCTTACTCTGCCTGCCGTGTTCGAGCAGATGCCGCTCGGTCAGTTGTGGGGCACGATTTTCTTCCTATGCATGGCTTTTGCCGCGCTTTCAACCGTTATCGCAGTCTTCGAGAATATCCTGCGGTTTTCGATGGATCAGTGGAATATCACGCGCAAGCGAGCTGTTGCCATAAACGGGCCCTTGCTGGCATTGCTTTCCCTGCCATGCGTTTTGGGCTTTTCCGTATGGTCGGGCGTGCAGATTCCTGGCATCGGCGACATCCAATCGCTGGAAGACTTCTTGGTCTCCAACAACTTCCTGGTATTGGGCGCTTTGGTGTTCGCGTTGTTCTGCACCCGTCGCTCCGGCTGGGGTTGGAAGAATTTCCTTGCCGAGGCAAACGAGGGCGAGGGCATGCCCTATCCGAAGTTCCTGTATGTGTGGACGCGTTACGGTGTGCCTCTGCTGATTATCGTTATCTTCGTGGCGGGATGGGTGCCCAAAATCACATTCTGGCTGAATATGTAGCAAGCCGATCGGCATTCGCCTCGCCGAGGTGATTTGGCGGCTTGCGCTCTTGCTTCGGAGTGCAAGAGCGTATACTTCGAACATTGCAATTCAAAGCAGAGGAGATACTGCTGTGGCAGATAAAGAAATCGTAGACGAAGGACGCGAGAAGTTTTCGAGCCGCCTTGGTTTCATCCTTATCAGCGCGGGCTGCGCTATCGGTTTGGGCAACATCTGGCGCTTTCCCTACATCACGGGCGAATACGGCGGCGCGGCATTCGTACTGCTCATACTGTTCTTCCTGGTGGTGCTTGGCGTGCCGCTGTTGGTGATGGAATTTGCCATGGGTCGTGCCAGTTACCGCTCCCTGGCGCGCAGCTATGAGGCGCTGGAGCCGCAGGGGACGAAGTGGCATCGCTTCAAGTGGCTTGGTTTGATTGGCTGCTATCTGCTCATGATGTTCTATACCGTGGTGTGCGGCTGGACCATTGCATACTTCGTGAAAGCGGCCATGGGCACGTTCGATGGCACGGAAGACGTCACGATGGTGTTCGGATCGATGCTTGGCAACCCCATGGAACTCACGGGTTGGATGCTCTTGGTTGCCGTTATCGGTTTTGGCGTGTGCGCCATGGGCGTTCAAAAGGGCGTCGAGCGCATCACCAAGGTAATGATGGCTGCACTGTTCGTTATCATGGCTCTTTTGTGCGTGCACTCCCTTACCCTTGAAGGCGGTCAGGCGGGATTGGAATTCTACCTGCTGCCCAATTTCGACAACCTGTTCAACAACCCCAATGCCAGCTTCCCCCAAATCGTATATGCCGCTATGAGCCAAGCCATGTTCATGCTTTCGATTGGCGTTGGTTCCATGTCTATTTTTGGCAGCTACGTAACGCGTGACAGAAAGCTTACGGGCGAAGCGGTAAACGTTGCCTTGCTCGATGCTTTGGTTGCCATCATGGCGGGTCTCATTATCTTCCCAGCTTGCTTTGCATACGGTATCAGCCCCGATGCTGGTCCTGGTTTGGTGTTCCTCACGTTGCCTACCGTGTTCGAGCAGATGCCTCTGGGGCATTTGTGGAGCACGCTTTTCTTCCTGTTCGTTGCAGCGGCGGCGCTTTCTTCGGTTATTGCCGTGTTTGAGGCAATTCTTCGCTTCACCATGGATCAGTGGGACATTTCCCGCAAGCGTGCAGTGGCAATCAACGCGCCTATTCTGGTGCTGCTTTCCCTGCCGTGCGTGTTCGGTTACAACATTTGGTCGGATTTCCTGGTGCCGGGCATCGGCGATGTGCAGTCGTTGGAAGACTTTATCCTTTCCAATAACATCCTGCCCATCGGCTGCTTGCTGTTTGTGATGTTCTGCACCACCAAGCGCGGTTGGGGCTGGGATAAGTTCATGGCTGAAGCCGATCGCGGCGAGGGCGTTGCATTCCCAAAGTGGACGCGCTTATGGGTGAAGTACGGTGTGCCTGCGTTGATCCTTATCGTGTTTTTCACGGGTTGGGCGCCCACTATGCAAACTTGGCTCGGTTTGGCGTAGCTGAATTCTTTCGTGCAACTAAGTCAAGCTCGGCTTCATTACGTCGAGCCTTTGGTACTGAACCCGGAATGGTGGCTCATTCCGGGTTCGCTTGCGTTTGGCTTGCTTTTGGTTTGAGCCGATCGTTGAAGGCTGTTTTCCATAACTCCCGTTGATGCCTAAAACGAGAAAGAGCAGCAAGATTACTCTCGCCGCCCTTTCTCGCGGAATATGCTAGATACCGCCGCCCTCGAATGGGCTTTGCAGGTTAGCGATTGCCTATTTAACCACCAGCACAGGGATTTCGGCGGAACGAAGCACGCCGTAGCTGACCGAGCCGATTGCGCCTCGTATAGCACCCAGCCCTCGTGAACCCATGACGATAAGGTCGCAATCATAGTGCTTTGCCGTTTCGATGATGGTTTCGATGGTGTAGATGCCGAAGACCACTTCTGCGGTAAGGGTGCCAGGGAAGCCCTCAACCACATCGGCGATAGTTTCTTGCAGCTCCTTGTCCTGTTCTGCATTGCGCTCTTCGACAACCTTGGCGAAATCGCCCTTGGCAACAACCGAAACACCCATGCCGAATCCGGTTTGGTTGATGCTGCTGTACACCAGGTCTTGCGGCGGAGCAACAACTTCTACTACATGGATTACCGCTTCGGGATTTTCGCTAGCCAGGTTGATGGCTTCTTTGAGTGCGTTGTTTGCGTGCTCGGAATTGTCGTACGGCACGAGGATATTCTTGAACCCCATGTGAATCGCCCCCTCAGGCTCTTATCTTTGCTGTTCATTATACGCTTTCTCGCTGAAAACTAGAACGCGTTCACAGCAGCGGTGACGTTGGTTTATTGCGGCGTTTATGAAGGGGATTCGGGCCGAGACTTGGTGTGGCATGAAGCACTTGCGCTATTGACCCATAGCGCTGTTGTTGCTTTGACGGGGGTAAGGGGGAGGGTCTGTGATGTGCGGTAGCGGCATGAGGGCGGAAACGAAAAGGACAACCGAGCCTAGGCTCAGTTGCCCTTTTGGAAAAGCGTTAAGGCGCTTACTTGAAGGCCTTGGCGAATACGGCCTTCGGGTCTTTGATCAGCAGGTAGATTGCCCATGCAGCCAGGCCAACGGCTACAACGAAGAGCCCCAGCAAAGCGTCATCGAACATAACGGCGGGGGGGGCCACCTCGGGAAAAACTTCCCGTCTGCTG
>URJE01000092.1 GCA_900547965.1 uncultured Eggerthella sp. | reverse complement strand
CATCAGTCTGTTAGTAAGCTCTGGTTTACTAGGGCCGCAAACCGCCCGTGGGGCATGTGGAAGGAAGCATCATGGTTTTGTCTGAAGTTAGAAACAATGGCATTTACCACGTAAGGCAACTTCACGATGGCGCTGGTGACATCCATCGTCACCTCGAGAATCTGGGCTTTGTTCCCGGCGAGCAGATTGTTGTTGTATCGCGTATCGGCGGCAACCTCATCGTGAACGTGAAAGGTTCTCGCGTTGCGCTTTCTTCTGAGCTCGCAAAGCACATCACGGTATAGCGGTTTGCCATTTCCAGCTAAGCGAAAAGATGAAGAGGGGAGGCATAGTGAAAACTCTTCGAGAAGTTAAGAGCGGTGAAACGGTGACCGTTGTGAAGCTCAATGGTGAGGGCGCGGTAAAGCGTCGCATCATGGACATGGGCATCACCAAAGGTTGTTCGGTTTACATTCGCAAGGTTGCGCCTTTGGGCGATCCGGTTGAAATTACCGTTCGCGGCTACGAGCTTTCTGTGAGAAAAGAAGACGCACAGATGATCGAAGTCGAATAAGCGCATTTATGCCCATCAAAGGGTTAAGCATGAGCATCCTCTGATTGGCATAGTGCGCTCGCACGATCGCATAGCGATCTTTTTTTGATCCTGTAGTTAGCTTAATCTAACACCGAATGGAGGAATGAATGAGAGTTGCACTAGCAGGCAACCCGAACAGTGGTAAAACTACCCTGTTCAACGCGCTGACCGGCTCCAACCAGTATGTTGGCAACTGGCCAGGCGTTACTGTGGAGAAAAAAGGAGGTAAGCTCAAGGCTGACAAGTCCATTGAGATTACCGACCTTCCAGGTATTTACTCCTTGTCCCCTTATACCCTGGAAGAAGTTGTAGCGCGAAATTTCCTTATCCAGGAAAAGCCCGATGCCATTTTGAACATCGTTGACGGCAGCAACCTTGAGCGCAATCTGTACCTCACCACTCAGCTCCTTGAAATGGGTGTACCGGTTGTCGTTGCCGTGAACATGATGGACGTTGTCCGCAAGCGCGGCGACGAAATCCATGCAGACCAGCTGGCCAAAGAGCTCGGCTGTAATGTTGTTGAGATCTCCGCATTGAAGAACGAGGGCATCGATGAGGTAGTGAACTGCCTTAAGACCATTGGCTCTGCATCTGCTCCTACCCCAATTACGTTCTCTGCTGTAGCGGAAGAAGCTATCTCGACCATCGAGGTTCGTCTTCCCTCCAGCGTTCCCGCTAATCTCAAGCGCTTCTATGCAATCAAGCTTCTCGAGAAAGACAGCAAGATCGCTTCCGCTCTCGAGGGGGCTCCCGATGTGAGCGACGTTGTTGCTAAGGTGGAAAAGGAAAGCGACGACGATACCGAAAGCGTCATCATCAACGATCGCTATTCTTACATCTCCACCATTATCGACCACTGCCGTAGCAATAATATGGCAAATCAGCTGACCACATCCGACAAGATCGACCGCGTGGTAACCAACCGCATCCTGGCTTTGCCGATCTTCGTTGTGGTCATGTTCCTCGTGTACTACATCTCCGTTTCAACTGTTGGTAGCGTTGCCACCGACTGGGCAAACGACGGTGTGTTCGGTGATGGCTGGTATCTCGGCTCTGGCCAAGAGCAATTCGACGAGGTGTCTGAGGAATTCGAGGGTGCGCAGGAAAGCGTTGACGCCTTCGAAGCCGCAGCTGAAGAAGAGGGTCTCGATCCTGCTTCCGAGACGTTTGCCGATGACGCTGAAGCCGCTGGCCTGATCGCAACCTATGAGTCGTATGACGACGAAACGGGTGAAAACGAAACGGTTGAAGTAGATACTGAGTCCTACCAGGAGGCCCTTGACGTTTTGGCTCCCTACCAGGGCGACCAGAACGCTATCGCCGCATTCGAGGCAGCCGCGATCGAGGAAGGCCTCGATCCTGAATCTGAAGACTTCGTCGATGAAGCCGCTGACGCAGGCATTGTGGCAACCTATGTTGACGAAGACGGTGAAACCCAGGAGGTAGACGCCGATACGTACGCAGGAGAGCTTGAGGGCTCCGAACCTGATCCCACGGAATACGGTGTGTGGGTTCCCGGCATTCCTGTCCTTGTTGAACAGGGCCTGGATTCTATCGGATGCGCCGACTGGCTGAAGGCTCTGATTCTCGATGGCATTGTCGCTGGCGTTGGTGCAGTGCTCGGCTTCGTTCCCCAGATGTTGGTACTGTTCTTGCTGCTCGCCTTCCTTGAGTCTTGCGGCTATATGGCTCGTATTGCGTTCATCCTCGACCGCGTGTTCCGCCGCTTCGGCCTTTCCGGCAAGTCGTTTGTGCCGATTCTTATTGGTACCGGCTGTGGCGTGCCCGGTATTATGTCTTCGCGAACCATTGAAAACCAGAACGATCGCCGCATGACCGTTATGACCACGACGTTCATCCCTTGCGGTGCAAAGCTCCCGATTATCGCTTTGTTTGCAGGTGCTGTGTTCGGTGGCGAGTGGTGGGTTGCTCCCAGCGCGTACTTCCTGGGCATTGTCGCCATTCTCTGCTCTGGCGTCATTCTGAAGAAGACCCGCTTCTTTGCAGGCGATCCCGCCCCATTCGTCATGGAGCTTCCTGCATACCACCTGCCAACCATTGGCGCGGTGTTGCGTAGCATGTGGGAGCGTGCATGGTCGTTCATCAAGAAGGCCGGCACCATCATCTTGGTTGCATGTATCCTGATCTGGTTCATTTCTTCCTACGGCTTCGTAGATGGCGTATTCCAAGCGGTTGAGGACCAGAACGATTCGATCTTGGCTATCATCGGTGGCGCAATCTGCTGGATCTTCGCACCTCAGGGCTTCGGCGATTGGCAGGCGGCATCCGCTACCATCACGGGTCTTATCGCGAAGGAAAACGTTGTATCCACCTTCGGCATTCTGTATGACGGCGATGCTGGTTGGTATGCAAATGTTCAGGCTGCCTTCACTTATGCATCTGGCTATGCCTTCTTGGCGTTCAACCTGCTGTGCGCTCCGTGCTTTGCAGCTATGGGTGCCATCAAGCGCGAGATGAACAACACCAAGTGGTTCTTCGCAGCAATTGGCTATCAGTGCGGAATCGCATGGGTCGTATCTCTCTGGATTTACCAGTTTGCCGGCATGGCTGTCGGTGAAGTTTCCTTCAACGTATTCACTGTTCTTGCGATTGCAACATTTATCGCCTTCTTGTGGCTGTTGTTCCGTCCTAACAAGTGGCAGGGCAAGGCTGCCGTTCGTGCGGTCGACGAAGCATAGGCCGTAATCGAAGGTAATTGAACCGCCGCGGATCTGCGCATCTGAGTAGATCCGCGGCTTCTTAGTTGTGTTGATTGGTTTGGCGATGCGGCCCTGAAAGGAGCGTCAGGTATGAACCTTGGAACATTCGTAGTGCTTGTTGTTCTGATTGCTATCGTTGGTGCAATTATCGCCAGCTGGGTTCGCGCCCATAAGCAAGGTAGGCATATTGCATGCGACGAGTGCGGCGGGGGGGGGGGCCCCAACCACCCCCCCAGGCCCTCAAGCAGCTG
>URJE01000091.1 GCA_900547965.1 uncultured Eggerthella sp. | reverse complement strand
AAGTGGGGATGATCGTAAACAGCGATGTTGCCGTAGAGGCAAGAGCCGAAAGCCCGAAACCCAAGCGGAACAGGGGAACCATCAAAGTTCCTCCTCCGATACCCAGCAGGCCCGACAAAATGCCAACAACCACGCCAACTGCTGCGGTAATCACAAAGGTTTCCATGAAGTGCGCAAATCCTATTCTTCGTTGATGTTAAGCCTGATCTCAGCAGTCATGCCTGGATCGAGATTGGCAGCCGCAGGGTCCAGCAAGTCGGAAGCGGTGCTGGCTCGTCGGAAGCGTTGCCCGCAGCATCTGCCGATGCGCCCGCCGGGGCAGCAGCTTCAACTACCACTTCCCCGCCCGACTGACGGGCAATGGCCGCTTGCACCAGCGCTTGGCGCAAACCGCCGTCGCTTTCCATGCGCGCCATAATATCGCCCCAGGTGTACTGGAACTCGAAGTACTTCATGCAGTGCTCCTGAGCATATTCAGTTGCCTCGCCGGCAGCAGCCTTAGCACCTTCGCGATAGCGTTTCTTGTCGGGACGAGCCAGCGAACGCAGAAACGCCGTGCGCTTGATGCGTTTGGTAATGCCCGGCTCCAGGAACGGGCCAGGATACGGCATGAGCGAAGAAGGCTTGATCTGCAGAAGGTCGATCTGCGCGCGGCTGAACTCAATTTTGTAGTACTCGTAGATCCAGCGGAAAATATCGCGATAGAAGCGATGGCCTTCATGCCTGTCGCGCGGGGGGCGGTGCGTCAACGACCATTGGTTGTCAAACCAGATATCGGAACCGTACATACGCAGGTTAAGCAAATAGTCCAAGTCTTCGCCGCGAAGAATCCACGGGTCGAAGCTCAAACGGCGATACGTTTCCCGATGCAGCGCCAAGCAGCCGCCGCATACATGATTGGAGCGAGAAAGGCGCGGACCGGACATGGCCTTGCTGATCCAATTGTTGAACGCACGGCCCTGCTGCCAAAAATGGTTGTACCAACGATTCTGGCTCTTCGAGTAGTAGGTGCCTTCATCGTTGAAGTAGAAGCCCGATTTGGCAAGGATGGGAATGCCCTTCTTGGTGAGCTTGCCCAGGCCGTACATGGCCTTTTCAAGAAACGCCTCGTCTTCGATGGTTTCATCGTCGTCGATGAACACCACCGAATCGAATCCCAGCACCTGAGCAACAACCAAGCCAAGGTTGCGAACGGCCGAATAGCCCGTAAGGCCAATAGCCTCTTGCTGGCCGCCGAAACCCAGCTGATCCAAACGCTGCTGAACAATTTCAGCTTCAGCACGCCCAATTACCAACGTGTGCATTTGGGGGAACTGGTTGGCAATGTTTTGAACCTTCTTGGCGGCTTCGTCTTCCACGCCACCTTCAGCAGCAACCAAAATGATTACCTGGCCCAAACCGCGCACTTGCCGCAACGAGTTCAAGCACCTGCCCAACGTGCCCTGCTCGTTCAGGGGCGTAGGGTGGTCGTACAGGTTGGAAGGCTTTGAAGCACCGCGCTTCGTGGGCACGGTGTGGAAGGTAGGTATGATCACTGCAGGATTCATGGGTCCCCCTCTTTGCGGCCCGCCCTATGCAGGCCCTTTAGAAAAACAACATCCCATGATGGGATGTTGCTCATAATATTGTAGCGCATCGGAAAGAACGCTTGGCTTCACGGTTCTTAACGCCTTCGGCGAGGATGCCCGCGACGGCTGCGAATGCGCTCCGCCTCCTCGCGGCGGGTTTTCACCTGAGCGCTCTCTTCGCGAAGGCGCACGTACGATTCCAGGCGCTCTGCCGCCAAATCGCCCGATTCGACGGCGGCACGGACAGCGCATCCTGGTTCGTTGGTGTGGGTGCAATCGCGGAAACGGCACGAAGCGGCAAGCTCCTCAATGTCCGAAAACGCAGCGCCAATGCCTTCGTCGGCATCCCAAAGCCCCAGCCCGCGCACGCCAGGCATGTCGATGATGCGGCCACCTGTTGGCAGGTAGATAATCTCGCGAGAAACGGTGGTATGCCTGCCCTTGCCATCGCCGCGCACGGCAGTGGTTTTTTGGATGTCGCTGCCTACGAGCATATTCACCAGGCTCGACTTACCCACGCCCGACCGGCCGATAAGCACTGCGGTTTTATCGCCTTCGGCAATTATCTGAGCAAGGCGCTGTACCGACGCCTCGTCGCGGTCGGAAATGGCCAGCAGTTCGTCATTGCCCACGAACCCATCGATATGCGAGCGCACTTCTTCCACTTCAGCGGGCGAAGCCATCAGGTCGGCCTTGGTAAGCACCACCAGCACTTCCGCTCCCGTTTCATGGGCCAGGACAAGCTCGCGCTCCAGACGGCGTGTGTTGGTGTCTTCGATGGGCTGGGCGATGATAACCAAGTCGAAGTTGGCGGCCAACGTTTGCGGAAGGGCCCGTTCGGTAGGGTCTTTGCGCACAAACGACGTGCGCCTGGGCAACGTTTCCTCGATGATGCCCTTGTCATGCCCATCGGGAAGGGAAATGCGCACTTCGTCGCCCACCACTGCACGCTGATCGCTGCCCTTCACTAAGGAAGTGGCATGCTCGCAACGAAGCTCGCGGCCATCGCCCAAACGAACCAAGGGGAAGCCTCTGTCGAGCTTCACCACCACACCGGTTTCGATGGCTGGAGTTTCCATTACAGCGTCCCCTCTCGTTTAGATTGGTACAGGGCAAGCAGCGCCAAGCCGGCCAGCACCGAAACGATGCCAAGGCCGAAAAGCTTCGGATCCACCCCGGGCTTGTTTTCAGAGCCGGCGGCAAGCGCCGAGACCTCTTCCACGTGAATGTCGGACATACCCTGATGCTCCCTGCAGTCCAAATGGAACGTGCCGCGCACTTGGAGCATGGTGCCAGTAACGCCATAGCTGCCGTACGTGTCGATGTTCTTCGCTTGCTCCGTGGTCATGAACACCGAAACCACGCTAGGATTTGTGGAGTCGTCGTCTTGCAGGGTAACCCAGCAATTGTCGGGCTGCATTTCGTCGTTGATGCGGTCGCCCACCACTTCGCCCTGCACGAGTACCGTTTGGCCTTCATAGTACGAGTCGGCCTGAGCCAAATCGGCAATGGTTGTTTGATACAAAAACGAGCTGTCGGAAAGCTGGTTCACATATACGTGATTGCTGGGTTTGGACGATTCCTGCCCTTCGTCGGCCCAGGCAACACCGGCGCACAGCAGCACGACCGCCAATACGCATGAGGCCCATGCCGCAACAATGGTTCGCTTTGAAAGCAGCTTGGTCACGAACGCACCACCTTCCTGCGAGGCGCGATAGACACAACCACTTTCACAACAAGGGCCAAAAGCGTTACGAATTCCAGACGGCCTGCCCACATTTCAAGGATGTACACCGCTTCCAGGGTTGGCGGCATACCGCGAGAAACAATGCCCGAGCTCAAGCCGCCGTTGGAAGCCATAGCAACCGATTCGAAGATGGAGGAAATGGCATCGTAGCCGTGCGCGATACCCGCAAGCGAGCCAATAAGATACGTAACCACAAACAGGGCAGAAACGGTCATAGCCGACTTTGCCGCATCGGTGGTAAGCACTTTGCGCCCCAGATGGTAGTAGCGAACGGAAACGCGCGCCGTGCTAGGCGAAAGGGTTTCCTTGAGGGTGGAAACCATCGATTTGGCAATAAGGCCGATGCGCGAAAGCTTAATACCACCGGCAGTGCTTCCGCTGGAACCGCCGATTGCCATGCACATGGCAATGATTAGGAACGCGCCTGAAGAAAAAACCGTGGTGAGCTGGTTGTTCGTAACATTCTGGAAGCCCGTAGTGGTAGCTG
>URJE01000090.1 GCA_900547965.1 uncultured Eggerthella sp. | reverse complement strand
ACCAGATCCGCCCTGAATCGTAATGGTTTCGCCAGAAACATAGGATGCCATGTCGCTCGCCAGGAACACGGCAACAGGGGCGATGTCGGTCTTAGGATCACCGAAACGGCCCAGCGGGATGCCCTTGATGGTTGCGGCAAAGGTGTCGGGGTACTCTTCCTTCCAAGCCGCCAACTGCTCGGTCATAGCCAGCGGGCAAATAACGTTGGCGCGTACGCCGTCGGGACCCCATTCGGTAGCCGCAACGCGCGTCATACCGCGAATGCCTTCCTTCGCAGCAGCGTAGCTAGACTGGCCAGGCTTGCCGAACAGGCCAGCACCAGAGGAAAGGTTAACAACGGAGCCCTTGGTCTTCTTAAGCTCGGGGAAAGCATGCTTCATGTAGAAGAATGCAGCATACAGACCAGAATTGATTGCCAGATCGAAGTCTTCCTTGCTATGGTCGACCAGCATAACGCCCGACTTAGATGCCTGAGCATTGTTTACCACGGTGTCGAGCTTACCGAAATGGGCGATGGTTTGAGCGATAACATTCTTTACCGCCTCTTCGTCGGAGCCTTCAGCAGCAACATGTATCACGTCTACGCCGTACTGCTCCTTGAGCTTTGCCTCGGCGTCGATCAGGCGTTGCTCGTTGCGGCCTGTGATGCACAGGTTCGCGCCTTCTTCGGCAAAAGCGCTGGCAATGCCAAAGCCAATACCCTTGCCGCCGCCAGTGATGATAGCCACTTTTCCTTCGAGAAGTCCCATTCGAGCCCCTTTCGCTTGCACTTCATTTGATGACAACGATGCTAATGAGGGTCACGTGCGAACGGTTGATTAGTGGAAGCGGTCGGATTGAGTCTCTCGGTAAACGGTAAATCTCTCAATTTCAAGAACCGTTAACGGCAGAATTTAGCACAAGAGGGACAGGCTGCCATTCCGCCCAGTGCGGTTTCACGCAACTCGTAAGGAAGGCTTCGGCCCACCTTCAACATGGCGTCTACAACTTCGTCGAATGGAATAAGGCCCTCGATACCCGCAAGAGCCATCTGGGCCGCAGAAAGCGCATTCACCGCAGCGCTGGCATTGCGCTTCTGGCAGGGCGCTTCCACCAATCCGCCGATGGGATCGCACACCAGGCCCAGCATGTTGGCAAGCGCATAGCCGGCAGCAGTGAGGCACATGCGCGGCGTGCCACCCAGAAGCTCAACAGCAGCGCTGGCAGCCATTGCGGCAGCGGACCCGATTTCCGCCTGGCAGCCCCCTTCAGCACCTGCCACCGTAGCATTGCGGGCGATAATCGAGCCAACAACAGCCGCATTCTTCAGCGCGTCCATCAGCTGTGCATCGCTAAAGCCGTGCACCTCTTGCAGGGAAAGCAGCACAGCGGGGATTACGCCCGCCGAGCCAGCAGTTGGCGCCGCAACAATAACGCCCATGGTGGCATTCGTTTCCAAAACGGCAACGGCATTACGCGTTGCCAAGGCAAGGAGCGACCCGTTGATGCCTGCGCCTAAATCTTCCAATTCACGGAGCTTGGCGGCTTCCCCGCCGATCAGCCCGCCCATAGAAGAGCGCGGGGCTTCCACAGGGGCTGTCGCCGAAGCACGCATTACATCCAGCACGCGCTGAAGATACGAGGCAATGGCGGATCCCGCCACCCCTCGGCTCGCCAACAGCGCACGTTCACGCGCTTCGGCGGCATAGCTCAAGGAAACACCGTTTTCTTCGCAGAAGGAAAGGAGCTGGGCCGCCGTCGCGAAATCGAGCTTCTGGAATTCCCGCAAAGCGAGTTCCGGATCGATATCGGACGACACTTCACCAGGGTTGCGGTGCAGACCGTCTGCGGGAATAAAACGAACCGACCGAATGGAGGGGAACTCCAGGATGCGATCAATCACCTCTTCAGGAACGGGATCGTCCACGTCCATAACAGTAAATGCTTCCCCGCCCTGCCGCGTGCGGTGGAGCTTCGAAGTGCCGATGTTGATGCCCGCATCGCCCAAAGTACTGGCGATATGAGCCAGTGTTCCCGGCAGGTCCTGCTGTCGAACGATCATGCTATTGAATTCGCCCGTGATATGCACATCGATGCCATCGATGCGGGTAAGTTCTGCCGCGCCGCCGCCAATCGAAACGCCACGTGCCACCACTTCGTTGCCATAGCAGTCAAGCACGTGGGCTTCGACAGTATTGGGGTGCGCGGTTTTGGTAACGGTGTCGGGCTCAAACGAAAACTCCAGCTCCTGCTCCTTCGCCAGATCGAAGGAATTGCGCACACGTAGATCGTCGGTATGCAGCCCCAGCATGCCCGCAACCAGGGCGCGATCGGTGCCATGCCCGTGATAGGTGTGGGCGAACGAGCCAAAAAGGGTAAACGTTACTTCCGCCGGCTCGCCGTCAAGCAGGTTGCGCACCATGCTGGCAATGCGTAACGCACCCGCCGTGTGCGAAGAGGAAGGCCCCACCATAATCGGCCCCACAATATCCCTGATGCTCATCGGCTTCATGCGCGCACTCCTTGCTATAGCCAAGCGGGCTGCGCACAAACACGCACAGCCCGCATTCATTCCTGAAGTCAGGATAACGGCAGTGCCTTACGGTTACCTCAGGAAACACAAGGTTTAGCAGAATCGTGACACTGCGGACCAAAAGCGGCGCTTCCTTACTTGCCCCCTATCCTCCAATTCGAAAGCAACACCGAATTGGCAACCGAGCTTTTGGTTGCCGCGTTCTGCCAGGAAATTACCTGGTGGGTGGGCGAAAGGCGGCTACAAGCACAAGTCCGAACAAATAGCCCAACGGTTTCAGCATTTCACAGGGCGGAACATCTGTACCTCTATGAACGGGCCGCGGCAGCCTCTTCGCGCAGCTCGCGCTCGATCTCGCGATCAATGGCGCCTTCGCCAGTCGGCATCTTCACCTGGAACGGAACCGAAGGCGTGACCAAGCTCACCAGCGGAACAACCGCCAATGAAAGAATCATGGCCAACGCACCGCAGTTAATGGGCGAGGCTATGAACCCGATGAACATGTTGGACACGGTAAGGCCCACACCCACGAAGAAGCTCGCCCATACCGCGCCTTTCGAGATGCGCGAGCTGTACAAACCCCAGATCAGCGGACCAAGGAATGCACCAGCAAGAGCACCCCAGGAGATGCTCATCAGCTGAGCAATAAACGTAATGGTTGAAGTGTATTGCACCAACGCAATAGCCGCCGAAATGGCCACGAACCCCACGATAAGGCCGCGCATCCACGCAATCTGGCTCTTCTCGGGCATGCTCTTGATGACGTTGCCCTTAAGAAGGTCGAGGGTCAGCGTGGAGGAAGAGGTGAGCACCAACGAAGAAAGCGTAGACATGGAAGCCGATAAAACGAGCACCACAACGATGCCGAGCAGGATATCGGGCAACCCAGAGAGCATGGTGGGAATGATGGAGTCGTAAACGGGAATGCCACTGGGAGCGAAGGCGATCTGGTCACCGAACAGGCGGCCGAATCCGCCCAGGAAGTAACTGCCGCCCGCAACTACAAAGGCGAATACAGTAGAGATGATAGCACCCTGCTTGATAGCGGGGCCGGTTTTGATGGCGTAGAACTTCGAAACCATTTGCGGCAGGCCCCAGGTACCCAGCGAAGTAAGAACAATCACACCAACAAGGTTAAACAGATCGGGACCGAACATCGAAACAAACGCGCCTTGCAAATCGGTGCCTTCGGCGGGGATTTGCGAAAGGGAAATAATGGCCTCGGAAAAACCGCCTTGGCCCGCAAGCACCACCGCAATTACCGCAACGATGCCCACCAACATCACAATGCCTTGGATGAAATCGTTCAACACGGTTGCCATATAGCCGCCAAGCACCACATAAACGCAGGTA
>URJE01000089.1 GCA_900547965.1 uncultured Eggerthella sp. | reverse complement strand
CATCGGCTTCCGCCTGTTCGATCATAGCCTTGGCGATACGGTCCTTGATGGAGCCAGCAGGGTTGAACAGCTCGACCTTACCGATGATGGTTGCATTCAAGCTGTGGTTCTTCTCGTAGTTGGAAAGCTCTACCAACGGGGTGTTGCCGATAAGCTCGGAAACGCTCTTGTACACTGCCATGATTCCTTCTTTCTGCCGCTCCTACGGCAAATCGCCTTCGAGTCTTTAGCTCGCCGGAAGATCACGCTGCCTTGCCGCAACCGCACCAACCTTAAGCTCTAGAGCCACGAAGGAAGTCCTTTTCTTGACTCCAAATCCTACTAACCCCGTAGGTATTGTCAAGTATTAATTCCATAATTCATATCGGAGAAATAAGATATTTCGGTGGTTGCCACATATCGCCTGGTAAAAATGGGTGTTTATCGGATTGTCAATTTTACAGACACGTAACCCTTCACGGTTTCGCACCACTTTCGCACGGCTTTCGCACTCGCTTCGCATGTTCTTAAGCAACGGCTGCAACACTTGCGGCAAGCAACACTGCAAGGAAAGGCTGCATCATGAAACCAGAGAATCGTGCCGCCGCGCGCGTACGGCGTGGCGGCAAACCGACAAACCGCACCACGCCAACGAAGCACCCCACACGGAGCACTTTCCGCCAAACAAGGCTCCCCCAAAGGGAAACCAGCGAATGCACCATCCCTTTCGCAGAACATCGTTTGCCACGGCGCATCCTTATCGCGGTTGTGGCATGTTTTCTTGTCGTTTCGGCAGTTGCACCCCGCTGGGCACAGGCGGGAAGCACCACTGGGCAGCCCGCAACCATCGTCATCCAAGTTGAAGGGTATACGGGAGCTCTGCCCACCCTGGTTGCCGGGACCGATTTCACCTTGGGGCAACCCGTTGGCGCCAATCCCGCTTTTATGGCAGACGAATCAGGCAAGCAGCCCCTGGCAAAGCTTATTGAATCGAAAGAGGCGCAGGGGCTTACCCTGGAATGGCGCGATGAAACAGGGAAAGAGTTTGATTGGCTGGCCACAAAGGTCGAGAGAAGCATAACCGTCACAGGAACATTCGTGGAAGCCGATTACGAGGTTCGCGTCTCTTTCAATGATGCAAAAACCGATGATCTTACCGTTAAAGTGCCCCGCGGAAATACGTTTAAGCAGGCTTACGGGAGCGCACCCGCCACCCCCACCAAAGAGGGTTGGGAATTTGTGCGCTGGGTAGACACCTCCGATGACTCCACTTTCGATTTCTCAAAGCCCGTGGAGAAATCAACGAGCATATATGCCCTGTTCAGGATTGCCAACACTACAAAAGTTGAAGCGTTCGACCCCACAAAGGACATCCCAAAAACCCTAACTGGCAGCTGTTACATCGGCGCAACCTGGAACGTGCATCCCGCTAAGTTCGCCATTTCCGATTTCACCGGCGAGCTCAAAGGCTATGCCGGCACCGGCACCTGTTCGCTGCCCAGCGCCGCGGCACCCTCAAATACCCGAGCAGATTACGTAGCAACCTTGAAAGAAGTCAACGTCGAAGCAGGCGAAGTGGTTTACGACGTGAACATCACACCTCCTGGCGCAGCACGCCCTGGCGGCCCAAGCAACAGCCTAGGCCTCATCGGCTATCAAACGGTGTACCTGGAAGCCACTATCAAGAAAAACTTCGGCGGATACCTCGAAGTGGTCAAAGCTTCCTCCAATCCTTCCATCAGCGAAAACAACCGCTGCTATTCGCTGGAAGGAGCCGTATTCGGCGTGTACAACCAAGAAGGATCGCGCGTAGCCCAGCTTACGACGGGCGCCGATGGAAAAACCGCCAAGAGCCCATTGCTGCCCGCGGGCACTTACACCATTCGGGAAGAAACAGCGCCCGAAGGCTTTGCCCCTGCACCTGACACAAGTGCAGCCATTACCTCGGGCAGCACCACCACCGCAAACATTTCCGATGCACCGCAAAACGCGCTGATCAATCTCGTTGGCCAAAAAATCGACGCAGAAACCAAAACCCCTTACCCCCTCGGATCGGCAACCTTGAAAGGAGCGCTCTTCCGCGTTAGCTACTTCGATCAAGAAAAACAAGCCCCTCGGAATATCCTGGACGGATCGAGCGTCAATCCCTCCAGCCAGAAGACAGCAAAACAAAGCATGGATTATCTCGGGACCCCCAAGCGCACGTGGGTTTTCAAAACGGATGAGACAGGAGGGCTTGCCTTCGACGAAAACCACTTCGTTGAAGGGGATGAGTTTTACTACGACACCAACCACGCTATAGTGCTGCCCTTAGGCACCGTTTTGGTGGAAGAGATACAGCCACCAACAGGGTATCTCAGCTGCGATGCGTCCTGGGAGGTATCGCTAACCAGCGAAGGGGCAGAAGAGCACATCAGCCCCTGGGTTCCCCTTTCCTTTGAAGAGCAGGTAATTCGAGGTGATCTGGCCTTCACGAAAACGAAAAGCGGCACCATGGAGCATCTGGCGAACGTACCGTTTCGCATCACTTCGCGCACCACAAGCGAAGAGCACGTGCTGGTAACCGACGAAAACGGCATGGCCAACACAGCGTCTTCTTGGGTACCCCATTCCCGCAACACCAACGCTGGCACCTCGGCAAAAGACGGCATCTGGTTTGGGCGCGATTCGCACGGCTCAACAGCAATGGTCAACGACGATTTGGGCGCCCTTCCCTATGACACGTATGAAATAGAGGAGCTTCCCTGCAAGGAAAATGAAGGCACCATACTGGCGCATTTCACGATAACCATCAGCAGAGACAACACTACGCTCGATCTGGGCACCGTTGACAACGACACCATTCCCCTTTCCATTTCAGGCGAAGTAGACAAGCGCGAAACCTTCCTCAACGAAGCAGGCTCGTTCGATTACATAATCGACTATCGTTCCACCTCTAGTACCTGGGCAGACGAATTCACCATGACCGATGCCATCACCTGCGCAGAAGACGGCTATGCCCACCTTACCGGCATCGCCACACCCGTAAGCTTCGAAGACTACGACGGCATGATGAACGTGTGGTATCGAACCAACTTCGACCAGGAAAAAGAACAGGAGAAAGTAGCAAGCGAAGAAGATGGCAAAATAGATAAGACCGGTGGCAATAGCGCTGCAAGGCAGAGCAAAAGCAAGTCCGACGGCATTGGCGAAGACAGCAGCGAGGCAAGCAGCGGCAGCGACGAACAGCCAAATGCCTGTACAGGAAATCCCTACAACCCCGACAACCCAACCAACAAACGCATCCATGACTTCAGTGGCTGGCGTATTTGGAAACAAGACGTTTCGACCTTGGAATCGCAAGAGCTTGCCGTGAACGATCTTTCGCTCGAACAGGGAGAGTTCGTCATTGCCGTAGCCTTCGAGCACGGTAGGGTCGAAGAGGGATTCGGCACCAATGCCCAAGATGCCAAGGAGTGGGAGCGCCCAGAACGCTACGAGAATGTTGACCTTTCCGACCTGCCTGTAAACCGAGCCTCGTTCAACTTGAAGGAAGCAGCGGGACCAACGCGCAGCGAAGAAGACAGCATAATCGCTTATGCTCCCGCCATCCTGCACATGCAAGCAACAGAGGAAACGCTATCCGGCGATACAGTCGATCTTTGGAATGTCGCGAATATCGACACCCACCGCAATTTAGAGCTTCATGACGAAGACAGAGACTCGGTTGTCCAATCAACCAACCCGGTCGAAACAGCAGTGGAATCCGTTGCCACCAAATTACCAAAAACCAACGATGGCTCCGCCCCCGTGCCCCTCCTTGTCGTTTTAGCCCTAGCAACCGCCTTCGGACTCCTAGCATTCCCCAAACTGTCGCGACGATACGAATTAAGGCAGGCGATCCTGAACAACCTATAGCTGCCTGACTCCATGCTGGCACAGGGGCTCGATGTTCTGCCTGATCTGCGGTTTTGGATTTTAACCTAACCCCATGCTGGCGCAGGGATTTAAACGAAAACGCGAGCTGCCCGATGAACCGTCGGGCAGCTCGCGTTTCTTGTT
>URJE01000088.1 GCA_900547965.1 uncultured Eggerthella sp. | reverse complement strand
ATCGTCGCTTCGGGACCGCTTACCTCCGATAGGTTGGCTTCCTATATGCAAAAGCTAACCGGGCAGGGCCATCTTGCGTTCTATGATGCGGCAGCTCCGGTGGTAATGGCCGATTCGCTGGATAGGTCTAAGGTGTTCAGCCAGAGCCGCTACGAAGATGGTGGCGGTGATTATCTGAACGCCCCCTTCGACAAAGAGGAATACGAGC
This sequence comes from uncultured Eggerthella sp., assembly GCA_900547965.1. GTDB lineage: Bacteria > Actinomycetota > Coriobacteriia > Coriobacteriales > Eggerthellaceae > Anaerotardibacter. The sequence continues at coordinate 4,382 of URJE01000088.1, read as the reverse complement.
GCTTCATGGAGGAGCTCGTGGCCGCCGATCGCGTTATCAAGCGAGAGTTTGAGACAACCGATCTGTTCCAAGCCTGCCAGCCTATTGAGGAGATTGCGCGTCGCGGCTTCGATGCCCCTCGCTTTGGGCCGCTGAAGCCCGTTGGTCTCACCGATCCGGCAACAGGGCGCCGCCCCTGGGCGGTAGTTCAACTGCGCGCCGAAGATGCCCACGGGCAGAGCTTCAATTTGGTCGGCTTCCAGACCAACCTCACGTTTTCCGAGCAAAAGCGCGTATTCCGAATGATTCCCGGCCTTGAGAATGCCGAGTTTGCCCGATATGGCGTAATGCATCGAAATTCGTTTATCGATGCCCCTCAGATGCTCAGCCGAACGCTTCAGCTGAATACCGAAGCTGCGCATGTTTTGCCGGTGCCGATTTTCGTTGCGGGCCAATTCGGCGGCACAGAGGGCTATTGCGAGGCCATTGCTTCAGGGCTGTATGCTGCGTTGAGCGTGAGTGCTCAGCTGAACGGCGATGGCGCTCCTATGCTTCCTGATGAAACTGCATTCGGTGCGCTCATTGCCTATGCTACGAGTCCTGAAACGCAAGACTATCAGCCGATGCACGTGAACTTCGGCATCATGAAGCCCCTTGAAAAGAAGATTCGCAACAAGCGCGAACGCTATGCTGCCTATGCCAACCGCGGAGACGAAGCGCTGCAGGGCTACGTGGAGGCGCTGCACAAGAAGGGCTTGATCGGCTAATATGGATCTTATCGAGCAGCCCGACACGGTGAAGGAAGCGCCAGGCGACAGGGATGCTGTGTTCTCGGAGGGGGAAACCCGCATATGCGGGGAGCTGCCCTGCGCCGGGCTGCTCGATGCGTTTTGCTCTTCGCTCTCTTCCGAACTCAATGCTTCAGCGGAAACCGTTCGTGCCTATAGGGCTGACGTGAGCGATTATCTTCGCTGGTGCGAGTGGTATGGGATTGCCCCGCTGGAGGCAACCCATCGTCACGTACGACGTTATCTTGCCTATCTCGATCAAGCTTGTTACGCGCGCCGCACGGCGAATCGCCACCTGAGTTCGATCAAGTCGTTTTATCGATGGCTCGTTGTGGTCGGGCATGTTCCCTCGAGTCCTGCCGAGGTGATCCAGGGTCCCAAACAGGGCAAGCCCTTACCGCGTGTCATCAAGCAAAGCGATATGGAGCGGTTGCTCTCGGTGACTCTTGCGGGAAAGAGGCCGGAGGATATTTCCGCTATCGACCTTCGCGATCAAGCTCTCCTTGAATTGCTGTATGCAGCTGGTTTGCGCGTTTCCGAGGCATCGGGGCTTCTGTGCTCGCAGGTGTTCATGGACGAAGCTCTGCTTCGTGTTATGGGCAAGGGGTCGAAGGAGCGAATTGTCCCACTGCACAAAACGGCATGTTTGGCGCTTGTCCGTTATTTCAGCGAGGGACGCCCCGCTTTGATGAAGGGGCCCAGCCCGTATGTTTTCCTTTCTTCTAAAGGGAACCCCATGAGCACCAATGCCATCCGCGCAGTGTTCAAGCGCGCTTTGGGCAAAGCCGGCTTGGATCTTTCGTTGACGCCTCATGCGATGCGCCATTCGTTTGCCACCGATTTGCTGGCCGGGGGAGCTGATCTTCGCAGCGTACAGGAGATGCTGGGTCATGCGAGCCTTTCCACCACGCAGATTTACACGCATATGACCCCCGAGCGATTGCAAGAAGCCCATCACAAAGCTCACCCCCGAGGATGACTCGCGGGTTGTCGCATTGGTGCTTTTTGGCTCACCCGCGCGGGTTGCAATTGTGGAGCATGCGAGCTTTGCCTTGTTCTGCGGTAAAATCTTTTGTTACGAAAAAAGAGGAAGAGGCCAAACATGGGGCAGAGCTCAATCGTCATCAAAGGTGCACGAGAGCATAATCTCAAAAACGTCGACGTGGAGATCCCACGCGACAAGCTTGTCGTTATTACCGGGCTCTCGGGCTCTGGGAAAAGCTCCTTGGCATTCGACACCATTTATGCGGAAGGCCAACGTCGCTACGTGGAGAGCCTCTCCAGCTATGCACGTCAATTCCTCGGTCAGATGAGCAAGCCCGACCTTGATTCCATCGATGGCCTTTCTCCTGCGGTTTCCATCGATCAGAAGACAACGAGCAAAAACCCCCGATCCACGGTTGGTACCGTTACGGAAATCTACGATTATCTGCGCCTTCTTTTTGCGCGCGTGGGCGTCCCTCATTGTCCTGAGTGCGGTCGCGAGATCAAGTCGCAAACTACCGATCAAGTTACCGACGATGTGCTGGCTCTAGGCGAAGGCGAGCGCGCTCTTGTCCTGGCGCCGGTTGTTGCGGGTCGAAAAGGTGAATTCACCAAGCTCTTTCAGGATTTGCAGAAAGAGGGCTTCTCCCGCGTTCGCATCGATGGGGAAGTGACGAAACTCGGCGGGGAACCCGTTGTTCTGAACAAGAAGATCAAGCATTTCATCGATGTGGTGGTTGATCGTGTCGTGCTGAAGGAAAGCGCACGCGCGCGCATCGCCCAGGCGGTTGAAATGGCCTGCCAACTTGCCGAGGGGCGTGTTTTGGTGAAGGTGATGCACAAGGGCGAAGAGGTTGCCAACGTGGTAACTTCTTCGGGTGCTACGGGCGGTTTGGCGGAAGGCGAGCACTTGTTCTCGCTTGCGTTGGCATGCCCTGAGCACGGTTATTCCATGACCGAGCTTCAGCCACGCGATTTCTCATTCAATGCGCCGTACGGTGCGTGTCCCGATTGCCTGGGCATCGGTAGCCGCGAAGAGGTTGATCCGAGCTTGGCGGTTCCCGATAAGTCGCTTTCTCTTTCCGAAGGCGCAGTTGCGCCGTTTAGGACGGGCAACTATTACCCTCAGGTTATGCGGGCGGTGCTAGAACATTACAACGTGAGCCCCGACACCCCTTGGGAAGATATCCCAAGGAAGGTTCAGAAAATCATGATGGAGGGCGCTCCCGACGAGAAGATCCGTGTGGATTACGTAACCGTCGACGGTCGCGAAACCTACTGGTTCATCGAATGGGAGGGTATTTGCGAGGCGGTAATGCATCGCTACAAAGAAGCGTCCTCCGATCGTCAGCGTCAGAAGTACGAGCAGTTTTTTTCCATCATTCCCTGTGCAACCTGCGGTGGCAAGCGTTTGAATCCCCAGATCCTTGCAGTAACGGTTGCCGGTAAAAACATCCATGAGGTTTGCGAGATGTCGTCCCGCGACTCGCTCGCGTTTTTCGAGAGCCTGGATTTTTCCGATGCGCAGGCGGTCATTGCGGTGCCTATCGTGAAGGAAATCAAGACGCGCTTGCGTTTCTTGGTCGACGTGGGGCTTGATTACCTCACACTCGAACGTGCTACGGCGACGCTTTCAGGTGGTGAAGCGCAGCGTATTCGCCTCGCCACTCAGATCGGTGCAGGTTTGATGGGCGTGCTTTATATTTTGGACGAGCCCTCTATCGGCCTGCACCAGCGCGACAATGAGCGTCTGATTGGCACGCTTGAGCATTTGCGTGATTTGGGCAATACCGTGGTAGTGGTCGAGCACGATGAGGATACCATTCGCAGCGCTGACTACGTAATCGATATGGGGCCTGGCGCGGGCGAGTTGGGCGGTGATGTTGTTGCTGCCGGCACGCCCGAAGAGGTAATGCAGGTTCAGGATTCGCTTACCGCGCAGTATCTGAGCGGCCGCAAGTGCGTTCCTATCCCATCTGAGCGTCGGCATCCGCGTCGCGGCTCCCTTCAGTTGAAGGGAGCGTGCGAGAACAATCTGAAGAAGGTTGACCTCACGGTGCCTCTTGGCACGCTTACGCTTATCACGGGCGTATCCGGTTCGGGGAAAAGCTCGCTTATCACCGATACTTTGGCGCCGGCGCTTGCCAATCGCGTGAATCACGCCCATCGCAAAGCGGGCGAGTACCGTCGGCTTTTGGGCGCCGAACGCATAGATAAGGTTATCAACATCGATCAGAGTCCTATTGGACGCACGCCGCGTTCCAACCCTGCAACCTATATTGGCCTATGGGATGATATCCGCGCTTTGTTCGCTTCCACGCCAGAGGCGAAGGTGCGCGGCTACGCACCCGGCCGCTTCTCGTTCAACGTGGCGGGCGGTCGCTGCGAGGCGTGCAAGGGCGATGGTCAGAAAAAGATAGAGATGCATTTCCTGCCCGATGTATACGTCGACTGCGAGGTGTGCCAAGGCAAAAGGTACAATCGCGAAACGCTGGAAGTGACGTACCGAGGCAAGAACGTGTACGACGTTTTGGATATGACGGTTGACGAGGCTCGCGGTTTCTTCTCGAAGATCCCCGGATTGGCGCGCAAGCTCGACACTCTGCACGATGTGGGCTTGGGCTATATTCG
>URJE01000087.1 GCA_900547965.1 uncultured Eggerthella sp. | reverse complement strand
CGGCGGGAGGGTTAGCGCAATGGGTCGTATCTTGTGTAGAACACGCGAAGCCCCCCCTGCGTCAGCGGTGCAGAACGAAGGGCGTCATTGCTGCGCGGCGGAGCGATCCCACCCCGAGTGTCAGCCGGTTGCGCTTCGGTCCCGTCGGCGCGAGCCTGGGGCCAAAGGGCCTATATAGCGCGATTACTGCAAGCCTCTTGCGTGGCGCGGTATACTCTTCTTTATCCTATACAACGAAAGAAGGGCTCTTCGTGCAAGACCTACCTAATGGCTTTACTGGCTTTGCGAACAAAGCCAAAGAGCAGAATACCAATCCGCTTGATGCGCTCCTTCGCGCCGAACATAAAGAGCCGAAGGAAGCCAGCGTTCCGACGCCTACGCTTTCCAAGGAAGAAGTGCAGGCAATTGCCGAATACGATAGGCGCTGGTCGTGGGTAGAAGTTGATCGAAGCGCCATTCAGTACAACGTGCTTCAGACCAAAAAACAGCTGGGAAGCAGCTGTCGTCTTCTTGCCGTCGTTAAAGCTGACGCATACGGCCATGGCGCTGTTGAGGTTGCCAAGGCTGCAACGGCTGCGGGCGCATCCTACTTGGGTGTTGCCACGGTTGATGAGGGAATCGAACTGCGCAACGCCGGCTTGCGCGAGCCTATCCTGATGCTGGCGGAACCTCCTGCCCAGGCCATCCCGCTGCTTTTGTACTACAACATCATGCCCGCGGTCTACACTTCCGAATTTGCCATTGCCTATGCAGAAGCAGCTGATGCGCAGGGTTTGAAGGCTCCGTATCATCTTGCCATCAACTCTGGCATGAATCGTATTGGCGTGCATTACGACAGCGTAGTGGAATTCCTTCACCAGGTAAGCTTCCATCGTGCCCTAGAGCTTAAGGGCTGCTTCACTCATTTCGCTACGGCGGACAGCCTGGAAACGCTCGACTTCCAGATCCAGATCAAGCGCTTCGTCGAAGCAATGCGTTCCATCGAGGCGGCGGGCTTCGACCCGGGCATTGTCCATTGCGATAACTCCGCGGCAACGTATCGCTTCCCGAAGACCCACTTTGACATGTGCCGCTTGGGCATTTCCATGTACGGCTACCAAGCCGCGCCCGATACGCACAAGCTCATCGACCTGCGTCCTGCAATGAGCGTGCATGCGCGCATCACCAACGTTATGACGGTGCCCATGAGTGAAGGCGTAAGCTACGGCATGAACTACCGCAGCCCTGGCAGCGTGAAGATCTGCACGGTTCCTATCGGGTATGCCGATGGCCTGATTCGCTTGCTTTCGGGCAAAATCGACTTCGCTTTTAATGATCGTGCGGTTCATCAGGTGGGTAACATCTGCATGGATCAGTGCATGTTCGAAGTTGATCTTCGCTCGCGCGTTTCGGCTCCTACGCTCGATCCGCACATCGGAGACGAAGTTATCATTGCCGGTCCGCATCCTACGGTCGATTGCTCCATCACCACTATGGCAAAGCGCGCAGCCACCATCGAACACGAGGTAACCATCGGCTTCTCGCACCGTATGCCACGCTATTACCGTTAGGCAGCACCATGAAGATCGAAGCGGTTCCCCTTGACGAACTTTCCCAGCAAGTGGCGGCATGTCATGCTTGCAGCTTGTGCGAAGGCCGAACCAACACGGTGTTTGGCGAAGGGGATCCTCATGCGGGTATCATGCTTATCGGAGAAGCCCCTGGTAGGTATGAGGACTTACAGGGGCGTCCCTTCGTGGGTGCCGCTGGCAAATTGCTCGATGAGCTTTTGTGGCATGCCCATCTTCGTCGCGAAGAGGTGTTCATTGCCAACGTGCTGAAATGCCGACCGCCGTCGAATCGCAATCCTTCAGCGTCGGAAATCGAAGCGTGCGCCCCGTTTCTGCGCACGCAGGTGCAAACTATCAGTCCGTGGCTGCTCATCACCATGGGCAATTTTGCCACCCAGTTCATCCTGAAAACCGACATGGGGGTGAGCCATTTGCGCGGCACGGTGCGGCAAACCGGACGTTTTTTGGTGGCGCCGGTGTATCACCCTGCCGCAGCGCTTCATGACCCTACGCGCATGGAAACGCTCGTGGCCGATTTCGAGCGAATCGGCCGCTTTGTGCATGATAGAATGACCCAGGAATAAAGCAGAAACGGGGCTCGCAACTGTGGGCCCCGGCAAATGTAAGGAGAAAATATGGTAGAGAAGTCCGATGTAGCTGCAGTGCTCGAGCTCATCCGTCCCTCCCTCCAGGCAGATGGCGGCGACGTTCAGCTGGTAGACGTTGACGAAGAAGGCGTGGTTACCGTTGAGCTTCAGGGCGCTTGCAAGGGCTGCCCTATGTCTCAGATGACGCTCGCTCATGGCGTTGAGCGCGTTTTGAAGGATCGCGTTCCTGGTGTAACCCGCGTAGTGCCCGCATCCTAAGGAGTGCGCTATGCATTGCTGGGAACTCCGCGGTTGCGACGACGAAATGCAGTCGCGCTGCCCTCATAACGTACCCGGTGAGCCGTGTCCGGCAGATTGCCATTTTGCAGCCTGCGAACGTCCGACCCACAAGGTAACCTCGAACCTTGATTTGCTGTTCAGGTGCGATATCGACAGAGAGCAAAGCGTGAAGGACATCTGCCGTTTCTGCGAGTTCTTCCTAAGCAATGCGCCTTCGACGAACGCCGAAAAGTAAACGAAAGCCGCCCTCCGGGGCGGCTTTCTTGTTTTGATGCCCTTCTCGGAATTGGGCGGTAAAGGTGTGCTAGGGTAATCGCCAGAAAACCAGTGCGCATCCTCCAGCGCCTGTTGCCTATAGAACGGCGAAAGGGATACATGCTAAACAACCTTTATCAAAGCCTCGACCCTGTGGCCTTTACCATCGGCCCCTTTTCGGCACGTTGGTACGGTCTTGCCTATGTGGCAGGCTTCATTTGTGTCATTGCAATTATGTATGTGGTTGGCAAGCGCTGGAAGATGCGTTTCGACTTCGACTCGCTTTGCACCATTATGCTCTGTGCCATGATCGGCGTTATCGTGGGCGGTCGTTTGGGCTACGTGCTTTTCTACAACTGGGATATGTACGCCGCGAATCCGCTGGCAATTCTCGAGTTTTCGCGCGGGGGAATGAGCTTCCATGGCGGCTTTGTCGGTGCGCTCGTGGCGGGCATCGTGGCGGCGCGCATGGTGCGCATGCCCTACCTTTCCCTTGTTGATCTGGCGATAATCGGCGTTCCCATTGGCCTTTTCTTCGGTCGTTGCGCAAATTTCGTCAACGGTGAATTGTGGGGCGCGCCAACCGATCTTCCCTGGGGCATTGTGTTTGACGGTTCTGCCGGCATGGAGCCACGTCATCCCAGCCAGCTGTACGAGGCTCTGCTGGAAGGCGCATTGCTGTTTGCAATTCTTTTCCTGATGTCGCGCAAGCGCCCGCCGTTTGCGCGCGGCACATATTTCGGTGTGTTCATGGTGGGGTATGGCGTTTGCCGCTTCCTTATTGAATTTGTGCGTCAGCCCGATGCTCAGCTCGGTTACCTTTGGGGCGGCTGGCTCACCATGGGGCAGGTGCTTTCGGTACCGCTTATTGTGGCGGGCATAGTTCTTTTGGTGTATGCGCTGAAAACCCAACATCCTCAAGAAGGCCCCCAATTGCCATAAAGAGATGCTCGCAGGCGTTACCTCTCGCGAAGGGGCGGGAAGGTGTTGCCCCTCGCGAAAGGGCGGGAACGGATTTCAGCCACGTATTTAGGTGCCAACTTTGGCGTTGCCCCTCGCGAAGGGGGCATTGCCTGACGCGAAAGGCAGGAGAGTGTTGCTTGTTGGGGGGGTGGCGGCTGAACGCGCCCGCTTTTACGCTCTGACAAACTGCCTGATAGGAATGTGATTCTTGCAGCTTAACTACCGCTCGCCGATCCATATCTAGAAATGCTACTTCATAAGTAGCATAATAAAGGCATCGAAGTTAACCCGCTGCCGAAGAGCCCATGTATCGGCAGCGTCCCAAATGAAGGGGGAATATCATGAAACTTGAATTCTACAAATGCGCTCACTGTGGAAACGTTGCCGTTAAGCTGTTCGACCAGGGTGCTCCGCTTTCTTGCTGCGGCGAAGAAATGACGCTGCTCCACGCGGGCGAAACCGACGGTGCCGCTGAAAAGCACGTGCCGGTAGTTACGGTTGGCGAAACCATCCATGTAGAGGTTGGCAGCGTTTTGCACCCCATGATGGAGGCTCATTTCATTACCATGATCGTGCTGGAAACTTCGAAGGGCTTCCAGGTGAAGCACCTTCAGCCCGGCGAAGAGCCCAAGGCAGATTTTGCGGTTGTACCTGGTGAAGAGCCTGTTGCCGTATACGAGTACTGCAATTTGCACGGCCTGTGGAAGGCAGATGTCCAGTAGCGTGCTGCCAAGGTAAGCCTTCTTGCCGGCGAAGCAGACTGGCGGAAGGTGGTTCCCTGCAACGACGCAACCGCTAGTTTCGATGCGCCGAATCGCTGCTGATCAGCTGGGGCAAGTCTGAAAACCGGACGGCATTCCAGCCGAAATAGTACCGAGCGTAAAACAGCTTGAAACTCGGATGGGCTGTATACAGCTAAGGATGTAGATAAAGCTGACCCTGGGGTTAATTCCTGGGGTCGGCTTTTTTGCGCAATGGGAAATGGATGCGGTGTTCCTATAGTTCCGCCAAGAGGGACTCGT
>URJE01000086.1 GCA_900547965.1 uncultured Eggerthella sp. | reverse complement strand
CGCAAGCAGGGTTCTCTTCGTTGGGCGCAATACTCAGGTGGGAACATGGGACCTGCCCCTATTTCCCAGTTTAGTGCGCGATGATCTTTCCTAAAAGCCCGCATAGGGCAGCGCAGATAAGGCTGCAGATAACCCAGAGTGCCGCCATGGCTGCCCAGAACGCCTCAGGGAACAGCTGGATCAATAGCGAGCTTGCGCTGAATGTCCAATTCCCTTGCGAAAACAGCATCTGGTGCATCCAAGTGAAGAGGCCGTCGAAATCGGTGATCGCCCACGCGGCGAGGGCCAGCAACGTTGCGGCAACTATGGCGGCGCCCAATTGCATTGCGCGCCCTGCGCCCTTGCGTCCTGCTAAGAATCCCAGGGCGATAAGCCCCACAAGGGCAAATCCGCCCACGACCCCTACTGAAATACGTCCTGTGGTGAAGATGGGCGTGCAGTCCTGTAGGTGAGAGATCGCATTTTGCGGCAGGGTGTAGCGATCGGAAAGTGCCCCCGCCACCGAAGCGGCTTTGTCCTGGTTTGCGGCAATGTCGAGTCCGTTGGCGGCAAATGCTTCGGTGAGCTGGGGATTCGAGTCTTCGAGTGCAGAACGGATGGCATTGGAGAGCTCGTCGATAGGTGCTCCTTCGATGGAAAAGGCACGCGTCGCCTCGGCGATGGCCGCCATGTCCTGTTCGGGGAACACTGAGTTCTCCCAGCCAGAAAAGGTGCCACCGATGGCGGCGGTAGCTTGCGGGGTGGTGCATGCCACGAATCCTAATCCGAATAGGGTGTACGCCAAGGCTACGCTGGTTGCGAGCGTAAGAAGAGGGGCGAGCGCGCGACGAATGATGCTCACGGCGCTACCCTCGAACGCGGATGGTGGCGGCGGTGATGCCCTTCAGATCCTTGCTGATGGTGGGGAAGGGCCCTAGGCGGGAGAAAATGCCCTGGAAATGTCCGTTGTACAGGTACAGGCCGCTGAGGTTGTTGTACAGGGCTCCTGCTCGGTCAACCTCGTTATCGGCTAGGTTCTCGATGTCCTCGTCGGGAGGCAAGGTGTGGGTTTTGTACGGGGTGAGGTACGTCTGCACGATGAAGGGCGCACCCGATGCTCCATTTGCGAATCGGGCGATGAGGCTTTCCCATTCCTCCTGAGTGGAGGAAACGCCGGCATACACATCTTTAGCGCCGTAATTGTCGGTGGGCTTGATAATCCAAGCGTCCTTGTTGGCGCGAACTTCGTCGAGATCGATTTCCTTTTCGTCGAGGAAGAGGGTGCGGGGAACATGGCGCTCCACAAATTCGTTTTCCTCGGGAGTAAGGATTGCCTTGGTTTTAGGATGGCGCAGTACTTCGAAAATCTGCTTGTCGTGAACCAGGTGGCCGGCGAAGCTGCCGATCAGAGCTACGGCTTCATGGCGCACCGCTTCGATAAGGTCTTGCGATTCGTCCCAATGATCGAGCACGTCGTTCGTTACGCTGCGACGCCAAATGGCATGGACGGGCAGTCCGTCGGCATCGTACAGGGCTCCGCCGTCGAATTTCAAATCGCGTACATCGCACACAACGCATTCGTAGCCGTAGCGCGCGAAGAAGGAGGAGAACACCTTGAACTCGTCGACCACGCCGCATTCAAGGTAGTCGCAGATGGCGAATCGGGCACCGGGAACAAAATGCTTTGAATGCTCGAAGATGCGGATGAACTCACGCACCCATGAATCGAAGAGCTCGCATGCTTCGAGGGGATGCTTCTGGGAGAAAAGCTTGAACGTTTCAGTTTGGTCGATGCTGTTGGTGATCTCGCGGTTCTCGTTCATGCCTGCAGACCCATCGCCGTTGAATTCGCAGAAACCGCAGCTAAGATCATCTTCGTTCAGGAATACATCGATGCGGGCGAAGGGCAGCGGATCGGCGTATCCGCGCGGAAGAAGCACTAGCTCCCGAAGGCGCTCGTCGAAGGTGAACACGTCGCGATATTCGGGTGCTTCGCGGTAATGCTCAATAACCTTGCACAAAATCCGATGCGTTGTTTCGGCGATGGAGCGCAGCGCTTCCCAGCTCTCGTCGTTGTACAGTCGGGGGATGAACGAAGAGGCGACCACCTTTTCATGCACAATGGCGGTGGAATTTTTCATGTATTCGTATGCGCTTCGACGACCAGCGATATCGCCGTCGAGCTCTTCGGCGCAGGCAAAGTATTCCTCGGTTAGCTCGGCATTGCTTTTCATGGAGCTTCCTTTCGCGTTGGTTTCAGCGAAAGTGTACCCGTTAGGCGGGGTGCCTGTGCCTTGCTGCAGGAAAAATGCGGGAATGCGATGCCTGAAAGGCAATTGTTCCCAGGAAATACAGCGGGGATCCTGGAGGCGATTTTCGGATTTGATGTCAGTGTTGCGCTTTGGCTCGGCGCGCCAGGGTTCCCGGGAGTCCGTACACTACGTTGTCCGATATCAGGGAAATGGCTTCATCAAGGGACGTATCGGGGCAATTGCGAAGCAGGTAAAGATAGGCGTTCAGAATGCCATCCAGGTAGAACTCGAGCATGATGTCGATATTGCGCTCGGAGCCTGCCGGAAGAGCTCCCGTTTCCTTGCGGATGTGGTCTTTGGCTGCTGCCGTCCAATAGGTGAGGTACTGGTCGAGGGGTACGTTCTCGGCAACTGTTCGCAGTTGTTCGCGGGTAAAAGGGAATGAAGCTTCGATAGCGACTAGGAAACGCTTGGTGCACGCGGGGGGATCAGCGAAAAAGTCGCGAAAATCAATTCCCTCCAGGCTCGTTTCGGTTTGGGTGCGAATTACGTCTTCGAGCAGATTGTCCACTGATGAATAGTGGGTGTAGAACGTCTTTCGGTCAACGTCGGCGCGCTTGGCAAGTGCAGTGATGGTTATCTTGCTGTAAGCCGTTTCGGCGAGTAGATCGGTAAAGGCCTTTCGTATGGCGTTTCGGGTGCGAATAACGCGTCTATCGGTCTTTTTAGCTTCAATGGCTGCCATGAAAATCCCCAATCATTGCCGATGTGTATCTTATGATACAAGTTCTTGCCCCTTGGGCATTGAGCCCTTCTTTGAAGCTAATATAATCTACAAATGTAGAAAAATCAACGTATGGGATTTAATGAAGAAGAGGGGCAGCGATGAAGGCAACCGACCACATCAAGAGGGCGGCTTTCGAAAAAGCCGTAGACTATTTCCTTGCAGATCCTGAACACAACATCGTGAAAATCATGGACCTGATTGATAAAGTGGCACCAAAGGACCTGTTTGCATCTCAGCGAGCGGCGTTTCGTGGTGCCATCGACGACCAAAGCAACTGGTACCGCCTGATCATGCATATCATGAATGACACCAACCCCGAAGTGCGCGATGATCTCGTGAAAACGCTTATCATCGACGGTAATTTGATGGCATGGCCGGTGCAGGAAGCTAACCGCGATAAGTATGAATGCAATATTCCGTGGGCTATCCTTCTCGATCCTACCAGCGCTTGCAATCTGCATTGCACGGGTTGCTGGGCGGCGGAATACGGCAACAAATTGAATCTCAGCTTGGAAGAGATCGATTCCATTATCAGGCAGGGCAAAGAGCTGGGCACGCATGTGTATATCTACACGGGCGGCGAACCCCTGGTGCGTAAGAAGGACCTCATCAAGCTATGCGAGATGCATCCCGATTGCGTGTTCCTCTCGTTTACCAACGGTACGCTTATCGACGAAGCGTTCTGCCAGGAAATGATTCGCGTGAAGAACTTTGTTCCCGCCATTAGCGCCGAAGGTTTCGAAGAGGCAACCGATAGCCGTCGTGGTGCGGGTACGTATGCCAAGGTGCAGAAGGCCATGCAGCTGCTGAAGCGAAACGGACTTCCTTTTGGTGTTTCTTGTTGCTATACCTCGCAGAATGCGGAATCGATCGCTTCGGAGGAGTATTTCGACTACCTCATCGATCAGGGCGCGCTGTTCGCGTGGATTTTCTCGTTCATGCCAGTGGGCGCTGGGTCTACGGCCGATCTCATGGCCAGCCCTGAGCAACGCGAACACCTGTATCGCTTCGTCCGCGAAATGCGCCAGAAGAAGCCTCTGTTCACGCTCGATTTCCAGAACGACGGCGAATTTGTGGGCGGTTGCATTGCTGGCGGGCGCCGTTATTTGCACATTAATGCGGCGGGCGATGTCGACCCTTGCGTTTTCGCGCATTACTCCAATGCCAACATCCGTGAGGCCTCCCTGCTCGAGGCTTTGCAGTCGCCCATCTTCATGGAGTACTACCGCGAACAGCCTTTCAGCGATAATCTGCTCCGTCCGTGTCCTATCTTGGAAAACAGCGGCAAGTTAACCGAAATGGTCGAACGTGCAGGCGCTCATTCTTCCGATCTGCAGGAACAGGAAACTGCTGAAGAGCTGTGCGCGAAGACCAAGGATGCCGCTGCGGCATGGAAGCCGGTTTCGGAACGCATTTGGAATGACCCGAACGACCCGTTGTTCGAGAAGCGCCATGATGTTACCCAGGGGATGGCTGCAACCGACATGACGAAATTCGAGCGTCTGGGCCGCACTCGCCACCCAATGGGACAAGGCGAATAGTCCGTTTGCCCCCCCATAACCTGTTGGCGTTTTCTGTTGACGGCGCAGCATGGGGCGGGGGGACGGTATAGTACTATCGAAAAGTTGTGGGGAGGCAGCTTTGGCTGCCTCCTGTTTTCCCGAAAGGAAACG
>URJE01000085.1 GCA_900547965.1 uncultured Eggerthella sp. | reverse complement strand
GGCCGCCATCATCGAGAACTACCAGCAGGCAGACGGCTCCATCAAGGTGCCCGATGTTCTGGTTCCCTACATGGGCGGTATTGAGGTTATCCGCTAAAGGATAGCCTGAAAGCATGGCGGAAAAGAACACAAGCAAGCGCCCTTCAGTGGTGGGGCGCAAAACGAAGGTTTCAAACGCTTCGGTGCCTAGCGCTTCCGCGGGCAAACCCGAAGGCTTGTTTCAAGATTCTTCGAAGGGCGCGGCACATCCTATGCCGCGTCCTTCTATTCCCGAGGGCAAGAGGGCTAAGCCTTCTCTGAATGTGGAAGCCGATTCGGTTTCCGAGAAGACGGGAGCGCCCCGCATGAGCGCCAAGGCGAAGAGCCGCAAGCGCCGTCTTTCGCGACGCTTTGTCGTAATTGTCTGCTCCATTGTTGCGGTGCTGGCAATTGCCACGGGCTTGCTTTCGTGGAATCAGTGGCTGCGCTACGACGATGCGGCAGACATTCAGGGCACGTGGGTTATCGACGGCAGCAGCGCAACTATCACCGTTACCGATTCTGAAATCAAGATGAGCGATGACGTCTCGTATTCGTATTCTCTCGATACGTTCAACAAGACCATCAGCTTCTCATTCGGCAAGTACACGGGCTCGGGTTCATATGCGTTTTCGCCTGAGCGCGACACGCTTGTTATCACCGAAGAAAACCCTGATAGCGAACAGGGGAAGGCGTCGACCAAATTGGTGAAGCAGCAATGAGCTGGTTGGGGTCGAGCGAAGGGGCGTGCTCTGGGGAGCTGCCCCTTCGTGCTTTACGGGTGCGTGTGCGCCCCGATAGGGTGGAAGTTGAAGTTGCCGTGGCGGCTAGGCGCTATGCGCAAACAGACCCTGAATTGATAACGGAATGCTTGCGTCGTGCGCCGACGCTCGGGCGGCATGCGTGCCGCAACAGCGTGGGCCCCGTGTTTGCCTCGGTAATGAAGAGCACTTCCACCCCGCACCTTCTTGAACATTTGATTATCGATACCCAAACGCGAGCGGCAAAAGACCCCGATAGGGTATTTACGGGCACCACGCAATGGAGCGCGGGGGATGGCTTGATAGCGCAGGTTGCCTTTTCCTACGAGGACGATTTGGTGGCACTCGATGCGCTTAATCGGTCACTCGCATTCTTAAATGGTGTGCTTATCGAACAACGCGGCTGATATTGGCAGCATTTCTCCTTTAAGATAATAACGTGAAGCACATGTTGCAGCTGATGGCTGGGCATCTGCGGGCGTTTTTGCCCGCCCGCTTTTCGCTGTTGGGATTCGGTTCCTATAGAATCATGCGCTTTGTTTCTTGCTTCATTGGCGAAGACTCGCTTTGCTTATCGGGTAAGAATGGAAATCGAAGTTCACATCGCGCCCATGGGGTTTTGCTGTTAGCAGGTTCCCAATCGGCCTGTTGAAAGGACGAATATGAAAATCGCGGTACTTATGGGGGGCTCTTCGGCTGAGCGAGACGCCTCATTGGAAAACGGCAAACGTATCATTGCCGCCTTGGAAGAGGCTGAGCATACGCCTGTAGCCATCGATGTGGCGGAAGATCTGGTGGCAACGCTTCGAGCCGAACGGCCTGATGCTTGCGTCATTGCCGTGGCGGGCAAAATGGGCGAAGACGGAACCCTGCAAAGTTTGCTCGATTTCTTGGGTATTCCCTATGTGGGTTCCAGCTCTGAGGTATGCCGTTCAGTTGCCGACAAAAGCTTGCTTTCCGCCCATATGCAGGCAGCATGTGATTTTTCTGGCGAACAAACGGTTGCTTCGTGGCCGCAGGGCTTCTGCTTCTCGAAGGTTGCGTTTGATGAGCTGGGTGCATTCGGTGCCGTCGATCTGTTCGAGGACCGTATTCCCGGTGGTTACCCTTTGGCGGTAAAGCCCGCGTGCGAAGGCCTTGCCTATGGCGTTCACAGGGCGAACAACAAAGAGGAACTGCGCGATGCTCTTCGCGACGCGTTCACTTTTGACGACAAGGTGATTGTCCAGCAGTGGGTTGAAGGCATTGAGCTTTCGGTGTGCATTTTGGGATCTGGCTGGGATGCCCATGCTTTGCCGCCTGTCGAAATCGTTCCGCGCAAAGGGCTGTATCTCACCGATGCTCGCTTAGGCAGCGATGCGGTCGATTTTTATGCACCTGTTCGCCTGGAATCGCTTTCGCATGACGAATCGACGGCTCAGGCTATCCGTTCTGAAATCGAGCGTGCGGCGCTTGAAGTTTATCGCGCATTCGGCATGGAAGGCTACGGGTGCGTCGATCTTATCTGGGATGGCGCTCAAGCGCAGGTTCTTGAAGTTAACGTAACCCCGAGCCTGGCAGAACGCTCTGTGTTCTCTGCTGCCTGCGAGGCATCGGGGCTTTCTGTTCCTGCCGTGCTCGACAGGCTGATAGAGGATTAATGGCGCAATCTATATTTCACCTCGGCAACAAGAATGCCAGGTGAACGGTTCTGCTGCCTGAAGGCTGGCAGCGCCTTTATAATGACGGTATTGCAACCAATCTTTTGGGGAAGGTGTTCCATATGGGCAAGTTCGCAACATTTCTTATCGGTGGCGCTGTTGGCGCTGTGGCAGGCCTGCTTCTTTCGCCCCGTTCCGGCGCGGAAAACCGTGCGCTTTTGAGCGAAGTCGCAAACGAGAAGTGCGGCACCGTTTCCTGCCCGCCTCAGCTGCAGGAAAAAGCTGGTCAGTTTGTGGAAGCAGCTGCATCCACCTCCACCAAAGTAATCAATACGGTGGTAGACAATGGCGCTGAAGCTCGCAGGGCTGTTTCCGAGCGTGCTCAGAAGTTCGCTCCTGCGCCGGTCCAGGCATTCGACACCAACGGCGACGAGCTTCGTCAGAAGATCGACGCCGCTCGCGAGCGCATTGCAACCCAGGTTGCCAAGAACGCCGAAGCTGCGCGTGATGCTGCAGTAGACAAAGTTCCTGCTGTGCTCGATGCTGCTGCCGTGGCAAAGGAAACCGCAACGGGCGCTGCTCAGCATGCTGCTGAGGCTGTCCAGGGCGCTGCCGCAACCGCAGCCGATGCTGCCAAGGAAGCTGCCGGTACTGCTCAGCATGCAGCTGCCGCAGTGGCCGAAAAGGTCCGTCCTTCCGATAAGTAGTACACGGTTCGGTGACGCTTCGTTCGCTGCAAGGATTTGCGATTACTGTAGAACAAGAACATGCGGTCTTTTGGGGCTGCGGGAACGGCGGTTTGCACCGCCGTTCTTCATACCTGCGGGTTATATGCGAAAGGAATGCTCGGTGAAGAAAAGCGAATATCTTATCAGCGAGCTTCGCGGTGTGCCTGTTTACGAGCCCGGGAAGAAGGGAAAGCCCTCCAAGCGTGTGGGCAAGGTGCATCATTTCGTATTTCATCCGAAGGCGCGCCGCGTGGTCGGATTTACGGTGAAGCGTCCCGATATTGCGCTTATGGCCCACAGGTCCGATCTCTTTGTGGCTCTTGATGGCTTTGAAATCGAAGACGGCCATATTCTTATCGATCCAAAAAGCTCTTCAGTTGGCAAGGCTGCCTGCAAGCAACTGGGTATTTCCTGGGATGAGTGCATTATGTGGCAGGGTCTTCCCCTTATGACCGAAGCGGGCGACCGTTGCGGGTTCGTAGGCGATGTGCGTTTTGCCAGTGCCGATGGTGCCGTCAAGGTTGTTTCGGTCGATAGGGGCAAAACTGCCGATATCTTGCTGGGCTATACCGATATCCCCGCCTCTCTGGTGAAGGGCTTCAAATTAGGGGTCGGCGATAGGCTCAACAACGAAGATGGCGAAGAATTCCTTCGCGGTGCCATCATCGTTTCACCCGAGGTGCTTGCCATGGCGCCTGAAGGCGGCCTGGCGGAAAAGGCTGGTTCAGCAAGCGCTGTGGTAAACGACAAGGCCGCCAAAGCGGTTAACAAGGTTAAGCCAGCTGCGTCTCAGGCTGCTCATAAGGCAGGCGAAGCGGTTAACGACGGCGCTTACAAGCTAGGCGTTCAGCTTTCCAAGACCAAGGGCATGTTCTCGAATTTCAAAGAAGAGTATCGTCGAGCTCGCAATGGCGAGGATAGCGAGGAATAATGGGCGGCGTTTCTAAGGAAACCGTTTCTGTATTCGGACACGAAATAAAGAAGAGCGACTTGTTCAAGCTTGTTGGCTTGGTGGTATTCATCGCTTTGCTGTTCGGCATTGTTGCTGCATTGTGGCCCAGCTTTTCCATGCTGTTCGAACCCGATGGTCTCGACCGTATGATAGAAAGCATTCAAAGCCAGGGGCCGGTGGGCGTGCTTATCCTGCTGGGTTTGCAGCTGCTGCAGATTGTGGTTGCCTTCATCCCTGGTGAAGTGGTGCAGGTTGCTGCGGGCATGCTTTATGGCCCCCTGTTCGGCACGCTTATCATCTTGCTTGGTTGCGTTATTTCCAGTTCGCTTATCTACATGCTGGTTCACAAATTGGGGGCGCCCTTCGTCCGGGCCATGGTGGACGAAAAGCATCTGGTGAAGTTCTACGAGTTCGAGCGATCGGGCAAGCTGAACCTCATTGTTTTCATCCTGTTCCTTATACCGGGTATGCCGAAAGATGTGTTCACCTACCTGGTTCCGCTCACCAACATGCGCATGCGCGCGTTCTTGGTTCTTTCGACGGTGGGCCGTATCCCCGGTGTCATCATTTCTACGTACGCTGCGGCTGGCTTTGGCGCGCAGGGACATACTTGCGATTCCG
>URJE01000084.1 GCA_900547965.1 uncultured Eggerthella sp. | reverse complement strand
GCCCAGGCTGCTGGGCGATCGTGGCCGTGTGCTTCTGCGAGCCAGCGGTACCGAGCCCCTTATTCGCGTGTTGGCCGAAGCCCCAACCGACGAGCTGTGCGCCGAAGCAAGCGAGTTTATGCTGAAGGCGCTCGAGCCTTTGCGCGCTGAATAGTGGCGTTCGCTGCCGATTCAAACGTATTCGAAAGCCCGCTTCGGCGGGCTTTCTTTATATATACTTACGGATTATGGCAACCTATCAACATATATCTCATGGGTTCGATCCCGTGTTCGACGAACGCTCAACTGTATTGGTCCTAGGGTCGTTTCCGTCTGTGCTTTCGCGTAAGAACGATTTCTATTACGGGAATCCCCAGAATCGCTTTTGGCGTGTGCTTGCCGGCTTTACGAAGGCGCCTGTGCCTGAGTCTATCCCCGAAAAGAAGGAACTGCTGCTTTCATGCGGCATTGCCTTATGGGACGTAATTCAGGAATGCGACATCAAAGGGTCGAGTGACGCCAGTATTAAAAATGTGGTACCCGCTCAAGTGGAGCGCATCATACGTGCAGCGCCTATCAAACGCGTTATCTGCAATGGCGCAACGGCGGGTCGTCTGTACAAAAAGTACCTCCTATATAAAGTAGGAATTGAGGCAGAAGTGCTGCCATCCACCAGCCCTGCGAATGCAGCGTGGGGCTTCGATCGTTTAAGCGAGCGCTGGCTTGCGGCACTTGATGGAGTGCAGCCCGCAACGGATGGCGAAGCGGAATCATTCAAACGTGAGCGGGCGAGCGTCAAACGCGCCGGCAAAGGTGAAGTTGAATATGCCCACATGCGCATTCCTGCCCCCGACGCATCAAGTTACGCGGTGCATAAATCCATGCAAGGAAACAAGCGCAAGGACACCAAACCCGAGCTTTTGGTTCGACAGCACCTTCGCGAAGCAGGCCTTGGTGGTTATCGTTTGCAATGGAAAGTGCCAGGGCGTCCCGATGTGGCGTGGCCGGGTAAGAAGGTATGCCTGATGATTAACGGGTGTTATTGGCACCGCTGCCCGCATTGCAACCTTTCCCTTCCTAAAAAGAACACCGAGTATTGGGTGGCAAAGTTCAACCGAAACCAAGAACGTGACGCCCAAAACGAAGCGGCGCTTATCGCCGATGGCTGGAAAGTGCATGTGATTTGGGAATGCGAACTCAAGAAGGATAAGCGCGAGGAAACGTTCGCGAAGCTTTTGCCCGTGCTCGCTCGTGAGCTTGGCAAGGAACTTCGCTGAGCGATGCAGACTTTTATGCCGACATTACGGGGAAGCATCGGGGACTATGATGAAATAGCAGGGCAGCCAAATTGCCGTTTACTGCCAATTTCGGCTCAATTCGTGTCAGGTTGTGAATCTTTTGCGAATACTTGTCTCGATTCGATTATCTCTTGCGCATTACACAGGCAATCAGTATACTTTTCGGTTGCGTCTGGCTGTTGATGGATACACCCGGACGCGTGGAAACTCGGAATCGCCGAGGGCTGTCTCCCAAAGGCCCCCATGGCGGTGATGGAGTCCACATAAGACCAAGGGTTCGAACCTCCAGTTCGCACCCGTAGAAAGGAAGAAAATGGGAGTAAAACAGTTCAAGCCCACGAGCCCTGGACGCCGCTTCCAGACTGTCTCGGACTTTGCTGAGATCACCAGCACTACGCCCGAGAAGTCCCTGTTGGCGCCCCTGCCCAAGAAGGCTGGCCGCAACAACAATGGCCGTATCACTACGCGTCATCAGGGTGGCGGCAACAAGCGTCGTTACCGCATCATCGACTTCAAGCGCAACAAGGACGGTATCCCCGCCAAGGTTGCCACGATCGAGTACGACCCCAACCGCAGTGCTCGCATCGCTCTTCTGCACTATGCAGACGGTGAAAAGCGCTACATCCTTCAGCCCAAGGGCCTCAAGGTTGGCGAAACGGTAGTATCCGGCGCTGATGCAGACATCAAGCCTGGCAATGCACTGCCCCTGTCCGCAATCCCCGTTGGTACGCTCATCCACGCAGTTGAGCTCCAGCCCGGTCGCGGTGCAGCAATCGCTCGTTCCGCTGGCACCAGCATTCAGCTGATGGGCAAGGAAGGCAAGTATGCAATCCTGCGTATGCCTTCTTCCGAAATGCGTCGCGTTCTCGTAACCTGCCGCGCAACCGTTGGCGAAGTCGGCAACGCCGAGCACGGCAACATCAAGATCGGCAAGGCTGGCCGTAACCGCTGGAAGGGCATCCGCCCCAGCGTTCGCGGTACTGTAATGAACCCTGTCGACCATCCTCATGGTGGTGGCGAAGGCAAGAACAAGTCTTCTGGTCGTCATCCTGTTACTCCGTGGGGCGTGTCTACCAAGGGTCATCGCACTCGCAACCCCAAGAAGGCTTCGAGCCGCCTGATCATCCGCCGTCGCAAGAAGTAGCGCCCGATCGCATAAGGAGAAACATTGAGCAGAAGTTTGAAAAAAGGTCCCTTCGTGGAGCCTCGCCTTCTCGATCGCGTTATTGCGATGAACGAAGCTGGCGACAAGAAGGTCATCAAGACGTGGTCGCGTTCTTCCACCATCTTCCCCGAGATGGTTGGTCACACCATCGCTGTGCATGATGGTCGCAAGCACGTGCCGGTTTACGTTACTGAATCCATGGTTGGCCACAAGCTGGGCGAGTTCGCACCTTCTCGCACCTTCCGCGGCCACGACAAGTAAGGAAAGGGTGAAACATGGAAGCTAAAGCAATCGCTCGCTACGTACGCGTTTCGCCCCGCAAGGCACGCATCGTACTCGATCAGATTCGCGGCAAGAACGTTATTGCCGCTCAGGAAACCCTCCGCTTCACCAACCGCGCTGTTGCTGAAGTTGTAGAGAAGACCCTGAACTCCGCAGTTGCAAACGCTGCACAGAAGGGTGCTGCTAACCCCGAGAACCTCGTGGTTAAGGCATGCTTCGCCGACGAGGGCCCCACGCTGAAGCGTATCCGCCCCCGCGCAAAGGGCTCTGCTGCTCGCATTCGCAAGCGCACCAGCCACATCACCGTCATCGTAGCAACCCGAGAGGAGGCATAGTATGGGTCAGAAAGTAAGCCCCACCGGTTTCCGTCTCGGCGTAACCGAGGATTGGCGCAGCCGCTGGTATTCCGACAAGGACTATGCGAAGAACCTTGAGAACGACCTCGCTATTCGTTCTTACCTTGACAAGCAGCTCGCCCATGCAGCTGTCTCCCGCGTAGAGATCGAGCGCGCTGGTGACAAGATCAAGGTCATCATCACCACGTCTCGCCCCGGCGTTGTAATCGGCAAGAAGGGCGCAGAGGTTGACGCACTTCGCAAGAAGCTCAACCAGATCGCCAACGGCCCGGTTTCCGTTGAGGTTGTAGAGGTTAAGCGTCCTGAGCTCGACGCAAGCCTCATCGCTCAGTCTGTTGCTGAGCAGCTCGAAAACCGTGTTGCATTCCGTCGTGCAATGCGCAAGGCCGTTCAGTCTGCCCGCAAGAGCGGCGCAAAGGGTATCCGTATCCAGTGCGCTGGTCGTCTGGGTGGCGCTGAAATGAGCCGCCGCGAGTGGTATCGCGAAGGTCGCGTGCCGCTGCACACCCTCCGTGCGAAGATCGACTATGGCTTCGCCACCGCTGCAACCACCATGGGTTCCATTGGTATCCAGGTTTGGGTGTACCACGGTGAAGTTCTGCCGGGCCAGAAGGCTCCGCAGCCCGCACTCGAGGGCTCTTCCCGTCCTAACCGTTCCCGTCGCCGCAATAACGATAGGGGTGATAAGTAATGTTGGTACCTAAGCGCGTCAAGCATCGTAAGGTGCAGCGTGGTTCTATGAAGGGCAACGCCAAGGGTGGCACCACTTTGAACCACGGCACTTGGGGCATTCAGGCCCAGGACCGTCATTGGATCACCAACCGCCAGATCGAGGCTGCACGTATCGCAATGACTCGTCGCATGAACCGTACTGGTAATGTTTGGATCACGATCTTCCCCGATAAGCCCATCACGCAGAAGCCTGCTGAAACTCGAATGGGTAAGGGTAAGGGTAACCCTGAGGGTTGGGTAGCTGTAGTAAAGCCCGGCCGCATCATGTTCGAGATCGATGGTGTTGACGAAGCAACCGCTAAGGACGCTCTCCGTCTGGCTATCGACAAGTTGCCCATCAAGTGCAAGATCGTAAAGCGTGAGGCAGAAGGGCAGGAGTAAATGAAAGCAGCAGAGATCCAGAAACTTTCGGGTGAAGATCTGCAGGCTAAGCTGAAGGAGGCTCGTGCAGAGCTCTTCAACCTGCGCTTCCAGATGGCTACCGGCCAGCTCGACAACACCGCTCGCATCAAGCAGGTCAAGAAGGACATCGCCCGCATCCAGACCGAGATGCGCGACCGTGAACTCAAGGCCGCTCAGGCTTAGGGTGCAGCTAGGAAGGTTTGAACAATATGAGTGAAGAACGTAACTCTCGTAAGGTTCGCCAGGGTGTTGTAGTAAGCATCTCCGGCGACAAGACCTGCGTCGTGCAAGTTCACGAGCGCAAGCCCCATCCTGTATATGGCAAGATGGTTAACTCCACCAAGAAGCTTCACGCTCATGACGAGAACAACGAAGCTGGTGTAGGCGACACCGTAACGATTATGGAAACCCGCCCGCTTTCTAAGATGAAGCGCTGGCGCCTTCTCGACATCGTTGAGAAGGCTAAGTAGGCACTTGCTTACTTAGAAGCATCGAAAGGGATAAGCACATGATTCAAATGCAGAGCATGCTCGCCGTTGCTGACAACTCCGGCGCTCGCAAGGTGCAGTGCATCAAGGTCCTGGGCGGCTCCAAGC
>URJE01000083.1 GCA_900547965.1 uncultured Eggerthella sp. | reverse complement strand
TCACCCCCAGCGCCCCGCCAATACCTGTCACCCGCCGTACCCATTACAGTCTGAGATAAGCCACCGATGAACTTCGGTGGCGAGCATTCGGCGCATGGCCTACAGTTTGGCCAAGCCCCGAGGGGCCGCCGATCGGGCATCCCCGGATGGCCGTGTGCCCCTGCCCCTCGAGGGCCCCGGGGGGGGTGTTGCCACCGAGGACGCTCGCCGCTCCGAACGACTGATAGGAAACCCCCACTTCTCACAAACGCAATGAAGACGCAAATAGCCAAAAACGACTTTGGGCAGCAAGCAATAGACCCATCACGCAAGTCGCGCATGGGGGCTGTCAAGAACCGAATGAGAGAGAGGCGCATTGAACCATGCCGCCGCGAACAACGGAGCTCAATAGCACAGCACCGACTGCAATGCAGCTACTCCCGCTCGCATGCCCTTGAGCCGGCATCAATCTCGAGACCATCGCCATGGTCAAGTTCCCTTTCTTTAGGAATGGTTGGAATAACAACCAGCATTAAAACTGCCAGGAAAACTGCCACGGCAGCTAGCACAATCCACACAACGGGTTTTTGAACCAGAAATGCACTGAGTCCCATCACCGAATAGGAGATGGCCAGGATTCTCATCTTCCTAGGCAGCGAAATACCACCGCTTTGCTTGAAGGGCTCAACATATGCGCGGTAAATAGGAGTCGTGGCAATCCAGGAACTAAGGCGCTCCGAGCTGCGTGAGAACAGAAACGCCGCAAGCAGCACAAGCGGCGTTGTGGGCAGCACCGGCACGAACATTCCAATAAAACCAAGGGCAAGGCTAATACTGCCTGCGATGATGAACAGAACCTTCTTCGCAAAACGCATGGTGGTGTCCTTTCAGGATCGGCATGCTCGCAAAAGTTTACGTGCGGTTATTTTCCCACAGAGCCTCTGATTGCCCATGCGACAAGCAGAACGCATGGTCGGTATTTCCAATTAACGGCTTAAACTTCGGTGTTCCAGCGCGCTGAAGATCAGCGGCGCTTGTATGTTTGCTACAACATCACACCTTGCACACATACGTGCGATAGCTGTCACTTTATATCGGCCTCTAAATCTTCTTATGCCACACGTGCATCCAAAAGACCAGGTTGCCTAAACAAACAAGGTGCGAAGTAGAACCATGCGAAATGGCTATGGTTTGCTACGACATATTTTGCTTTGAAAGGCGTAATATAAATAAACTTTGCAATCGTACCTTTTTACCGAATCCGAACAAGCGCACGCACACCTTCACTCGGATTCAAAAGACTTTGAAAGCGAGATACCGTGAGCAAAATACGCAGGGCGCTGGCCTTTGTTGCAGCATTGGCACTCTACGCATTGGTAATGCCGATATCGGCATTCGCAGCAACGCCAACCACTATCGAAGTAGGCAACAGTAGCGAATTCGATAATGCGGTAGCTACCGTAAACAGTGCATCCAGCGGCGAGTACATTATTGAGCTCACCGACGACATTCAAACTGGAGGAGCCTCATTCTCCTCTTCGCAGCCTGTAACCATTGTTGGCAACGGACACACCATTACACTTGGTCAGTACAGCTCGATTTCCGTACAGTCGGGAGCGCAATTGAACTTGGGCGCGGCAGATGGTAGCGACACGCTGAAAATTAGCGGCGGAAACGAACAGAGCAACGATGTACCTGGCCTGTTGTATATCCAAGGCACGTGCAATATGCACCCCGGCGTCACCATTGCCGACCGTAAAGGCGATAACTATTTTGGCGGCGGCGTAACCGTGCAGGGTGGCACCTTCCATATGTACGGCGGCACTATTGATAACTGCGGCATCACCGGCGGTTCCATGTGCTACGGCGGCGGTGTTGCAGTAATTTACGGCGGCTCGTTCGTAATGAACGCTGGCGAAATCAAGAATTGCTACGCCACTTCTTCCTTCAAAGCCTCGGATTACGGCATGGACTCCCGCATTATCACGTCTGCCGGCGGCGGCGTGTACGTTTCTGGCGGATCTTCGTTCGTCATGACAGGCGGGACCATTTCGAACAACAAGGCCAACGAAATGGGCGGCGGCGTTGCTGTTGTTGCGTCAATCGATGAAATCCAGAATGGCGGATGGGGCAACCTTCAAAGCTCCGCACAAATCCTTGGCGGTACCATCAGCGGAAACGAAGCGAACGATGGCGCAGGCGTTCTTTCTTCCGCGTATTTCTACGCCGCAGCATACGGCCTGTGCGCCGACACGCCGAACGTAGGCGCTACCGAAAAACCGGGCTTATTCCTTAAGAACACCACCATAACCAATAACACAGCTAACCAGGACGAAGGCTATGGAGCCGGCGTGCTTGCAGTGATGATGAAATCACCTGCCGCAGCTGAAATTTGTAATTGCACGATAACAAAGAACAGCGCCGCATTAGGCGGCGGCGTTGCATCGTATGGCAACTTCACCAGCTTGACCATTGACGGATGCGCCATTACGGGCAACAAGGCAGCAAATTACGGCGGAGGCTTTGCCGCAGAATCGAATTCCGGCGAAGGTGCAGGCACCACCATCACCAACACCAAACTGTGCAACAACACCGCAGACAAGGCGGCTTCCGACGTCTACCTGGACGGCTCCATTGCAAAATTGTCGGCCGCAAAAGACATGAATGAACAATACCTTGGGAAGCCCGATGATGCGACCAACCAGAAAATCGATGGCTGGTACCTAGACGACGAGACATTTCGCTACACCGCCCAGTCGAAAGACGAACGTAACGATTACACCAACTATGAAAGCATCGAATCCGGAAACAAGGTCTGCCTAATTGCAGCAAACAACCCCACTCTTGCAAAAGTTACCTTCACGAATGAAGACGGTAGCTTGATTTACAGCGAAAACCACTACGCCGTTGGAACAAAAGCCGACCAAATTGCCATTCCCACCCCCACCAAACCGTCAGACGACACCTACAACTATTATTTCGACTCATGGCACACCACGATCGGAGATGTCACGGGCGACGTTGTATACAAGGCTCAATTCAAAAAAGCCTTCAAGAAGTTCAACGTCAAGCATGCGTTCAGCTGCGCTTCTTCGGGCAAACAGTTGCCGGACGAGGTTTTAGCGGTACTTCCAAAAGACACAAACAACTATGTGTACAACGATGCACTGAACGCTACTGTGCCCTCCCAAACGACCGTAGAAGTTGCCAACGGCACCTGGATTTTTATAGGCTACGACAGGGATTCAGCCATTGCCGATATGACTACGGCAGATTCAGAGGGAAATGTAACCTTCACCGGTTCCTGGAAATTCGTTGAGAAGAGTAACACTCCGTCCGCGCCAGACAATAGCGATCAGGGCGGAGCAAATGGCGACGATAAGTCGCAGGTTAACTCTAACAACAAATCTGGAACTGAACAGGAAGCAGATTCGCCTTCCCCCAACACGGCAGACGGCACAAGTGCCGGTTTTTGCTACACGTTGCTTATAGCCGCCATAGTGGCGCTGGGAAGTGCTGCGTATGCAAATAGCAGGATAAAACGTAGGCGAAACTATTAATTCCGATCCGTATCCGCAGAGTGGCAGAAGCTCCGAATCGATTTCGGAGCAAACACATTACCCAATCAGGGAAAAATGTTCCCAACTGGATATAATTAACAGACATGAAATATGCGCCGTGGTGTTAGCGACGCATTCCGTCCGAATTTAAAGGAGCTCTGCATGGATCCCAATAAGCGCCCTGACGACATGGTTCGTATCACCACCCCTGAACTCGCCCAGGCATTCATCGATGAGCAAATTGCTGCAATTCGCGAGCAGATCGGCAGCAAAAAGGTCCTGCTGGCCCTTTCCGGCGGTGTTGACAGCTCCGTTGTTGCTGCACTGCTGATCAAGGCTATTGGCAAGCAGCTTATCTGCGTACACGTAAATCATGGCCTTATGCGCAAAGGCGAAAGCGAGCAGGTTGTTGACGTATTCAAGAACCAGATGGACGCAAACCTGGTGTACGTAGACGCAACCGACCGCTTCCTGAACAAGCTGGTTGACGTAGAAGAGCCCGAAACCAAGCGCAAGATCATCGGCGCTGAGTTCATCCGCGTATTCGAAGAGGAAGCTCGCAAGGTTGGCAACGAGGTAAGCTTCTTGGCTCAGGGCACCATCTACCCCGACATCCTTGAGTCGCAGGACGGCGTGAAGGCCCACCACAACGTAGGTGGCCTGCCCGACGACCTGCAGTTCGAGCTGTGCGAGCCCGTTAAGCTGCTGTACAAAGACGAGGTGCGCGTAGTGGGCCGCGAACTGGGCCTGCCCGAAAACATGGTTGAGCGCCAGCCCTTCCCCGGCCCCGGCCTGGGCGTGCGCTGCCTGGGCGCCATCACCCGCGACCGCCTGGAAGCACTGCGCGATGCCGACGCTATCGTGCGCGAGGAAATCGACAAAGCAGGACTCACCATCTGGCAGTACTTCGCCGTAGTGCCCGACTTCCGTGCGACCGGCGTTCGCGAAGGGAAGCGCGCATACGACTGGCCCTGCATCATTCGCTGCATCAACACCGTTGACGTAATGACAGCCGAGGTGCCAGAGCTTGACTGGGCGCTGCTGAAGCGCATCACCGCACGCGTTACTGCAGAAGTTCCCGGCATCTGCCGCGTCTGCTACGACCTGACGCCTAAGCCCGTTGGCACCGTGGAGTGGGAGTAGCCAATAGGGCTTTGACCTGCATTTTTTAGTGCCGCACCGTGCCGCTGAGTTTCGTTTCATATGCGACACACGGCAAAGCCACCAGCGACGGCGGTGAGTAAATACGGTAATCGAGCCTCCGTTCCCATGTTGGGACGGAGGCTTTTTCTTTGCCGTTTTACTCC
>URJE01000082.1 GCA_900547965.1 uncultured Eggerthella sp. | reverse complement strand
ACGCACCTCGCACCCAAAGCATGTGCAAATCGTCCCCCTTAAGGAGAGCTATGAGCATATTTGGAACAGACAAGATGAACATCAGGAAGAAAAGCGACGTCAAAAAGGATGAAACCGTTGTACCTTCCAACGAAGACGTCAACGTCGACGAGGTCATGCGCAAGTACGACCGCGAGTCGAACACGCGCATCTGGCAGGGCGTCCCGAAAGCCGTCATCACTTCGGTGATGGTTCTGTTTTCGGTCTACTGCCTGCTTATGACGCTGTTCAGCGTCGAACAAGCCGAGACACGCCTCGCCCGCTTCTTGGCATTCGTCATCATCATCGGCTACCTGATGTATCCCGTTAAGAAAACGGGCCACTCCCCCAACCATATCCCATGGTACGACATCGTCCTTATGGTAGTAGGCGCTGGGTCGTTCGTGTACTTCTCGGTTAATGCGGTCGATATCATGATGATGGGCACCCGTATTGGCACCCTCGAGGTGGTTCTGGGTATCTGCGGCATTGCTGTACTTATCGAGCTTTGCCGCCGCTGCGTTGGCATCCCGATCATCGTGGTGGTGGGCTGCTTGCTGATCTATGCCTTCTACTGGCAGTTCAGCCATGGCGCCGATGCCTACCGAGCATTGAGCAACATCGTGCAGAAGCTGTTCTACACCACCAGCGGCGTTATCGGCACTCCTACCAACGTGTGCTACACCTACATCGTGCTGTTTATCATCTTCGGCGCCTTCCTTGAGCGCACTGGCATCGCAAATTTCTTCATCAGTTTCGCAAACCGCCTGGCTGGCTGGTCGTCCGGCGGCCCGGCAAAGGTTGCCGTAATCTCCTCTGCACTGTGCGGTATGGTTTCCGGTTCTTCGGTTGGCAATACCGTTACCACTGGTTCGGTGACCATCCCTATGATGAAGAAGACTGGCTATCGTCCCGAATTCGCAGGTGCGGTAGAAGCTGCATCCTCCACGGGCGGCCAGATCATGCCTCCCATCATGGGCGCTGCTGCCTTCCTTATGGCTGAATACATGGGCATCCCCTACATTCAGGTTGCCACCATCGCCATCATCCCCGCGCTTCTGTACTTCGGCGGCATCTTCTGCACCGTGCATCTGGAAGCAAGGGCACGTGGCCTGAAGGGCATCCCCTTCAACGAACTTCCCACCTGGATCTACCTGCTGAAGAACTGCTATCTCATCATTCCTCTTGTCGTTCTTGTTTGGATCGTATCGGCGGGCATCTATACCATGGCTGTATCTGCCGCCATCTCCATCTTCGTGGCATTTGTTATCGGTTTCGTCCACTTCCTGCTCACCAACTGGGAAGAGCGCACCGAAGAAGACACCTTCGGCAGCGTCTTGCTCGAAACCTGCAAAACAGCCCTGTGGACCGCAGCCGATGCTTTCGCTGCAGGCGCCCGCAACTCCATTGCCGTTGCCGTAGCATGCGCCCTCGCCGGCATGATTGCTGGCTGCATCACCGTTACCGGCCTAGCCTCCATGCTCATCAACGCAATCGTTCTTGCTGCTGGCGACTTCCTTATCATCGGCCTGGTTCTCACCATGCTCTGCTGCATCGTTCTGGGCATGGGTGTTCCCACCACGGCAAACTACTGCATCATGGCTGCCACCTGCGCCCCCATCTTGATTCAATTGGGCGTGCCGCTGGTATGCGCTCACTTCTTCGTGTTCTACTTCGGCATCCTGGCAGACATTACGCCCCCTGTTGCCCTGGCAGCCTACGCAGGCAGTGCTATTGCAAAGTCGAAGCCGATGAAGACCGCTGTAACCGCATCGCGCTTGGGCATCGCGGCGTACATTGTTCCGTTCGTGTTCGCCTTCTGCCCTGCCCTTATCATGCAAGTCCCTGTTGAGCCCTACATGGTCGTCCTCAACACGGCAATGGCTTTATTCGGCCTGTTCGGCGTTGCCGCAGGTTTCCAGGGCTACTTGTTCGGCAAGATCAATCCCGTACTGCGAGTACTCGCCATTGTCGCCGGCGTTGCCATCATGATCCCCATGTCCGAAGCAGACGGTATAGCCTCCCTCGGCATCAATGCTATCGGCTTCCTGTTTGTGTTCGGCGTATTCGCTTACCAGAAGCTTATTCACGGCAAGAAAGACAAAGGAACGAAAGCGACCGCCTAAGCTTTACCGTTACGCCACATCAGCCGACGATTTGGCGTTAAAATCACAGGGCTGGCGCATATGCGCCAGCCACTGCCCTACTCACAACGCACTTCTACGATAGGAACGATATGGATTACAAAGAAACCATTTGGGTCACTGGCTGCAAAGGCTTTCTGGGTCGCGAAATCGTCAAGCGCTTAAAGGCCACGTACAATTGCACCGTTGTTGGCACCGACAAGGAACTGATGGTCACCGACCCCGAGCGCATCGACGCTTTCGCGCAAGACCTGCGTCCCGATGTGGTTATCAACTGCGCAGGTATTTCACGCGCAGTAACCGGCCTGTCCAACCGCATCCATGCCTACGAAGTTAACGCTCTTGGCGCTCGTAATGTTGCACTTGCCGCTAATAATGTTGGTGCCCTTATGGTGCAGATCTCAACAGACGACGTATTCCCCGTACGCATGGCGGAACCCGCCAACGAATTCGACACGCCCC
Organism: uncultured Eggerthella sp.; assembly: GCA_900547965.1. Classification (GTDB taxonomy): domain Bacteria; phylum Actinomycetota; class Coriobacteriia; order Coriobacteriales; family Eggerthellaceae; genus Anaerotardibacter. The sequence continues at coordinate 2,323 of URJE01000082.1, read as the reverse complement.
ACCCCGAAACGCCTTATGGAAAGTCGAAGCGCGCAGGTGAGGTAATGGTGCGCGACACCACGCCCAACCACCTCATCATCCGCTCTTCCTGGGTATACAGCATCGACGGCGGACAGGTAAAAGACGCACTTGACGCTGCAGCTGCCGGCAAAACCGTTGTCGCGCGCACCGATCAGTTTGCTTCGCCAACCTCTATTTCCACCTATGTTGACTTCCTAATCAAAGCCATCAACCGCAAGGCAACCGGCGTGCTTCACGTTACCAGTCGCGGCATGGCAAGCCGCTACGAGTTCCTCTCCCACGTTCTCAACACCTGCGGCTACGATGCCAACACTATTTTGGTGCCCGAATCGGATCTGGTCACCGCAGAGCAGGTCGAACTCGAAAGCCTGATGCTGGAAATGTTCGGAGCCGAACTTCCTACCTGGCAAGACGATGTTGAGTCTTACTTCAAGGAAGTTGGCCTGGCAAAATAGCTAAATGCGCGAAACGCATCTTCAGCACCGAATGGCCCCTGGAGCAATCCAGGGGCTTTTTTCTGCAACGAAGTTGATGCATGGCACGAGCCATCATGTCTGCTTGACGCACATTCGGCAAAACGCCATGAACCGTTTCAGCTCTAAAGGCATACAGCACCAAAGCAGTGCCGTTAGCAACGCTCGGATGGTCCAGCTTGCCCTTGGCACATCAGCCAGAGCCTTCCGACCTTTCCCCGTCAGAGATCGCCCCTCTGAACATGTTCTGCATGATAAAATTTTGAACGTTTCGCATTAATCTGATTACAGGACTATCACCTATGACTAACAAAGCATTCGACACTGCGGCAAATGCCGCAAGCTCACGTGAGCACTTTGCCTCACGCATCGGGTTCATCCTCATCGCCGCTGGCTGCGCCATCGGCATCGGCAATGTATGGCGCTTCCCCTACATCACCGGTGAATACGGCGGAGGGGCATTCGTGCTCCTGTATCTGGTGTTCCTCGTCATCCTCGGACTACCCGTTATGGTTATGGAATTCGCAGTAGGACGAGCCAGCCAAAAAAGCGCCGCGAAAGCCTTTGACATCCTGGAGCCAAAACGTCGGTTCCACTGGTTTTCGTGGTGGGGCTATATTGGTTGCATGCTGCTTATGATGTTCTACACCACCGTAGCCGGCTGGATGCTTGCCTATATCCCCAAGATGGCAACAGGAACCTTTGATGGGGCAAACACTGAAGTGGCAGGCAATGTATTCAACGCGCTTCTTGCCAACCCAAGTGAACTTATCGGCTGGATGATCGCTGCTATCGCTATTGGTTTTGCCGTATGCAGCCTAGGCCTTCAGAAAGGTGTAGAACGCATCACCAAATGGCTTATGGCTATCCTGTTTGTAGTAATGATTGTGCTGTGCATCCGCACCACCACCCTTCCCGGCGGTGCAGAGGGCATCGCGTTCTACCTTATCCCTGATTTCAGCCGTATGTTTGAAGGTGGCATAGCAACGTTCGGAGAAGCGGTTTACGCGGCAATGGGCCAAGCGTTCTTCTCGCTTTCTCTGGGTATCGCTGCCATGGAGATCTTCGGCTCATATATCAATAAGGATCGACGCCTGATGAGTGAAGCAGTTTCGGTAACTGCCCTCAATACCGTAGTTGCCATACTTGCAGGACTCATTATCTTCCCCGCATGCTTTGCTTACGGGGTAACGCCCGATTCCGGCCCTTCGCTGGTATTCGTAACGCTCCCCTTGGTATTCGCCCAAATGCCGCTTGGCAGCCTTTGGGGTGCACTGTTCTTCATTTTCATGAGCTTTGCAGCACTTTCAACGGTTATTGCGGTGTTCGAGAACCTCATCAGCTTCAGCATGGACAAATGGGAGATTAGCCGACGCCGCGCGGTTGCCATTAACGGTATTCTGGTGCTGGTACTGAGCCTTCCCTGCGCGCTGGGCTTCAACGTGCTCTCAGGGGTAACCATTCCCGCTATCGGCGATATCCAAAGCATTGAAGATTTCATTGTGTCCAACAACATGCTGCCTTTGGGCGCACTGGTGTTTGTGCTGTTCTGCACCCGTCGTTACGGTTGGGGCTGGGATAACTTCCTGAAGGAAGCAGACACCGGCATCGGCATTAAGTTCCCTGCCTGGTCCCGTATATGGGTTTCCTACGGCATTCCTGTTCTGATTGTGATCATCTTCATCATGGGATACGCTCCAAAACTTGCCCTCTGGCTAGGACTCAGTTAGGTCAGAGAATCAAAGCTTATCTACGCAAACGGGGTTCGGCAGTGAACTGCACCCCAAATCTGTAAAGGACCCCGTTTCCTGAACATCAAAAGAAGTGAT
>URJE01000081.1 GCA_900547965.1 uncultured Eggerthella sp. | reverse complement strand
GGCGGGTGCAGTGCCCATAACCCCGATCGATGCCCTTGTGCTGAAGAAATGGTAAAGGATATCGACAGGGCGATGCGCGAAGCCGAAGAGCGCAAGCCTAACTGATCCCCAATTATTGGAGCGAAAACAAGGCCCCCTGTTTCGAGTTTCGACTCTCGGAACAGGGGCCTTTAGGTATTGGCGGAACTGCGCTTGCGCTTGGGAGCTACAAAGAGAGAAACAGTTCGTGGATGCGGCTGTCGTCATCGAGCTCAGGATGGAATGCCATGCCCAGCTGCTTGCCATACTGCACGGCTACGATGTTGCCTTCGCATGTGGCTAGAACATTGCAGCCTTTGCGGACTTCCGTGATGAATGGAGCGCGGATGAACGTCATGGGAACGTTGTCCATTTCGCCAAATGACCCATAAGCGTGAAAGCTGCCCAACTGACGGCCGTAGGCATTGCGGCGCACGGTAATGGGCATGGTGCCAAACCCCTTAACCTGCAGGCGATTTTTGGCGGCGGCGGGATTCAGATTATCCAGATCGCCCGTCCCGTCTACCGTTTCAGCTAAAAGGATAAGCCCGGCACAGGTGGCCAGCACCGGCATGCCTTCTTCGATGCGTTTGCGCAGGGGGTCCATCAGCCCAAGTTCATGCAAAAGCTTGGCCTGCGTCGTGCTTTCACCGCCAGGAAGCACCAAACGGTCGAAGGGGCGCTCCAAATCGGATGCCTGACGTATTTCGAAGCATTCGGCCCCAAGCGCCTCAAGCTTCTTCTTGTGCTCTATGAAGGCTCCCTGAAGAGCCAGGATGGCGACAGTCATTAGCGACCGCGCTCTTCCATGATGAGCTCGATCTCGTCGGCGTTGATGCCCACCATAGCCTCACCGAGATCTTCGGAAAGCTCGGCGATAAGCTTTGCATCGGTGTAATTGGTAACCGCTTTAACGATAGCCTGTGCGCGTTTTGCGGGGTTGCCCGACTTGAAGATGCCGGAACCAACGAATACGCCTTCGGCGCCCAGCTGCATCATAAGGGCGGCATCGGCGGGAGTTGCTACGCCGCCGGCGGCAAAGTTGACAACGGGCAGTTTGCCGTTTTCGTGCACGTACTTAACCAGCTCTACAGGGACGGCAAGCTGCTTCGCCTCTTCGAAGAGCTCGTCTTCGCGAAGCGAGACAACGTGACGAATCTGCTGGTTCATCTTGCGCATATGGCGAACCGCCTGGATAACATCGCCCGTGCCGGGTTCGCCCTTGGTGCGGATCATGGTTGCGCCTTCGGCGATACGGCGAAGAGCCTCACCCAAGTCGCGTGCTCCGCAAACGAAGGGAACTGAGAACTTGGTCTTGTCGATGTGATAGGTGTCGTCGGCGGGCGAGAGCACTTCGGATTCATCGATGTAGTCAATCTCGATAGCCTCAAGCAGCTGAGCCTCGACGAAATGACCGATGCGGCATTTTGCCATAACGGGGATGGAAACGGCTTCTTGGATGCCCTTGATCATTTTGGGGTCGCTCATGCGGGAGACGCCACCAGCTGCGCGGATGTCGGCAGGGATGCGCTCAAGCGCCATAACAGCGCAGGCGCCTGCCTCTTCGGCGATGCGTGCCTGCTCGGGCGTGGTTACATCCATGATTACGCCGCCTTTGAGCATCTGTGCCAGCTGACGGTTCAGTTTAACCTGCTCTTCGGGGGTGTTTGCTTCTGCCATGTTCGTTCTCCTTGAATCGTTTGATGCGGACGCGCTTTGTTAACGCGTTTGAGTCGCTTTTGATAACGAATGAAAGGGTAGAAGTGTTGTGGTATTGCAGGTATACCCAATACTGGTAATAATGATATGACCAGAATATAACCAGATGAAATAAGATCAGCATTGCCGTTAGAACGGAAAAGAGCTTCGGATGCTTACCTATTCGTTTTCAAACAAGGGTGAATTGAGCCTGTACGAGTATCTGTATCGCTGCATTCGCGCCGATATTGAGACGGGCGCCATTGCGCCGGGGGAAAAGCTCCCCTCTAAGCGCAGCTTTGCGTGTCATTTGGGCGTGAGTTTGATTACGGTAGAGGGTGCGTATTCGCAGCTTATTGCGGAAGGGTATTTGAGGGCAGAACCGCGACGGGGCTATTTCGCATGCGATCTAAGTTCTTCTGGCGTTGTTCCCGGTTGTAAGCCGTCATTTTCCGGTGCCGGGCGATCTTCGGTAGGAGCGGTGTGTTCGACTGATGGCAGCCTGCTTCCCGAAGAGGGTTTGGCGCAGGCCTATGCTTCGTTGGCAGCTGTGGGGCAGCGTTCCGAGAGCGGGCTGGAAGCGGGCGGGCAGTCCGCGGTGTCGTCGGTGGGTATTTCTGACGAAAGCGGCTTCAGCAGCAAAGCGGCATTTGCTGATTTCACGGGCTCATCGGTGCCCTTGGGCATGTTCCCCTATGCGGCATGGGCAAAATCGTTGAGAGATGCCCTGACGCGCGAATCGGAACGTATGCTGGTGGGTGAAACGGGGTTTGCTGGTGCACTCCGCTTGCGCAAAGCTATTGCCGACCATCTTCGCGGGTTTCGTGGTATGGAGGTTGATCCCGAATGTATTGTTGTGGGGGCCGGTTCGCAGGTGCTCTACAACTGGCTCGTGCAGTTGCTGGGGCGCAATCTTCATTATGGCGTTGAAGACCCAGGATATTTGCGACTCTCTCGAATCTATGAGGCGAATAATGTCGAGCTTTCGCATATTCCCCTGGATGAAAACGGTATCGATATGGCATCCGTCGTCGATTCGGGCGCCGATGTTTTGCATCTGATGCCGTCGCATCAGTTTCCTACGGGCATTGTGACTTCGATTGGGCGACGCTACGAGCTTTTGGGCTGGGCTTCCGCTAAGGATAATCGGTACCTTGTTGAAGACGACTACGATTGCGAGTTCCGCCTTACAGGACGTCCTATCCCCTCACTTCAAAGTATCGATGCAACGGGGAAGGTGATTTATGCCAATACCTTCTCGAAGAGCCTTGGACCGGCATTTCGTGTCGGGTATCTGGTTTTGCCGCCCGCATTGGCAGATCGCTTTAGGCGTGAACTGGGGTTCTATTCATGCACCGTCAGCGCCATCGATCAGCTGGCCTTGGCGCGCTTTATTGAAAGCGGCGACTACGAACGCCATGTAAACAGGTTGCGCACCTATTACCGCTCGGTGCGCGATGCCTTGGTTTCCGCTTTTCAGCGAAGCTCCTTTTCTGGAAGGGTCAGCATTGAAGAGCAGGATGCCGGCATCCATTTCATCATGGGTATATCCACCGACGTCAAAACACCCGAGGTGCGCAAATCGGCATTGCAGGGACATGCCATGCGCTATAGATTCGACGATGCAGCCGTCGAAAATGCAGACAACCAGCATTGGACTGCCGGTCTTTCTGCAGGCAGCCGTTGGGAGCGGGAATTTGTCGATGCCGCACAAGCCAAGGGGGGGCGCATCGTGCCGTTGTCCCTGTTCTATAGCAAAAGCGCCGCAGCGGAACCGGGCCCCGTGCGGCGTTTTTTGGTGAGTTACGGTGGTATTGAACTGGATTCGGTGGAACCAGCGATAGCTGCTTTGGAATATGCGGTTCGTGTTGCCGACGAGGCAGCTCGCTAACCTTATTCCTCGATCAGGCGGAAATAGACGGTTTTCACGCCCGAGTTCTCCGATTCCCTTACGCTTTTGCTTTCGAAGAAGCTGAGCGACTCGATGAAAGGCACGAACTTCTTAAAGCCGAAGTTGCGCGTATCGAAGTCCGGCAAGCGTCTGGCCAGGCGTGCTCCCAAGCTCGAAGAAAGGATCCAGCCATCGTCGCCGCTGAACTCTTCGGCGATTTCGCGCAGAGCGGTTTCCACGGTGATGATATCGAGTCCGTTGAAGTCCTCGTCAGCGAGTTCGTGTTCGACATGGGTATCACGCTCTTGCTTAACTGCGATTTTCTGTTCAATTTGGGGCTGATGCTGCGAGGTTTTTTCTTCGCTGTTATGATTTTGGGCTTTGGTGGATTCCTCGACTTTCGAGGAAGTTGCCTCGGTTGTGATTTTCGGGGGCTTAGGGAAGATTTGGTCACCCTGCTTCTTCTTGCTGCTCTTCGCTTTTTTGCCCTTTGCGGCGTTGGCACTTGCCTTATGCAGAAGGTCGAGGTAGACAAACTTATTGCAAGCACTAATGAAGGCGCGTGGCGTTTTCTGCTCTCCCATGCCCAATACGAACATCTCAGATTCGCGCAGGCGCGACGCCAAGCGCGTGAAATCGCTGTCGGATGAAACGATGCAGAAGGCGTCGAGGCGTTTTTGATACAGGAGATCCATCGCGTCGATGATGAGGGCGGAATCCGATGAGTTCTTGCCCACGGTGTTGCTGTACTGCTGAATTGGTTGGATGGCGTTGTCGAGCAATTCCTTTTTCCACGAGTTGAGCGTAGGGGTAGTCCAATTGCCGTAAATGCGCTTGTATATCAGGTTGCCCATGCTGGACGCTTCCTGAAGGATGATGCTTGCGTATTTGCTTGAGATGTTCTCGGCGTCGATGAGAACGGCGATTTTCATATCTTCCATTGTTTGGGTCCGTTTTGCGAACGGCCTCCTTTCGCAGTGGATGCATGTGCCTTGCAAGAGCCTTTGGCGTGGCGGTAAGGCACTGGTTAAGGGTGGGGATAGGGCATGTTAGCGTTTGGCGCGAAACGGACATGCTCGATGCGGTGTTACTGATAGGCCCCATCGCTTAGAGAAGCGATGGGGCCTTGATACTATTCGATGAACATGGCGTCGCCGAAGGAAAGCATGCGGTACTTGTGCTTAATGGCGTGGCGGTAGGCCTTCATGATGTTGTCTCGGCTTGAGAATGCGCTTACAAGCATCATCAGAGTCGAACGGGGAACATGGAAGTTGGTTACCATCGCGTCGACCACATGGAACTCGTAGCCAGGAAGGATGAAGAGGCTGGTTGCCTCCCTGTCGCGCGGTAGGACCTCGCCCGCTTCGGCATCCC
>URJE01000080.1 GCA_900547965.1 uncultured Eggerthella sp. | reverse complement strand
AGTTTACCATGGCTTACAATCAATCTTGAATTGACGAGGGCCTGCAGGTGCAGGACGGGAACTGACATTCGCACCCGTAAGCCTGGATCTTGAAGGCTCGGGCCCCGATTGCATGAGCTTGCAACAGCGGCAAGGGCCGCAAGGTCGGTATTACTTGTGAACGCAACAGAAGGGAAGGCCTTGGAAAACAGCAGGGAAACAGAAACATATACGTTGAGCCAGGGGGATGCTTCCAATGCGGTTCAGCTGCTTGAGCATGCTTCGGTTTCCCGTCGTGGCTTCCTCGCGATGGCGCTCAGCGCCGCTGCGGCATGCGCGTTCCCCCTGTTTCTTTCGGGTTGCTCAAGTTCCCAAACTGCTTCGGGGGAAGGTAAAATCTATTCCGACGATGAGATCCAGTCGACAACGCTGTTCCTGTTCGATACGGTTATCCAAATCAGTGCCGCCTGCAGTGCTGACTTGCTGAATCAGGTAAGCGATCGCCTGCAGTATTTTGAGGACAAGTTTTCCCGCACCGTTGAAGGCAGCGATGTGTGGAACATCAACCATGCCAAAGGTGCTCCGATCCAGGTGGCAAGCGAAACGGCAGATTGTATTACGCAGGCGCTGAAGTACGCCGAAGAGTCGAACGGTTTATTCGACGTCACCATCGGTGCTGTTTCCTCGCTGTGGGATTTCGTCAACGGCGTGAAACCGTCCGATGCGGCCATTGCCGAAGCGGTGCGCCATATCGACTACCGTGGGGTAATGGTGGAAGGCTCTACCGTGACGTTGGCCGATCCTGAAGCCATGATCGATTTGGGCGGTATCGCCAAGGGCTACATCACCGACGACATCGTGGGCATGTTGCGCAACGGCGGCTGCGAAAGTGCTTCCATCAGCTTGGGCGGCAACGTATACGTGATAGGCAAAAGTTTCGACGGCGATGCCTGGAACGTGGGCGTGCAAGACCCGAATGGCCAGGTGAACAGCACCATTGCTTCCATAGAAGCGGAAGATATATCGGTGGTTACCAGCGGTTTGTATGAGCGTGGGTTTGAGCAGGGCGGCGTGTTCTACTACCACATCCTTGACCCGAAAACGGGCTATCCGGCCCAAACCGATTTGGAAAGCTCTTCCATCACCTGCACCAGTTCTGCCACCGCCGATGCCTATTCCACCATCCTGTTCCTGATGGGCCACGATGCGGCAATGCGACTGGTCGAATCGGACAACCGCTTCGAATGCGTGCTGGTGGATGATGCGGGAACGGCAACGAAATCGAACGGTTCAGCCTTCAAGCTTGAAAAGAACTAGGAGAACGCAATGACGAAAACGCATGCGAACAACGTGTCCCGAAAAAAGATGAATGCGCTCTTTGCCCTGGTTATTGTGGCGGTGGTGGCTGGCACTTCCTTGGCTACCAATGCCTTCGGCCAGTCGGTGGAAGCGCGTAATGCGGTAATGCACGCATCGGATGGCTCCGAGTACACCATGCCCCTGGACAAGAACGACGTTTTGGTGGTTACCACCGACTTGGGCACGAACGTTATCCAAGTGAACGATGGCTCGGTTTCGGTTTCCGATGCTGACTGTCCCAACCACGACTGTGTGACGCAGGGCGCCATTTCGCACGCAGGGCAGCAGATCGTGTGCTTGCCCCATAAACTTACGGTCGATGTGGTGGGCGAAGGCACTTCTTCCGAATATGACGTGATGGGCTCGTAACGTGCCTGTGGCTTTTCGGCAGGGCCTTGCTGCCCAGGGCGTTTCTGCGGCAGGGGAAACGAGGGCCCGCAATGGCGCTTGCGCTTCGTCGCGCATCCAGGGCGGGTATGCGCCCGATTTCGCATCGGCTCAGCGCCTGTCGCGTATCGCGCTGCTTTCTGCGCTGGCGTTGATCTTGAGCTACGTGGAAACCATGATCCCACTGCCCACGGCGTTGCCCGGCGTGAAGCTGGGCTTGCCCAACGTGGCCGTGGTGGTTGCCCTGTTCTGCTTCGATACGAAAACAGCGGCAGCGGTTTCGGTAGTGAAGGTGCTGGCCGCAGGCTTCTTGTTCGGTTCGCCCGTTATGCTGGCCTACAGTTTGGGCGGTACGGTGCTGGCCTTTGCCTCGGCAGCGTTGCTGGCGAAGGTGCCGGGCATAAGCGTTGTGGTGGTAAGCATGGCTTCTGCCATCTTGCACAACATGGGCCAGATTGCCGTTGCGTGCTTCATGTTGGGCACGCCCGCTATTCTGATAAGCCTGCCGCCTTTGGCTGTTGCCGCATGTATCACCGGCGCACTTACCGGCTGCGTTGCTGCCAGTGTTGTGCCAGGCCGCGTTCCAGAGGGAGCGGGTCTCTTCGGCGCATTGCGCAACGGATCAGATAATGTGTCAAGGGGACTTGCCTCATTTGGGGCAAAAACGCAGGTTGGCCAGGCGAAAAACATCAACAAAGGCAAAGAATCCCAGGCGCGGGGCAGCGGCTTCGGCGTGTATTGCGCAGGCAGCACATTTGCCCACAAGCTGGATGCTCGAATCAAGATTCTGTTCGTCGTACTTTTCTTCATCACGGCTTTTACAGCCCATGACATCGCAGGGCTTGCGCTTGTTGGCGTGGCAACGGTTCTTTCGCTTACATCTGCGCGCTTCAGTGCGCGCAATGCGCTGCGCACACTGCGTCCATTCGTGTGGCTTATCGTGCTGGTGGTTGTGATGGACGTCCTCTTCAACGGATCGGGCGCCGTTCTTGCTTGTGTGGGCCCCCTTGCAATCACGCAAGGCGGCTTGGCTTTCGCGGCAGAATCGGTGACGCGTTTTTGCTGCTTAATGCTGGGTACTGCTGCCCTTATGCGCACCACATCGCCAACAGACCTAACCGAAGGCGTGCGCTCGTTGCTTCATCCCCTGGCGAAGCTGGGACTGCACGTCGACAACCTGGCTCTGGCGCTGGGTATGACGTTTCGCTTCATTCCCTTGTTTCAAACGGAATTCGCTCGCTTAAAAGCAGCCCAGCAGGCACGGGGAGCGAACTTTTCCGGCGGTGTGGTAGCTCGTTTAGGTGCGTACCTTTCGGTGTTCACGCCCCTGTTTGCCAGTGCATTCAGACGCGCTGATGCAGTGGCCTTTGCGGTACAGAGCCGCGCTTTCGGGGCAGGGAGCCGAAGCAGCTTGAAAGAACACCGCATGCGTAAGGCCGAAACGCTGGTGCTGTGCGTTTCGGTAATCGTGCTTTGCCTTGTTTTGGTGCTGTAAGAACTTGCAGATCTGAAAACTGGGGAATTGCATGTGAGCGTTACGGTTCTTCGTATTCTGCGCGGCATTTCAAAATGCAAGACGGTCGAGCGCAAAGCGGATTCTGCTGAATCCCTATTGGCAACAGCATCGTCAAAACCCTAGGGGAACGCAGCAGCACAATAATAATTTTCAAGAAAGTTGAAATTTTCCTTGCATCGGGTGGGCAACTAAGATAGTCTACCACTTGCGCAAAAGCTGCACATGCGGGTGTGGCGGAATTGGCAGACGCGTACGGTTCAGGTCCGTATGAGCTTCGGCTCATGAAGGTTCAAGTCCTTTCACCCGCACCATTTACAAATCAGGCACCCAATCGGGTGCCTTTTTTATTATCATAAAACCCGTTTACTGGTTCGTAATGCATGGTAGTTAGGAGATCCTGCATGAGGCTCATTCATTGCTTGAACAACATTTCCGCCCAAGGTACCGATTTGCTTGATCCTAAGGCGTATTCACTCACCGATTCACTGGATGAAGCAGAGGGCATTCTTGTTCGCAGTGCCGCCATGCATGATATGGAATTCCCCGCTGGTCTTCGCGCCATTGCGCGCGCGGGCGCTGGCGTGAACAACATTCCGCTCGATCGCTGTGCCGATGAAGGCATCGTGGTCTTCAACACCCCTGGTGCAAACGCCAACGCTGTTAAGGAAATCGTGCTTTGCGCGCTTTTGCTGGGCAGTCGTGACATTTTGGGCGGTATCGAATGGTGCCGCGAAAATGCGGATGACGAAAACATCACCAAGGCCGCCGAAAAGGCAAAGAAGCAGTTTGCTGGCCAGGAAATCAAGGGCAAGAAGCTGGGCGTTATCGGCTTGGGCGCTGTTGGCGCTGAAGTTGCCAATGCTGCAGTCGAGCTGGGCATGGATGTATATGGCTACGATCCGTTCGTTTCGGTGAGCGCTGCTTGGAAAATCTCCAGCCCCGTTCACTACATCACCGATTTGAAGGACATCTTCCGCACGTGCGACTACATCACCATCCACGTCCCCGCGCTGAAGGACACCATCGGCATGGTTGATGCCCATATGTGCTCCCTCATGAAGGAAGGCGTAGTGCTGCTGAACTTCTCGCGTGATACGCTGGTCGACGAAGCTGCTCTGAAGGTTGTGCTGGATTCGGGTCGCGTGAAGCGCTACATCACCGACTTTGCAACGCCGGGCGCTATGAAGATGAAGAACGCGGTTGTTCTTCCTCACCTGGGCGCTTCCACCGAAGAGGCAGAAGACAACTGCGCCATTATGGCCGTTCGCGAGCTGATGGACTACTTCGAGAACGGCAACATCACGAACTCCGTGAATTACCCTGCATGCGATATGGGTGTATGCCCCGCAGACCTTACTCGTATTGCGCTGCTTCATAAGAACGTGCCGAACATGATCGCCCAGATTTCCAGCATCCTCGGCGAAGACAACGTGAACATTGCCAACTTTATGAACAAGGCTCGTGGTGATTACGCCTATACTCTGATCGACATGGACCAGGCTCCTTCGGACGACGCCATTGCGAAGCTTCGTGAAATCGAGGGCGTTCGTCGAGTTCGCCTTATCTAGCTTGCTCGTTTGCGTCGCTGGGAAAAGCCGGCGGTGCATCTGCTAGCTTGAATAAGAGGTAGGGATTGGCTTCGGTCTTTATCTTTCGAAAAACGTGAGAAGGCACCCAATCGGGTGCCTTTTTTTCATGCAATAAGGAGCTTGTTCCTATTTTCCCGCAAAGCCTTCGTCTTCGATCTTTCCAGGGCCGTCGGCCGCCGAAGTTGCCAGTTCGTCGCAACGCTCGTTTTCGGGGTGGCCTGCATGGCCTTTTACCCAATGGAAGCTGACATTGTGGGGCTTCTTTGCTTCCAGAAGGCGTTTCCACAGGTCGGAGTTCTTAACCGGCTCTTTCTTGGAATTTTTCCATCCGCGTTTAAGCCATCCTTCAACCCAGTGCTGGTTGAAGGCGTTTACCACGTATTGCGAATCGGAGTGCACTTCAACTGTGCAAGGGCGTTTGAGTGCTTCCAACCCGGTGATAACTCCAAGAAGCTCCATGCGGTTGTTGGTGGTGCAGGTGTACCCCTGCGATAACTCGCGTGT
>URJE01000079.1 GCA_900547965.1 uncultured Eggerthella sp. | reverse complement strand
CTACGAGAAGGCTCTTGCGGAAGGCATAGCGAAGAGGGCTAGGAAAGGCTTGACGGCTTCAACGTACACGCGCAAGGACGGGACGGTTGTCCACGTTCCCGTTGACGTTGGCATAAGGAGGGCGATTGCGGCTGAGGGGCGCGAGCCGAAGATCAAGGCAACGCTCGATGCTGCTGAAAGCTCGTTCAGCTTGGTCGAGGTCAGCAAGACGGCGAACCCACGCGACATGCACCACCGCTGGGAGGGGCGCGTTTACTCCACTGGCGCGAGCACCGCAGGCTTCCCGAGCTTCGAGGAGGTTGTAGGTGATCAGATCAACGATTGCAACTGCGGTCATCGCGTTCGCGTGTTCAATCCCAACACGGGGCGGCGGTTCTCGGGCCCGCTTGAGGGGACGGGGTACACGGCTGAGGAATCGGCGGCGCTGCACACCGAGCAGGCGAAGCTTGAGAACGAGATTCGGAAGCTAAAGCGCGAGCATGAGGTGCTTCACAGCATGAAGCTCGATACGGATGACGTTAACCGCCGTTTGAAAGCCAAGCGCGGCGAGCTGCAATCTCTGCTAAGCAGGCATCCGAAGATATTGAGCCGCCGCGAATGGCGCGAGTACACATACGAGACGGCAAGGCGCAGGCTCGGACTTTACGGAAAGGTTCACATTGACGAGAACAAACGGCTAGAGGTTCAGCTTGCAAGCTCAAAGCAGCTAGAAGAAACAAGGCGCAGGCTGAATGCCAACAAGCAGGCGTGGGTCGATTACAAGGCTCGAACGATGGACGAGGAGAAGCTTTCCATCAGAGCAGGAGCGCAGCGTAAGCACATCAAGGGAACCAGGGAATACGAGCAGCACATCAGCGTTGCAAACAGAAACGGCTTTCCAGAACCAAGCAGAATCATAGTGAGCGTAGATGAAGCGGAGGAACTAGTACGAAGGTACGCAGGAAAGGGTAAAATGGAAACAAAGCGCGATGGCAGTTGGAGAGGAACAGAAATCTGTGCTGCCAACAGGGTTGTCGGCTTCGTTGTAACAAAGGACGGAACGCACATTCCAACACGGAAATTCAAGATTCACTATAGCAAGAAAGGGACTCATATAGTTCCATATACGGAGGAAGGCAAGCTATGGATTGGAAAGAACTTAGCGCCATAGAGGATTCGATTTTAGGGCATCAGGTAAGCGTTCTGTGTATCGATGGGCAAGTAGTTGATGGGATGTACTGCTGCTGTAACGCTGCCGATGTTGACGAGGGCGAAGAAGTTGAAATCGATATAAAGCAGAAGGCTTTCTATGTTGCAATTCCAATTAACGAAATTGATTCCATAACCGCAATAGACTGATTTCTAATTCAGCTTTTTGTGGAATCCACGCAAAAACGGGGTTTTATTTTCCCGTTAAGCCGTTTCCGAGGTCGATAGATCGAAGAAGCGGCTTCTTATCAGTTTGTCGTTTTTGTCTAGTCAAAAAGCTATTTTGAGATCAATCCAAGAAAATGCTCGAATGCGGCTTTTGCGTATTCGCTGCTGTAATCGACCAACCCGTAATGTTTGAAGTTGTAAAGGTCTTCGGAAGTCCAGTCAAACCCCTCATGAGTGTATACGCATAGAGCACCGAGCTGTTCGCCAGTAACCCTGTCATAGGTTTGAGTTGCAGCGACCACGAACGGCGTTTCCGAGAACGGCTCCATAGCAGACACTATCTCCGCCTGCTTGGAAAGCATTGCATCGCCTGCTTTTTCGAATCTCTTCTCTCTTCCAATCATTTCTTCACCTCCGGTTCGAACAATTCCATTTTACCGTCAATATGGTGTTCCCCGCATACGCGAAGATTATCCACATGGGGTGCTAGATTAGGCGGCAGAGGTGTGAGCAGCGGGTGGGATGTTGATGGATGCGGCAATCCCAGGAACCCGTATGGCGGTCAGCATCTCTCTTTGCTGGCCGTCGGAATATTAAATTCGTCTCAAAAAACAGACGGGCCAGCGAAACCCTCACGAAGACGATGACTCGCGTTCGCGTCTACGCTCATGTCGAAGGTGACGATTTGAAGGCGATCGTATACTTCGACAACGAAAACAAGAGATCTAAGCAGGTAGACATAGACCATTCGCATGGAGGAGGCGTAGGCGCAAATCCTACCGCCGCGCAAGCCGTCCTTCGGGGGCTTTTGTATTTCCAGAAAGCAGGTAGACGATGGGCGGACGAGGAAGCAGCGGCGCATATTAAGTGGCTTATCGCTGCGGAAAAAACTGCTTGAACAGCGGAGATAATCTAAATTCCCGTGGTTATCATATGGGTATTTCGCTATATGATAGCCACGGCTTGAGGGAAAGGAGCTTCAACCATGGAAGAAAAGCAGGGCATGACAGACGAGCAATACGCCGATCATCTAAGAGCGGTGATCGCCGACCTTGAGCGCATCAAGAAGCTGGGGGTTAGTGAGGAAGCCGAGGCGGAGATAGATTCGATCATTGCTAGGTACCGTGAGACAATCGAGTAAGCGAAAAAAGCAGCTTCGCTACTATTTAGCCAAAGCGATGCCGACAAATGCTGAGGTTTTGCGCATCTGGCGGGGTCGTCATAGAGAAACTTGCAGACACTGATGGATTTGGCATTTGCGCCATGCACTTGATGTTGCGCGTGCGGTAGGAATTCCGTGAAGGCAGCGTTTCGGTTTGCCGTCCGCCGTGTTATACTGCCGAAGCCATCATCCCCATGTCGTGGCTATAAAAGGAAGCCTGAAAAATGGCTTCCTTTTGTTCTTTCTATACTCGGTTTCCCCTGTTCCATGTAATACCCTGGGAATTATTCTGTACACCTGAAAATTACAGATTCCGTATCGTTGTCGTTAATAAAACGAAGCATAAACGCACAACGGAAGGAAACGATAGCCATGGTTACCATCATTATTCTTGCCCTGTTGATATACGGTATTTTCCAATTCACGAAGTACTTGATGGGTGCCACGGTAAATCATGCCCAATCGCATATTGCGGGAAGCTGGGGGTGGCAAAATCTCAACCCCGAGCCAAGCGACGATCTTATTACCTTCACCAAATCCGTTACGGCATTCGTGCTTGCTCTGCTTCTTTTTTCGATCTTCTTTTCGTAATTCCGTTGTCTGCCTGGCATATAGATGATAGCTTCGGTTCGCAGGTTTTATAGCCCCATTGGAAAGGAAGCCACCGTGAAGAAGTTCTTGGGTAAATTCTAAGAGTTCATCAATCGCGGTAACGTTATGGATCTGGCTGTCGCTGCCCTCATTGTGCGGGGCGTTCGACAGTCCGGCAAAGTCCGAATAGCAGCTCTATGTAAGCAGTGGGTTTGGCCTGCAGCTTTTTGTTAGGTGGAAACCATGGTTCACGCTCAAGGCGAATTGGCGCAGTCAATTGCGGTTGCGGCCCATAAAGGCCAGGTGGACAAAGCGGGAATGCCCTACATAGAGCACCCTGCCCATGTTGCAGCTAGCGTACAGGGCGATGTCGCCAAAGCCGTTGCATGGCTGCATGATGTGGTTGAAGATACCCCGCTTACGCTTGCCGATCTTCGGGGAAAAGGCGTAGCACCCGAAGTTGTCGAAGCGCTGAAACTGCTTACCCATGATGAATCGGTGCCGTACCTCGAATATGTTCGCTCCCTTAAGTCAAACCCGCTCGCATGTGCGGTGAAACTTGCCGATTTGCGCCATAACAGCGACCTGTCCAGGCTTCCGCGCATCACCGAAAAAGACCAACGTCGCGCAGAGAAATACGCAAAGGCTATTGCCATCCTTGAAGGGGAGGGGCCAGAAGGCGGGGAACAATAGGCGGAAGGCGGCAACACCGTGTTCCATAACACCATATCAATGGGACAATTCCGCTGATTAGACCCCTCATTTTACAGGCTGGCTGGGCGTACAATTGCTACATGAAACTCCCGAGCGAACATATTGAAGATTTAGACGTAAAGCATCACGGCATCCATCTTGAGGGCATGCGAGCTCGCTCGGCGGAACGCGCTGCGGAGCGGGCGCTTGCCCATAATCCTTTGCTGGTGGTTTCGGCGATGGCGGCTCTGGTAACGATGTTTTTCGGTCCTCCCTCTATTGCGTATCTTGATTATTTCAACTGGCATACCCTGGCCTGCCTATTCAGCATTCTTGCGGTAATTGCCGCCATCGATTCTTCAGGGTTGCTTGAATTCGTCGCCCATTCCTTGGTGCAGCATGTAACCAGCACGCGAACCTTGGTAATTGCCTTGGTACTGATTACGCTCGGCTGTTCGATGATTTTGTCTAACGACATGACACTGATTGCTGTCTTACCCCTTGCTTTGGTGCTTCTGAAATCGGTTAACCGCGAATCGGAGATCCCGTTCGCTTTCATCGCTATCACCCTTACCGCCAATTTTGGCGGAATGCTGCTGCCATTCAGCAAGCCCCACAATTTGTATCTGTACACAGTGTTCGGGGTTAGCTTCGGTGATTTCGTTGCGGCTATGGCTCCTCCGCTTGTTTTGTCAGTGGCGCTCATTCTTGTTTGTTGCTGCTTTGTGAAGAAGGCGGAGTTCCATTACCGAAAACCCGAAAGCACTCAGGTGTCTAAGCCGCGCGTTGCAATATACGTTGTTTTGTTTGCACTCTGCATAGCAATGACGGTTGGTGCGGTGCCGTTTTTGATGGGCATGACCGTTATCGTCGTTGTTCTTGCCATTACCGACAGAAGGGTATTCGCAAAGACCGATTACGCCTTGGTGATGACATTTGTCTGCTTCTTCATTTTTAGCGGGAACATTGCTCAGATCCCCGCCATTTCCGATTTCTTTAGCACCGTTTTGGATGCTTGCGGCGCATTCGTGACCTCGCTTGTCAGCAGCCAGATTATCAGCAATGTGCCCAGTGCAATTCTGATCAGCCATTTCTCGAACGACTGGGCAGGCATTGCCCTTGGCACCAACGTGGGCGCAGTAGGTACGCCCATTTCTTCCTTGGCAACGCTCATTACCCTTCGGCAGTATCAGAAGTCGGGGCTGGGTAGCAACGGCAAGTTTATCGCTCGCTTTGAGGCATATAACTTCGCCTTCCTGGTAGTTGTTTCCCTGTTCGAGGTTTTCGTTATGGGAATCCGTTAGCCTGCATGGCCTCTTGCCCCTTCTAAAGGTTGGCTTTTCTCTCGTTCCCTTGTACGCGCCGCTAGCTTTCAGGGCGCGCAAATCCCGGTAAAGCTCCGTATAATACGGGCGTAGAGGGTGGTTTCTTGCTGCCTATCGCTCAGTTTTTGCTGATTGAACAGCTTCAAAGAAGCGACGAAAGGATGTTCCATGAACGATTTCGAGTTTTACTCTCCAACCCGATTCGTGTTCGGGCGTGGTGTCACCGACGCGGTGGGGCAGCACGTTGCCGACCTCGGCTATAAGCGTGCCCTGCTTGTGCATGGCGGCGGATCGGTAGTGCGCACGGGAACCTTGGCGCGCGTAAAGGAATCGCTTGCAGCTGCGGGCGTCGAATTCGTTGAGCTTTCGGGCGTGCGTCCCAACCCTGAAGTGGCCTCTGTGCGTGAGGGCATTGTTGTAGCTCGGGAACATGATGTCGATCTGGTACTTCCCGTTGGTGGTGGCAGCACAATCGACTGCGCGAAGGCTATTGCGTTCGGCGTGTTCCATGATGGCGATGTGTGGGATTTCTTCGCCAAAAAGGCAGCCATTGATCAGGCATTGCCGCTTATGTGTGTGCTTACCATTCCTGCTGCGGGTTCGGAGGGTTCCAACTCATGTGTTATTTCGAATGATAGTATCGATGCGAAATTCGGTGTGAATTCCGATCTTATCCGTCCTAAGGTTTCGTTCCTGGATCCTGAACTTACATTCACCTTGCCCGCGTATCAGACAGCAGCGGGTGTAACCGACATGATTGCCCACATATGCGAGCGATTCTTCAGCGGCGCAGGGTCTTCCGAGGTTACCGATAACATTGCTACGGGCATTATCCGTACGCTCATCAACCAGGCTCCGGTGGCAATTGCCGAACCGGAAAACTACGAGGCTCGTGCCAACATTATGTGGTCGGGCACGCTCGCTCACAACGATCTTGCGGGTTGCGGCCTTAACGCCGTGCCTA
>URJE01000078.1 GCA_900547965.1 uncultured Eggerthella sp. | reverse complement strand
CCGTCGGCGCGGGCGGGCCGCGGCCGCATTCCCAGTTGTTTGGTTATCGCGTGACCGCTCGGATAGTCTGTAGTTTCGTGTCTTATTCCAATCATTGTCTATAGCAATGCTTTTTAAACTCATAGCATTGATGAATCTTTGATTGGTTTTCCCCATAGAGTTCACCTGCTTACGCTTCTTTGAACTGGCATTATTGCTTTCTGGATCATTTCAAAATCATATTTGACCTGCCATACATTCACAATAACTATTAAAATTTGCTAATATATAGAACCAGATTGTAATCCGTTGCTCAGGAATCAACGGATTCTTATATTCTGGATTGCTATTTGCGATCAGCAAAGAGGGGTTATATGAATCTGGCGCAGTTGTATTACTTTAGAACGCTTGCAAAATTCGAGCATTATGGCAAAGCTGCTGAGGCGCTCTATATTACTCAGCCATCACTTTCTAACTCTATTAAGAATCTTGAAAAGGAAATCGGTGTTCCGTTTTTTGAAAGGGTGGGGCGCAACGTTCGTCTCACTGAATATGGCGAGGAATTCAATAAGCATATCTGTTGCGCTTTGGACGAAATTGATAAAGCGGTCGAAATCATGAAGGCCTACAATTCCGGTTTGAGCGGCAGAATTCGCATCGGAACTGTTATCAGTATTCAGCGTAACTACCTTCCTCGTTTGCTTAGCTCCTTCAAAGGCGCATTTGGTGACGACGTTGTCTTTGACATCTACCAGGGAACTACCTCTGAATGCCTTAAAGGTTTGGCCGACGGTAAGTTCGATGTAGTGTTCTGCGGCAAAATGGATCGTTTTGACGATATCGAGTTCGTTCCACAATTCTCACAGAACGTCGTGCTCGCAGTTAATTCTCATCATGAGCTTGCTGATAGGGAAACGGTTTCCCTGAATGACCTGAAGGGGATTACCCTTACTTCGTATCGTAGCCAGTCCTATGCTCACACGATTTTTGAGGGTTTCTTCCAGCGTTACGGCCTCGATGTTAAGCAGGGTTTCAACGATGAAATCAGTGCTGCAACTCTTGTTTCTTCCGACCGAAATATCGCGGCCATCATTCTTGAAACATTGGACGATCTCTCTCTCGAAAATTTTGTAACGATTCCTATCGAGGAACTTCAAGAGCCGTTCCATGTTATCTATCTTGGATATAACAAGAAGTCGTTCCATTCTCATTTGGTTGAGGAATTTATTAAGTTCACTCAAAAGCATATTAAGTTTCCTGCTGGTGTTGTTCCGCTGGAAGAGTGCTACATCAACGATAGCGACTTGTAGGATCCTACTTATATATAGGTATACGCAGAAACCCGTCCCAGTATGTTTGGGACGGGTTTTTTGTGTATAGAGAGGTCTTGGTTTGGTATGACATCGGAGTACAGACCTGTACCTATGTGAGTTAACGAGTTGTACGAGGTATTTCCTTTAGATGGATCGTCCAATTGAATGCTCTTTTGGTTCAAGGCCTCGTTTGCTGGGGGCGTCGCATAAGTTGGACCACTTTGCGATGCGGAAATCTGACGAGTCCGTCTATGCCTCAACGCATCTATCTTTCCTATCGTCATAACTTTGTGCATCTCTGTGGTGGGGTTTGCCCGCGTTTCGGTAGTAGTACCAAGTGTTTAGTGAGTCTTGTTATGCGGCAAACTATTCATCAATAAGCTTCAGCAAATGGGTTGATTGATATCGATACAGCAAAAGAATGCCTTGTTGCCGTTGTGTTGAATTTGAAGCGCATGGGAAATGATTCGATGTGAATGAATCGCGGATCTTTGGTCTATGGATTTGTCCTAAATCGAACAAATCCCTAGGGATAATTTGAACGCGTTCTATCAGTTTTAGGAAATTGATAGAACGCACTGAATATCATTCGGCTTTGCTATTAGAAAACACTCCGCGGCAATTAGACCCTTTTTCACTTCTGGGCGAACATGTGTAACAGCTTCGGAAACGAAAGCGAAAGGTAATTCAAGGGGGCCTCACAGGAGTACAGTCCCCTTGGCAATACAGAGGAGGGTTTTAAATGTCCGAGAATTGGTTCGCAAAGCAGCCTAAGGAACATCTTGCAGGAAAGTGCGCCATCGTAGTTGGCGGCAACTCCGGCATCGGCAAGGCAGCAGCAGAGGCTATCGCTGCAGCTGGCGCTAACATGGTTATCGCTGGCGTACCTGAGGCAGGTTGCCATGAGGTTGCTGAAGAGCTGAAGGCTCAGGGCACCAAGGCTGTTGGCGTTGCATGCGACGTAACCAGCCAGGAGTCCATCGACAACGTAATCAAGGTTGCAGAGGAAAACTTCGGCCAGATCGATATCCTCGTAACCTCCGCCGGCATCGCTTTGCCTCGCATGAACGCTGTTGACGTTGCTCCCGAGCAGTGGGACAAGCTGTTCAGCATCAACCTGAAGGGTAACTTCTTCCTGATGACTGCTGTTGCTCGCGCAATGGAAGCAAAGAACATCAAGGGCAAGATGGTTGTTGTAGCTTCCGCTCGTGGCATCAACTCCATGGAGAACATCGCTCCTTACTGCATTGCTAAGGCTGGCGTTATGGGCATGGTTCGTTCCTTGGCTGTTGACTTCGCTAAGAAGCAGATTCTGGTTAACGGCATCGCTCCTGGTTATGTTTACACTCCGATGGTTGCCAAGGTATTCGAAGAGCAGCCTCAGCAGGAAGCATACGTTAAGAGCCGCACTCCTCTGCCCAACTACACCGGTACGCTCGACGAAATGGGCGCTGCAATCCTGCACCTCGTTCTCCCTGTTACCGAGTACACCACTGGTCAGACTCTGGTTCTCGACGGTGGCTGGTCCATCCAGTAGCAACGAATTATTGGCCAGCGCTTGATGCGAGGGGGCTACAAGCGCTGGCTTCCTGTTTGAACTCTTCGAAAGGAAGTTACCCATGGAAGGTAAGATGAACGCACTTCTCAAGACCGCCGCTGAGCCGGATGCAATGGAGTACGTAGAAGATTTCGATATTCCTCAGATCAAGGATGACGAAGTACTGATGGAGATCAAGGCTGTAGGTATCTGCGGTACCGATCACTCTCTCTATCGCTGGAATCCTGCAATCGCAAATTCCTATCACATCCAGTATCCTGCAATCTTCGGCCATGAGTTCTCTGGCGTAATCGCTGAAGTTGGCAAGAATGCACCTGCAAACCTCAAGGTTGGTCAGCGCGTAACTGCAAACCCGGTACTCTTCGACAACACCTGCGAGTATTGCGATCGTGGCGAGGTAAACATTTGCGACAACCGTCCATTCTATGGCACTGACCTTCCTGGCGCATTTGCTAAGTACATGGCCATTCGTGCAACCAACATCATCCCGATGCCCGATGACGTTACCTTCACCCAGGGCGCTCTGCTCGAGCCTCTCTGCGTAGCAATGAACGCTGTAGAGCGTGTAAATCCGCAGATCGGTGAAACCGCAGTTGTAATCGGCCCTGGCGCTATTGGCCTGCTCATGGTTGCTCTGTTGAAACAGGCTCGTGGTATCCGCAAGGTTATCGTAACCGGCCTCGATGCAGACGCTAAGCGTTTCAAGGTTGCAGAGCAGCTCGGTGCTATCACGGTTAATGGCTCTGAGTGCGATGTTGTTGAGAAGGTTAAGGAACTCACCGGCGGTAAGGGCCCCGAGTGCATCTTCGACGCAGCTGGCCATTGGACCGTATCTGAGCAGGCTGTTCAGATGGTTGCTAAGGGTGGTCGCATTGGCATTACTGGTCTTCCCGCAAAGCCTTCCTCCATCCCGATGACCGACATCGCTATGCGTCAGATCAGCATCATCGGCAACCGTGCTTACGAGCGTAAGCATTGGCGTCAGGCTCTGAGCCTGTTGGCTAATGGCCTGGATATCTCCATGATCTCCAACATGGTTATTCCTCTGAAGGATTGGCGTAAGGGCATGGAGTTCATCGAGTCTGGCGAAGGCCTCCGCGTAGTTTTGGAGCCGTAAGAAGAACTCATTCTTGTTACATGAAATAGCAAGAGACTAAAAAAGGGTGCTGACACCACGGTGCCGGCACCCTTTTTCTCAAAATTTCGATGTGTCGAAAGGCATATTTGATCGTTAGGAGAATCCAATGGCAGGATTGCAGGGAGTTAAAGTAATCGAGCTTACCCAGTATGCAGCTGGCCCGGCTGCAGGTCGAGCCCTTGCTGAAATGGGTGCTACGGTTATTAAGGTTGAACCGTTCACGGGCGATGAGCAGCGTACTCAGGGCTTGGCTTGGGGCATGAAATTCCGCACCGAGTTTGATGACGTTGCATATGACTGCGGTTCCTTCAATAAGGAATGGACCGCAATCAACTGCAAGAGCCCTGAGGGCCTGGAAGTTATGTATCACCTTCTTGAGACGGCAGACATCTTCCTTACCTCACTTCGCTCGGGCGCACTGAAGCGCCTTGGCCTTGACTACGAGACGTTGCACGAGAAGTTCCCTCGTTTGGTATGGGCTCAGAACCGTGGCTATGGCGAGCATGGCCCCATGAAGGACGCTAAGGGCTTCGATGCAACCGCATTTGCCGCTCGTTCTGGTTTTGTAAGTGCAATTCCCCAGGCAAACGCACATTACGAGCCTGGCAACTCTCCCATCGCTTTTGGCGACTGGAACACGGGTTGCGCACTGACCGCAGGTATTCTGGGCGCTTACGCTGGCGCTCTTCGCACCGGTATTGGCGACAAGGTTACGGGCTCTCTGTACCATGTTGGCACTTGGGGCATGACTTCTGCTCTGATTGCTCAGCAGCAGGGTTGCGATTACCCGAAGGACCGCATGGAGGCAAAGTGCCCCACCAACAATTCTTATGTATCTTCCGATGGCATCTGGTTCCTCATGTGCTTCGGCAACTACAACAAGTATTGCAAGTTGGTATTCGATACCTTGGAAATGGATCCGAAGTACTACACCGAAGAGCAGTACAACACGCTTGAGGCGCTGGCTGACAACGGCAAGTATGTCGAGGTCGTAGCTGAGATGCATCAGGCATGCAAGAAGTTCACCTATGAAGAGCTCGAGAAGCGCTTCCGCGAGAACGACATTCCGTTCGAGAAGATTCAGACCGTTACCGACGTTCTGCAGGATCAGGAAGCATTTGACAACGACCAGCTCCGCTACATGAAGTACGAGAAGCAGGGTCCCTCGAGCCCCTATGGCGAAGAGGAAGACTACGTAATCACCACCATGCCATTCCGTCTGGACAGCATTGGTGATCCTGTTCTGCGTCGCTCCCGTCCTACCGGTTACGACACGCGCAAGATCCTCAACGACTATGGCTATGACGACGC
Source organism: uncultured Eggerthella sp. (assembly GCA_900547965.1). Lineage (GTDB taxonomy): Bacteria > Actinomycetota > Coriobacteriia > Coriobacteriales > Eggerthellaceae > Anaerotardibacter. The sequence goes on along the minus strand of URJE01000078.1, from coordinate 1,282 downwards.
AGCCGTCGACAAGCTTGTCGAGGACGGCGCAGTAATGTGCTACACCGGCGATCCGCTGCCCGCTTCCGTTTTGGAGCCCAGCTACGGACCGAATTCTAAGAGGGACTAGGAGGATCTGACATGTCACGAGCAAACACTCCATTTTCTGGACTTACCGTTCTCGACTTTTCCCGTTACCTGCCAGGCGGTTATGCAACCCAGGTACTCGCTGATCTTGGTGCAACGGTAATCAAGGTTGAAGATACCGGTCTTGGCGACTTCATGCGTCACGACTATCCCACCAAAGGCGGCGGCATCTCCTACTACATCACCGCACTTGGCCGCAACAAGAAGTCGGTTTCGCTGAACCTCAAGAACGAAGAAGTTGTTGACTGGTTCAAGAAGATGGCCAAGGAGGCAGACGTTATCGTTGAGAGCTTCCGACCTGGTGTAACCAAGAAGCTGGGCATCGATTACGATACGATCAACGAAATCAACCCTCGTATTATCTACTGCTCCATTTCTGGTTATGGTTCCGAGGATCCTCGCTCCAAGAAGGCTCAGCATGACCTGAACATGCAGGCCACGAGCGGCTATCTGTCCGTAAACCACGGCTCCACCTCTCCTCTGCACCTGTGCGACCTCTCTTCCGGCATGGTTGCTGGCCAGGCTCTTCTTGCGGCACTGTATGCTCGCGAGCAGACTGGTAAGGGTACCTACATCGATACTTCCATGTTCGATTGCTTCGTTTGGTGGAATTCGCTTCTTGATTCTCGCTGGTGCTTCAACGACGGCGAGTGCAAGCGCGACGACCTCGAGTATCCTTCCACTGCTTACAACGTGTATGAGACGGCTGACGGTGGCAAGCTTGCTCTTGGCATGGTTGAATCCAAGTTCTGGGAGCCCTTCTGCGATGCGATCGGCCATCCCGAAATCAAGGGCGACGGCTTGAAGCGTCGTTGGGAAGCTCCTGAGTCGTTCAAGGTTGTTGAAGAGGTTATCAAGAGCAAGCCTTTGGACGAGTGGATGGAATGGCTCGAGGACAAGGACTTCTGCATTGCTAAGGTCAACAGCAAGACCGAAGCGGTTGAGCAGATTACGCGTGAGAACCCTGAGGCTTTGGCATGGGTTGACTTCCCCCGCGTAGGTCGTGTCCTTCAGACTGGTCTTCCTCATCATCTGTCCACCATCCCGGTTAACATCGCTGATTTCGAGGAGGCTTCTGTCCTCGGTGGTGATACCGTTGAGTACCTTAAGAAGGTCGGCGCAGACGATGAGACCATTGCACGCCCTAAGGCAGAGG
>URJE01000077.1 GCA_900547965.1 uncultured Eggerthella sp. | reverse complement strand
CGGCCAGGCGCTGGATAATCGCCACCGAAGTTCATCGACGGCCTATCTCAGACTGTAATGGGGTGTTGATAGGTGAAAACGCCAAAGAATGCGCCGTAAAGCAGGATGAACCAGCCAGCAACGAGCCAATAGCCCCACTCGTAGTGGTAATTACCGCTCCAGCCAGGATCGTCAAAGCTGAATGAAAATACTGCATGGTGGAGGTTGTTCGTAAGCACGAACAGGGCAAGAAGAGCGCTTCCTGCAAAAGCGATGGAGCGTGCAGCTTTTCCTACCTTGGTGGTATCGAGGTCGGCGGCGCGGAGGGCGCAGGCAGAGGCCAGTGCGGGAACAAATAGCATGGGAATGTAATAGAGATACCAGCATATCGAGGTGCCCAAATCGCTTTTCATAGGGTACTTCACGATAACGTCGAGCAGCCAAAACGCCAAAAGGGCAGCGATGGTAATAAGCTGGTTGCGGATAGTGGCGTCGGGGCAGCGCACGTAGAAGGAAAACGCCCATGCGGCAAGCGCCGGTCCCAGCAATATCATGAATCCTGTTGTGCTCGAAGAGCCGAAGCCGATACCGGAAAACGAAGGTGGTTTGCTGGGAAGAAAGATCTCGGCGCAAATGAGGAGGGCGAATGTCGCTGCGGCAACGCAAGCAGCAACAATCAAAACTCGACGTTTTGAGCTGCTTTGTGTATGCCGTTCTGGGTTCCCCATAATATTCCTTGCCTCGATGTTATCAAGTATAGGGGAGAAGCTCGTTGTTGCGGTTGCAGGGTGGGCTAATGGGCGTCGTTTTGCGTTCGGTGTCGGGGTGTCTTTGGGCATCGTTGGTGGAATCTGATTCTGTATATAGTGGGGAATAGGTGCCCTCTTCGTTTGATGCCCTATGCCTCGGTATCGTTTTCTTGGTTGCAAGTTCTATCGAATGAGCTCTTTCGAAGAGTGCATAGTTAGCTGCTAGACTGATTGGGAAAAGCATCTATTTCTTTTGGAAAGAAAGCGAGTTGGCATGGTGGCGGAATCGGGTAATGACTTGACGCACGAAGAGATCCAGGCAGCAGAAGGCCTGTTACGCTTCATAGAGGAAAGCCCCAGTGCATTTCACGCGGTATCCGCTTTGCGTGCTCGGTTTGATAAAGCGGGATTCGTTTATCTTCCTGAAACGCAGATGTGGAGCTGCAAACCAGGAGGGTGCTACTACACGGTGCGCAACGGTTCGAGCATCGTTGCCTTCAAAGTGGGTGGTGCCGTATCGGAAGGCTATCATTTTCAGATTGCCGCTTCGCATTCGGATTCGCCTCTCTTCAAAATCAAGGCTCAACCCGACCTGGAAGGCCCTGGCTCATACAGGCGCTTAAACGTTGAGGCATATGGCGGAATGATCGACTACACCTGGTTCGATCGTCCGTTTTCCCTTGCGGGCCGCGTTATGGTCCAGGTTGAGAATCGCATTGAGAGCAGGTTGATATCGCTTGATAGGGATGTTGCCCTTATTCCGAGCCTGGCTATTCATATGGATCATGGTGTGAACAGCGGCTTTGCTCCAAATCGGCGGATCGACCTATGCCCGCTGATTTCCACGGGAGCGCTGGAGAAGGAAGCGCTACAGTTGCTTCTTGCCAATGAGCTGGATATCCATCCCGATCAGATCTTGGGCTATGACGTGTATTTGGTGAATCGCCAGACGCCTTGCATCTGGGGTGCGGCCGACGAATTCATCTCTGCCCCCAGGCTCGATGATCTTATGTGTGCCTATGCTTCGGCTGAAGCGTTTTTGCAGAGTTCTAACGATTCCAGCGTTTCGGTGTACTGCTGTTTCGACAACGAAGAGGTGGGGTCCAACACCAAGCAAGGTGCCATGTCCACATTCTTGCCCGATACGCTGATGCGCTTGAATGGGGCTTTGGGCGGCACAGACGAGGGGTATCGTCGTGCATTGGCGGGTTCCCTGCTGGTAAGCTGCGACAATGCCCATGCGGTGCACCCCAATCATCCCGAAAAGAGCGATGAGGGTAATCGTGCTTATTTGAATCAGGGCATTGTTGTTAAAGAGGCAGCAAACCAGAAGTACTGCACTGATGCGTTTAGCAGCGCAGTGTTCTGTGCGGTGTGCAATAACGCCAGTGTGCCCTTCCAGCGGTTCGCTAATCGCAGCGATATGGCAGGCGGCTCCACCTTGGGGAATCTGTCCAACATACAAGCAAGTATGCACGGCGTTGATGTGGGCTGCGCTCAGCTTGCCATGCATTCGGCGTATGAAACCGCCGGCACACGCGATGTTATGCTTGCTATTCGGGCGTTGTCGGCTTTTTTTGATGCTGACATTCAAATAAGTGGAGCTGATTCTGCCGCGCTGCGTTAGAGACACCAGGTTGCCCTCTTCACGTTGGGAAAATAGGGGCAGGCGCCGTTTTCCCTCTTGGACGCTTATTGCGGGAGTTGTTCCGATTCGGAAAGCGGGAAAACGGTACCTGTCTCTTTTTCCGAAGGAAGTGTTTGTTTGTATGTCTTGGGTAATGGCCGCCGTTGCCTCAGCGTTTTTTGCGGGTATAACCTCGATTTTGGCCAAATGTGGCCTCTCTGAAACCGATTCCGATATTGCTACGGCACTGCGCACCTTAGTGGTACTGGTGTTTGCGTGGATCATGGTTGCCGTAGTGGGGTCGGGTGGCACCATTGCGCAAATAACTCCGCGGTCTTGGTTGTTCCTGGCTCTTTCAGGTTTGGCAACGGGCGGTTCGTGGATCTGCTATTTCAAAGCGCTTTCCCTGAGCGATGTAAACAAGGTTGTTCCTGTTGACAAATCCAGCACCGTCATGGCGGTGCTGTTGACAATCGTGCTATTCGGCGAAACGAGCCACTTGGGAGTGAAGCTTGGTGGTACCGCGCTGATTGCTGTGGGCACTTTCATGATGATCGAGAAGAAGCAGGGATCTTCGGACCGGCAAGGTCGTGCCTGGTTGACGTATGCGCTGTTGGCGGCGGTGTTCGCTGCCCTCACTTCGGTGCTGGCGAAGGTGGGCATCGAGGGCGTTGAATCGAACTTGGCAACTGCTATCCGTACTTGTTTCGTGCTGGTGATGGCCTGGGTAATTGTGCTAGGCAAGGGAAAGTTGTCGCAAATGCGCCACGTTGATGTTCATGAGCTGGTTTTCTTGGTGGCATCGGGCATTGCCACAGGTGCTTCTTGGCTGTTCTTCTACTACGCGATTTCAGCAGGTCAAGTAAGTGTTGTGGTGCAGATAGATAAGCTTTCCATCCTTGTTTCCATTGCATTTGCTTGGATTGTGTTCGGAGAGCGTCTTTCGCCGAAATCGGGTGTAGGTTTGGCGCTTATTGTGGCGGGTGCGCTCGTCATGGGCATTTGGACGTGATTGGGGAAATAGGGACAGGTTTAATTTCTGCACCAAGAAATTTGCAATGTGTAAAACGAAACCTCTGCAATCTGTAAAACAGAGCCCTTGCAATGTATAAAATGAAATTGTTGCAATCTGTAAAACGGAGGTTTTGCCATGATGGACGAAAGCGCCTATTTGCCGCGTATTGCGGATGAATTGCTCGAATCAAAACTGAAGCAAACAGGAGCGGTTGTTATCCGCGGTCCGAAGTGGTGCGGTAAAACGGAAACCGCCCTCAGGCATTCGCAGAGTGCGCTTTTCATGCAGGATCCCGATCAACGGATAAGCAATCAAATGCTTGCCGAGTCGAAGCCATCTGTCTTGCTGCGCGGAGGCAAGCCTCGCCTTATCGATGAATGGCAAGAGGCGCCGCAGCTATGGGATGCGGTGCGTTTTTCTGTTGATCGCGAAAGGGAAAGGGGGCTCTACATCCTAACGGGATCTGCAACCCCGAAGAGCAAGCCGCAGCACTCTGGCACGGGCAGGATGTCGTTTCTGGATATGCGCACCATGTCCCTTTTCGAGTCGAAGGAATCAACGGGTGAGGTTTCCCTTCTTGGGCTATTCGATGAACCCTCTGATATCGAAGGTGCAGCATCGGGTGATATCGAGACCATAGCCTTCCAGGTTGCGCGTGGCGGATGGCCCAGCGCGGTTACCATGGGTAATGCGGAAGCGGCAACGGAAACGGCGTTCGACTATTTGCAGGCGGTTGCCGAGGAGGATATTTCTGCGGTTGACGGGGTGTCTCGCAATCCCAATCACGCAAGGCTGGTTATGCGCTCATTCGCGCGATGCGTGGGTTCGCAGGCGGACACTTCCTCTATGTCGAAGATGATAAATGCACAGGGCAGTGGAATGTCCCGCCCAACGTTTTCGGCCTATTTGGCCGCATTGCGGAACCTTTCGATTGTCGAAGACCTTGATACATGGGAGCCTTCTCTTAGGTCGAAAGCGCGCTTGAGCCGTACGCCGAAGCGCTATTTCGTTGACCCCTCTCTGGCAACGGCAGCCTTAGGTGCAAGCCCTGCCTTGTTGTTGCGCAACATGCCGACTTTGGGAATGCTCTTCGAGGCGCTTTGCATTAGGGATTTGCGGGTATACGCCCAAAAGAATAACGGGCAGGTGTTTTTCTATCGGGACAATTCCGGCTTGGAAGCTGATGGGGTTGTGACGCTGCGCGATGGAAGATGGGGCTTGGTGGAAATCAAGCTTAACCAGTTGCAGACCGATGCGGCAGCTGAATCGCTGGGGAAGGTTGCCGCGAAAATCGACCAAACCGTTATGGGCGCTCCGTCGTTCATGCTGGTTGTAACCGCAGATGGATACGCCTACCGCAGGAATGACGGCGTGTACGTTGCACCTATCAGTTGTTTGAGGCCGTAGTTTCCTTGAACCTAGCCGTAAAAACCAAGCGAAGCCAACCGCAGCATACCGGGCTCCCATTGCCCGAGCGAACGGTTGGCTTCGTATTCATTGTATGCCACTACATCCCTGCGCCGGAACAGCTTGCCGCGGGTAAGGCCAGCTTCGATTACGATGCCTTCCTTGCTCATTTCAGCGGCCTGCAGGCGTTCCATAAGTTCGATGCGCACTAACCAAGAGGGACAGGTACATTTGGTACGCAAAGCAGAGCGGTGCCATCAAGGTCATGTCCATTGCGTACCAAATGCACCTGTCCCTCTTGGGCCTACAATTTACACAGCTTCCGCTACTCCTGCACCTTCAGCGCCAGGGCTAGCGGCACGCGCTTGATGCGACGGGTGTGCAGGAACGCCACCACGGCGTACGTTGCCAACCCAACCAGCACACATTCCGCTATGGCTGCGGGTGGTACGTAAATCACGATGTTGCCGCTGTAGCTCATCAGCATGCCCCTGAACACCGCGCCCAACGCACCGATGATCAGCGGCAGGCACGCCACCAGCGAAACGACAACGGTCCAGGTGATGGAGCGGATATACAGCTTGTTAATCTCGCCATCGCGGTAGCCGAACACCTTCATGTAGCTGATGGCCCGCGCGCTGCGGTCGATAACCGTTTTCGTTAACAGATATATGAATATCAGGAAAATAGCCACCGAAAGGCCCAGCAGCAAGTTCATCATGTCGCCCATGGAATCGGTCATCTGCGCGCCGATTTTATCCATATCGGCGGGTGTTAGGTCGCTGGCCACGTAACGTGAATCCAGAGGCAGTTCCACATCGGAGGCGTACCCGTTGAAATAGTCGTCGTCGTTGCCGAACACGCGGTTGAAATCGGCAAGGGGCATGTACAGCGCCATAGAGGATTCGCTGCCGTATTCACCGCCATTCAATGTGAACGCATAGTTCTTTCCTTCGTATTTGTCGTTCAGCTCAATGCTGCTATCAGGTGAAATGCCGAATTTCGCCATCATGCCACGGCTAACCGCCACATCCCCTTCGCCTAGATTCAGCCCTTTCCAGTAGCGCGAACTAGGCTGTATGCCGTAAACGGTAACCGCTTCAAATCCGGCATTGCCCCCGCGGTCGTATTCCAATGAAGTCACGGCGTACTTTTCGGCTTGCGCGATGGCCGCGTGCGAAACCTTCTGCGTGTTCACCGGGTGCGCATCTTCATCGATGGTGCTTGCCAGCAGCAAAAGGGAGAGTGCGTTGTCGCTGGTAAGGTCCAAATCGCTGATGTTCTCTGCCCCGGCGAGTTTTTCGGCTGCGGCCCAAGCGCTGCGCTCGGAAGCGGTGCCGTCGATTTCCAGCGGGGCTTTCAGCGTGTACATGTGCTGCGCCACCACATCGTCTCGCAGCGATTCTGCGTAGTTGTTCATCGTGGGCATAACGCACAGACCGAACAGCAACAGCATGCTGGCAAAGGCAATGCCAAAGAACAGCGTGGCGAAGTTGCCCAGGTTGCGCAGGAACACGCGCAGGCGGAAGCGAGTGGGGAAGCGCAGCTTCTCGGGTAGGGCAATGCCATGCTTGCTGCCCCCGCGTGAGGTTTCATGGCGCAAAAACTGCAGCGGGGTGCAGCGCATCTTGTGCGCCAAGCCCAAGAACGTAATGCCCGCCAACAGGGCCAGCGGTGCAACCGTGGTTATGGCGAACACGCTCCAGTCCCAAGTTGCCACGTAGGGCGGCAGACTGTATGAGTTGTAATACAGGTTCTTCATGGGCTCGGCTAGTGCAATGGAGCCCATGGAGGTGGCAGTTCTGAGA
>URJE01000076.1 GCA_900547965.1 uncultured Eggerthella sp. | reverse complement strand
GGATCGGGGTCTCTGGGGTCGATCGGCGCGCCAGGTGCGGGATCGACAGGAGTCGAGGGATCGGGGTTAACCGGGGGCTCAGGAGCTGGCGGCTCCTCGCCCTTAGCGACCTGCCACATAAACATACCGGTGTCGTCGCCAGCCGCATCTTCCAGCCTCTTGAGATACCAGCCCTTGGACGTAGCATCCGCATTGCCAAGCACAAACACCTCTTGCGCAGGGCCAGCAGCGTTATCGAGCTTCTGAGACAGGATGTAATTGTCTCCGAGGTTTGGACATTGGAGCTGGCTCCAATCGTCTTGATTTACCGTATTAACGGTAGTAGAGCCGCTAGAAACGCCCTTGATCTCAACAGGAATGGAACCACCGTCTCCGGTGCCATCGTAGTTAGAAACAACGGCGGGCAAACGAAGCTCGCCCCTATCGGCAACATAATCATCCTGAAGGAAAGCGGGCGCCATCAAGGCCATTGCACCGCTATTGGCAACTTCGCCCTTCAGGTTGCTCGTGCCCTGGTTGATCAAATGCCCCTTGGGGCCTACCGAAGTATTTCCGGAAACGAAAATATCGTTATAGTTCGCGGCTTGGCTGTACTTCTGCTCCCAAGTACCGCCAACAACAGTATCTCCCCAAATCCAAACCTGGCCTTCATCGGTGGTCAAAGAGCTTCCCTCTTCAACTTTTAGGCCAGCGTTATTGCTCATGATATGAGCAATAACGTTAGAGCCATCGGCAACATTGACCTGCGACATCATCTTGATGAAAGGAATGGTTGCTTCACATGCAGAAATGTTGGCCACGGGATGATCAGAGGAATACCTGCTTGCCTGCGTTCCGCGAATGCCCGTGCGGATATTCGGCTTTCCCGTCACGTTGATGGAGGATCCGGCAGGAGCCGCGGTTTGGTCCGTAGCCATAACAAGGCCGACGTCGCCGCCGTTGATGTTAATGGTTACAGGGCCTTCGGCGGTTGCCGGGATACCCTTTTCCCATAGCCCGAAAACGTAACCCTCGTCATAGTCTTCATCGCCGTACAGGCTGTTCCTTAGATCAACGTCCGTCGCGTTAATCGTGACAGCGCCGCTTACCACGGAATCGCTTGCGCCGAAGATGTTCTGCACATGAGATCCGTGGGCGTTAATAGTTATGTCGCCACCAACGGTGCCACGAATCGCGCCGTAGATCTCAGGGATGTCATACGATTTGGGATCAGTGCCCTTGTCCCAGCTCCACACGTTCTCGTAAGCATCGATGACGATATTGCCGTCAATAGCGTAGTTGCCAACAGCGCCAGGCTCGGTAGCAAAGCTGTGACCTGCGCCAACGATAGGCCAGTTGCCGCCCAGACGCAAAGTACGGTCGCTATTCTCGTAGGCTTGCGAGCCCGCAATGATATGCAGGTCGCCGCGGATGATCGAGTCGTCAACGGTATCGAAGGTACCGACAATGCCCAAGGTGCCGCCCGCACGAATGTCAAGCGTTACGTCGCCCTTCATTTCGCAGCCATAGGTACCCTCGATGGAGGGGAAGGAGCTCGCGTTCTTGTTGTCATAGACAAGCGTAGCGTTGCCGCCGACATACAGATCGGGAACACCTGCGCCATCGCCACTGCTACCGTCGCCCTTCATGCAGCCAGGATTAAGGTGGTTGCCGCCCTGCATTTTGATATCGCCGGTGATCTCGAGATACGTATCGCCTTCAACAGAACCCTTGTACGATCCGCCGATTACATCATGAAGGCCGCTAGTGCTGGTTGGATTGATGTAGCCAGACGCAGCGATCACCACATGGGTGCTGCCGACCGTGGTCTTGTATCCGCCACCGTAAAGCGTTTCGCTCAGATGGATTTGTCCGTTTTTGGTGAACTCGGTTTCGTAACCGTTGCAGAACAGCCTACGGCCAGTCACGTTCACATTGTCGAACGTACACGCGCCGTTAAGAATGCAGTAGCCTGCGAAGGACAGCTTGTGGAGAGCGCCCTCTTCGCTGCGAACGATAATGTGCTTGCCGTCCACGCCAAACGTGGAAGTACCGCCGCTGTTCGGAAGAGACGAGACCGACACATCGGCCTTCAGGAGAATAGTTGCCTCCGAGGCCTCGGAGGCAGCGATAGCCGCAAGCGCGCCTACAAGCTCTTCGTTCGTCAAGACCTCATACGTATTGGCAAGCTTGACTCCGACGGATTCCTCAGAATCGGTCTGGCTCTCGCCAGTCTCATCGCCCTCTTTACCGGCAAGGTCGTCAATCAAGCCCTCAGCAGAATCGTTGGCAGCGACAGAATCGCCGTTGTCACCTGCATCTGCGCCATCAGCGACGTTACCCCCCCCCGGTCACTTTGCTTCCCTGCTCATGCTGAAGCTGATCGGGCTCGCCGATTTCAGCGAAAGCCCCAACGGGAAACGTTATCGATGTTGCCATTGCGAGCGCCATGGCGCACGCAATAACCCTCGACCCATTAGCTCTCATGCGATAACTCCTATCTTGTTTTTACATGCTTAAACAGAGTCCCACAATCTACCCACCTTGTGAAGCATTTTGGACAAAGAGCAGGCAGCACTTGCCATATCATCTTCGAAGCAGATATCATCGCGGCTATTTAGCAATTAACGAGGGTCTTCACCGACTAAAACACACAGGCCTGCTCAAACTTGTTCGATGCCAAAAAGGGTAAAAGCCTGCAGCTACTCTTCCCGTAGGCCGCACTTTGACGGCAGCAAAGCAGAGGGGGGAAAGAAAAGGCCCTCCGAAGAGGGCCTTGAAAATTCTTGGTCGCGGGGGCTGGATTTGAACCAACGACCTCCGGGTTATGAGCCCGGCGAGCTACCAGACTGCTCCACCCCGCACGATCAATCGCTCTGTGCGACTTGATCAATTATAGGGAGGTGCCCCACTTAACGCAATTGAAATGTTCTGCCTTCAAATTTTCGTCACATTTTACGTTTCAGTAGGTCGGCGGCTTCTCCAGGCGAATGGCACAGCGCGGTTTTCACGCATGCGCCAACAGCGCAAAACAGGCAGCCGGATTACTCCAGCGGCCCGCTGCCCGCAGCTTCATTTGCCTGCATTGTTCCTTTTGCGCGACTACTTCTTATGGTTGCGTCCCCTCCCGCGAGCAAGCCCCGCAATGGTCATAGTCAGGCCGACAACCGCAGCAAGCCCCACCGCCAACGTCAACGCAGCATCGCCCGTCTTCGCTGTCGTGGAAACCGATACGTCACCCGAAGTATCACTTGGAACATTCCCCGCACTCGGCGAAACAACGCGCCCGGCATTAGGGTCGGCATCGCCATTTGAGTCCAACGGCTTATCGCCTGCATCCGAACCCATCTCATCGTTAGCTGAGTTATCGGGCACAACTACGCACCTATTGGTGAACGTGAAGGCGGTGGATGCGGTGAAGGGGGACTCCAAACATACAACAGTGAGCTTCCCTTTCCCATCATCGGTAACCTTGAACCTCACCGTTTTCGCTTCGGGATCATTCACCACACCCGGCACCGATCCTCTTTCGGTGACTTTGTATTTGAACACATGGGAGCGAGACCATCCTGCTTTTTCCGCAGAATCAGAATCAACATCCAGGGCTTTATTCAGATCTTGGAGGGAAAACGTTATGAACCCAAACTCGATTCGGCCCCATTGCCCGTTTCCGGCATCCGTCGATTCGGGCATAGGTGCTGCTATATCCTTTGTCGATATAGCGAATCGAAACTTTCCCTCGATATCAACAAGCGAGGCTCCTTCTTCCACCTGCAAATCCTTCGTTCCCGCCAAAAACACAGTGACGGGCTCTCCTGTGGAATACGTATTATCGAAGCGCAGTTCGTTCGCCGTCTGGAAGCTTGCCGAAAGCGCCCCGTTCCCCCCATCTTTAACCGTTACAACCAAGGAAACAGGGGCGGTATGCGGCGTTACACCCACATCGCTCAATCCGCTGGTCTTCTCATGCACCAGGTAGTACACAATCCAGGCCGGAACGCCATCTATCGTTGTTTTCTCGGCAATACCGTTTTGAGCCAATTCATCGAGCGAAGTAACAGTAAAACTCAACTTGCCGAAATCAATTGTTCCATCGGCTTCATTTTTCGCCGAAAGCAAATCATCGCGGCCATTTGCGTACTTCACGCCAAAGTCGAACTCGCCAGCATGGAGTGGACGCCCATCGATTTTCACGGTGCCCACAATTGCATCGGTTTCACACGATGCTTCGTTTGCATTGGCAGCAGAAGCATTTTCGCTATCCGCAAATGCAAAGCTTCCGCTAAAACACACGCACAAAAGAGCAAAAACCATTGCCAGTATCAACTGCATCCGCTTCATTTTCCGCATTCCAATCTTTCGTACGGCCTAGCAGACAAGGCTTTTATGCGATGGTCTAGCCCGATAGGCGAAACAATGCTTTAATCATTATCCCATGAAATGGCATAAGTACCAAAGTATTGGGTTAGAACCCGTTGTTTTTGGATTAAAGACCAATTTCGAGCTGCAAACAGAAGTAAAGCGGGAGGGGTGGCATCAGCGCACAACGCAAAAAAAGAAATCCCCTGGACCATAAGGAACCAAGGGATTTCTAGGCGTCCAAAGGGGCATCCACTTTGGACGGAGAATCTTATTCGTGAATATTAGACCCAAACAAATAACTTCCGAGTTACGACCCCAGCACCTTTTCCCGCCCAACAAAAAGCCTCGCTCGCGATCGATCACGCGAGCGAGGCTCTATCATTGTGCGCTATGGCTAAGTGGGAAAACAGTACCTGTCCCTATATCCCCACTACCTCTTAGCGTGCTTGCCATTCTTGCGACGGGAAACCACGGCCACAACTGCGGCTGCAGCAGCGGCAACAACGGCTACCCCGGCAATAACGGCCAGGTAATCGCCGGTCTTAGCAGAGCCAGAAACCAGATCCTTAACGATGGAAGCAGGACCATCGCCAGGAGATGCCGGGCCTTCAGGTGCGTTGTACGTATTGGTGAACACGGGGGCATTTCCACCCTCGTAAGCTACCGTGGCAACCAGGCTGCCTTCGCCGTTGTCTTTAACGGTAACGGTAACCGCGTACTCCGATTCGTCGTACGTCACATCGGATTTATCGCCCTTCACTTCCGAAATGGTGTACTGGTAGGTGCCAGGCTCTTTGTAGTCAATGGCCGGGAACACTACCATGCCGTTCGCATCGTTGGTTGCAGTAACCTGCTCGCCGCCTTCGTCCGTAAGAACGAAGGTGAACTCGTCGGCCTCAAGGCTCTTGCCGTCGAGCACCTTCGAGGCACCCAGCGTTACCGAGGTGGCTGCCGGTGCGTACGAATTGGTGAACTCAACCGCGTTCGCGTCGTTGCTCACCTTGTGAGCTACGCTCAGCGTGCCGTCGCCATTGTCTTTTACGGTCGTGGTAACGGCGAATGTGCTGCCGTCATACTGAACGCCCGCCTTCTGGCTGCCGCCACCTACTTCGCACAACGTGTAGTTATAGGTACCCGGCTTGGTGTAGGTAATCGAGCTCAGCGTCACGTTGCCCGAAACATCATTGGTGCCTGTTGCCACCACCTTGGTGCCGTCGAGCAGCTGGAACTCAAATTCACCTGCTTTCATATCGCGACCCGTAAGGTTCTTCGTTACCGTAACCTGGTCGGTCACGCTGGAGTCAACCGGCTGTACTGAATACGTATTGGTGAACGTGAACGCCGGGTCGAAAGCAGCACCCAGGCGCTCCACCGTCAGTTTTCCGTTGCCGTCGTCGGTCACCTTGAAGCTCACGGTCTTCGTCTCGGTGTCGTTAGTTACGCCATCGGCAGAGCCGCTTTCCGTCACCTTGTAGGTGAAGGTATGCGAACGGACAACGCCAGCCCTGGTGGCAGGCTCATCGCTTTGAGCAGATGCCTGGTCGGCATCTTCGGCGCCAGCAACCTTATTTGCAGCCGTCGAAACGGAAGCTGCGCCCGTGCCTTCACCCGTCACTACTGCAGCGCCCTGGCCCTGCTCGGTGCCATCAGAAGCTGCCGCGTTGCCCTGCTCTTCGCTATCGGCACCTGCAGCACTTCCCTGATCGGACGTACTCTTGCCAGCAGCACCGGTGGCAGCCTCCTCGCTGGAAGCTCCCTTCGTTTCATCGTCGGCATCAGCTGCGCGCGTGCCGTTCGAACCCAACGCCTTGTTCAGGTCATCGAGCGTAAATTTGATACTGCCGAAATCAACGTTGCCGTTGGCATCATTGGTCGCCGTAGTGCGCTCAGGCATAGGAGCCGCAGTATCATCGGAGGTCACCGTGAAGGTGAACTTGCCTTCGATGCTTGCAGGGGTCAGTCCAGCATCAGACTTCATCAGATCCTTCACGCCAGAAAGACCAACCGAAACCGGGCCGCCCGTGGAATAAACATTCTGGAACTTCAGCCCGTCGCCCATATTAGCCGTTGCGGCAAGCTTTCCGTCGCCGTTATCCACAACCGTCACCGTGAACGAAATCGGCTGGGTCTGAGCGGATACGCCGCCCGGCAAGCTATCGGTCTTTTCGTAAGCTACGTAAGAAATATTCCATGCAGCCTTGCCATCCTTCACACCCTTTTCGGCATGGCCATCCGCTACCAGCTTGGCAAGGGTTTCGGTGGTGTAGCTGAGCTTACCGAAGTCGATAGAGCCATCAGCTTTGTTGCTTGCCGTAAGCAGGTCGTCGCCGCCCGAAGCGTACTTAACCGCGAAGTTGAATTCGCCCTCGGTAAGGTTGCGGCCAGTCAGGCTCTTGGTGG
>URJE01000075.1 GCA_900547965.1 uncultured Eggerthella sp. | reverse complement strand
CGTGGCGTCCAACGCTCGGCCCCCTTGCCGCAGCGTTTCCTGAAAACGTATCGAGCGAAGAGCTGGATGGTATACGCTCACACGTTCGCATTAGTCTTCCGAACAGCGGCTTTTCCGAAGAGGGCGAAGTGTTGTTCCGCGGCTATGGCATCTCGGGCATCGTAGTGTTCAACGCTTCGCGCTATGCGAATACAGGCGAAACGCTGCTGGTCGATTTCCTTCCGGCTATGAAACTCCGTGAAGCCGAAGACGCTATCCGTACGCGTATCGAACGTCTTCAGGGCAAGCCGGCGCGCATGCTGTTCAAGGGCTTTGTCCTGCCCGAATTGGGTGCTGCCCTGTTGGCGGCATCTGGCGTACGGCCTGATGAACCGCTGCAACAGGAGCTGTGCTGTCGTATATCGCGCACCATGAAAGCGTTTCCCCTTACAGTTCAAGGCATTGCCGACGAAGCGCAGTGCCAGGTTCATCGCGGTGGCATAGCCCCCGAATCTGTCTGCGCGGAATCGTTGGAGCTAAAAGCTTGGCCTGGTTTGTACGTATTAGGCGAATCGCTTGACGTTGACGGCCCGTGTGGCGGATACAACCTTCATTGGGCTTGGGCGTGCGGCATCCTTGCGGGCAGGGATATCGCTCGAAAGATAAAGAAGGAGCAGTCATGCTAGAGGTTTCAGGTATTCGCCTTTCGCTGGATGCGGCGTTGCCGGAAAATGCCGAAATGCGAACGAAGGAAGTGGCTCGTGCATTGGGCGTTTCTGAGCGCGATATCTGCAGCGCTGCACTGACGCGCAAAAGTGTGGATGCACGTAAGAAGAACAGCGTCCACTTCACCACTTCGTTCCGTGTTGAGCTGCCGCAATCTCAGGAACAGCGCCTGCTTAAAAGGGCGCCAAAAGGCCTGAACGTTCGCGCGGCAAAGGAATATGAGCCGCTTTCGTGTCCCGACTGTTCCCATTCCAATCGTAATCAGGACGGTAGGATCGTGGTAGTGGGATTGGGTCCGGCGGGGCTTTTTGCCGCGCTGTATCTGGCTCGATGCGGGCTTCGCCCCTTGGTGGTAGAGCGCGGTTTCGATGTGGAACGGCGCGCCGAAGACATTGCGGCCTTCCATGCAACAGGCGCCTTGAACCCTCATTCCAACATTCAATTCGGCGAAGGTGGAGCGGGCACGTTTTCAGACGGTAAGCTCACTACCAATATCAAGAATCCTTTTGCAAAGCACGTGTTGCATTGGTTCGTTGACGCTGGCGCGCCCGAAAGCATCTTGATCGACGCCCATCCGCACTTGGGCAGCGATAACTTGCCTGGTATCGTGAGCGCTATGCGCAACGAAGTGATCGAGCGCGGCGGTGAAGTGCGTTTCGGCACGCGCCTTTCTGGGTGGAATTTCGTTGACGGCGAACTTGCCACCGTGCAGTTGGAAAACGTGGAAACGGGCGCTTACGAAGAAATTGCCGCTGCTGAACTGGTGTTGGCGTGCGGCCATTCGGCGCGTGACGTGTTCGAGCTGTGCTGCAACCAGGGTTTTGCCATGGAGCAGAAGCCCTTTTCGGTGGGTGTTCGCATCGAGCACTCGCAGCAGGCCATCAACCAGGCGCAATGGGGGAAAGCGTCGAAACATCCCGCTTTGGGCGCTGCCGAATACAAGCTGGCGGTGCATTTGCCTACGGGCCGCAGCGTGTACACGTTCTGCATGTGCCCTGGTGGGGAAGTGGTGGCTGCCGCCAGCGAAGAGGGCGGAATCGTTACCAACGGCATGAGCCGATATGCGCGTGCGGGCAAAAACGCTAATTCGGCAGTGCTGGTGAACGTCGATCCTGCCGATTTCGGAAGCGACGATGTGTTGGCGGGCGTCAAGCTCCAGCGCGAAATAGAGCAGGCGGCTTTCCGCGTTTCTGCGGAACACGGCGGGAAGCCCTACGAGGCGCCAAGCCAGCGCGTGGGAACCTTTTTGGGTGGCTCTGCCCCGGTGAAGGGTGCAAAGCCCGCGCCAACGTATGCTCGTGGTGTGGTGGAAGCGCCGATCGCGGAGTGTTTCCCAGCTTTCGTGTCGGAATCGCTGGCGCAGGCATTGCCTCTGCTGGGCCGAAAACTGAAGGGCTTTGACGATCCGAATGCCCTGATGACAGCTCCGGAAACGCGATCCTCTTCGCCGGTTCGTATTTGCCGCGGCCGCGATATGCAGGCACGCTTCGCCAAGGAAGGCGCCAGTCTTGAAGAGCTTCCCGGCAACGGGGTATATCCTTGCGGGGAAGGCCCTGGCTTTGCGGGCGGCATCATGTCAGCTGCCTGCGATGGCTTGCGGATAGCCACAAGAATCGCCGAGCGATACGTTTAATCTCGGGTCGAGGCCCCAAGAGCATATACTCCCGGGGCCTCGTTTCTAAACCCAGGGGCTAGCGTGGGTCATCGGGCTTAGGGCGTGGAGGGCGCAGGGCATCGGGCTTGGGACGTGGAGAGCGCAGCCCCTCTTTCCCTTTAGCCGCTGCCGAAAAACAAGGTAACGATTCGCTGAAAGCGAACTATTATCCGCTGGTAATGCTGTGCTGTGTGCTGCGGGCGCGGTATTATTGAAGTCCTGAAACAAGGCTTGGCGCCACGCGTGAAAGCACGTGGCGAAACGTCCCATAATCATGAAAGCTTTGATGAAAATGCCCCACAGAGCGCACACACACGAAGAGGCGCTGGAAGCGCTGAAGAGCGGCCAGCCCATCGTTTTTCCGACCGATACCCTATTCGGGTTGGGTGTTTCGGTGCTGCATGCGCCGAGCCCCGATATTCTGTACGCCATCAAGCATCGCGAAAAGAAAAAGCCCATCGCCTGGTTGGTGGGTGGCATCGAAGATCTTGAGCGCTATGGCAAGATGGTTCCCGATCTCGCCTTTGCCTTGGCACGCACGTTTTGGCCTGGCCCGCTTACCATCATTGTGAAGGCGAGCGACGAAGTGCCCGCGACTTTTTGCTCGGAAGAAGGCACTATCGGCCTGCGTATGCCCGCGAATGAAACGGCCCGTGCTCTTATTAGGGAATTGGGCTGTCCTCTGGCCACTACCTCGGCAAACATTTCGGGACAGAAGAACACCATAGCTTTCAACGAAATCGATCCAGCAATATTTGCTGCAGTGGGCGCAGCGCTTTCCGACGAAGAGCCGAAAAGCGGTATTGCTTCCACTATCGTCAACTGCGCCTTGGGCGATCATCCTGTGTTGGTGCGCGAGGGGGCAATCACCGTTGCCGATATTCGCGCGCTTTCCTAAAAGGAGGCACAGCTATGGCTCGGAATGCCTATCCTCTTGTGCAAGAAACCTCTACGCTTTCCGCCGACGGCAGGTCGTGGCTGCGCGTTATGGTGTGGCTGCCCGACCCGGTATACAGTCGTCGTGGCGTGGTTCAATTGGTTCACGGTATGGCGGAGCACATTGAGCGCTATGACTCGTTCGCCCGTTTTTTGGCGGGTTTAGGCTATGTTGTGTTTGGACACGATCATATCGGTCACGGGAAAAGCGTCTCTTCTGCCGATGAGCTGGGATGCATGCCTCTTCAAGGAGGGAAAGACATTCTGGTTTCCGATGTGCTGCGTGCGCGTGAAGCCGCATTTAAGGCAAGCCGTGAAACGGGCGCCCTGCCGTTGTTTCTGTTCGGCCATTCTATGGGAAGCTTTGTGGTGCGTGCTTGCATTGCCCGTAACCCGAAGGGCCTTACAGGCGCTGTGCTGTGCGGAACGGGCAATCAGCCCCGTGCGCTTTCCCTGCTGGGTCGCACGCTTTCGCGCGCGATTGGCATATTACGTGGGGAAACGTATCGTTCTCGCCTGCTTGATTCGTTGACGATCGGCGCATTCTCTTCCGCTATCGAAGACGCGCGTACCGATTCCGACTGGATTTCCACTGACCCTGCTGTTGTGGATGCCTATTTGGCCGACCCGCTTTCTGGCCAGGCCTTTTCTGCTGGCGCCTATGCAACGCTCACCGACCTTACCGCAGAAGTGGTAACGAAAAAGAGCGCGGCGGCAGTGCCGAAAACCCTGCCCTTGCTATTTGTTGCTGGTGCGGAAGACCCTGTGGGTGCATGCGGCGAAGGCGTTCGTGCGGCGGCTGATCTGTATCGTAGCCAGGGCGTTGAAGACGTTCGCGAAATCATCTACCCGAACATGCGCCATGAGATCCTGAATGAGCCACGTCGCGTTGATGTGTTCACCGATGTTGAGCAGTGGTTTACCGAGTGCGCGGTCATGAACGCCGTGGTGCGCACGCGCGAAGTTTCGCAACCCGTTATCGTCAAAAGCGGTAAAGCAAGCTCGTTGGTAAAAGGAGAGACGGGTGAAGGTGCAGGTTGCGTTGCAGACGCGGATTCGGGTGCTAATGCGAGCGCAGCCCATGATGCGAGCGGATGCGCAGACGCGAGCCATGATGCGGGTTCAGGCGCTAATGCGAGCACAAGCGCAGCCGCAGATTGCAATGCGAACGCGGGCGCAAGCGACGGCGAATCCGCCGCTGCTGCAGAATCCGGCGCTTCTGAAAGCTGAACAACGCTAAGCCTCAACCCTCCGAAGAGCAAGGAGAGCAGCCAGTATGGGCGAATATGTAATTGCACTTGATCAGGGGACAACATCTTCCCGCGCGGTTTTGATAGATAGGCTGGGCCGTATAAAGGGCATGTCCCAAAGCCCATTTCCCCAGTTGTTTCCGCAACCAGGTTGGGTGGAGCATTCTCCGAAAGACATTCTTTCCAGTCAGCTTAAGGTGCTGGCGGAATTACTGGTATCAACAGGCGTATCGGCAAGTCAAATAGACAGTATCGGTATTACCAACCAGCGAGAGACCACCGTTGTATGGGATCGTGTCACGGGCGAACCCATTCACAACGCCATTGTGTGGCAATGTCGTCGCACCACCGAAATCGTGGAACGCTGTTGCTCGGATGTGGAAATTGCCGCTGAGGCAACACACAGAACGGGCTTGATTCCCGATGCGTACTACTCCGCTTCGAAAATTGCTTGGATTTTGGATGCGGTGCCCGGTGCGCGTGAGCGCGCCGAAGCCGGCGAGCTGGCTTTCGGCACGGTGGATTCTTGGCTTGTTTGGAATCTAACCCAGGGTGAGGTCCACGCGACCGACCCCACCAATGCTAGCCGCACCATGCTCTTCAACATACATACGGGGCAGTGGGACGAATGGCTGTGCCAACTGTTCGACGTTCCTGAATCCATGCTGCCTGAAGTTCGCCCTTCTTCGGGCGATTTTGGAATGATGCACCATCCGGTTATTGCCGGCGCTATTCCGATTCGCGGTGTAGCGGGCGACCAGCAGGCGGCGTTGTTTGGACAATGCTGCTTCAAGCCCGGTCAGGTGAAAGCAACGTTCGGCACTGGCTGTTTCTTGCTTATGAGCACAGGGCAGCGGCTATGCGCTTCTACCCACGGGCTGGTAACCACGGTTGCTGCTTCTGCGCCGGGTGCGACTGGTCTCGAATATGCGCTGGAAGGAAGCGTGTTCATGGCGGGCGCTCTTATTCAGTGGTTGTGCGATGGCCTGGGGATTATCGACGACGTTTCCCAAACCGAGGAACTTGCAATGAGCGTGCCCGATTCGGCGGGGGTGTGCGTGGTGCCTGCGTTCACGGGGTTGGGTGCTCCGTACTGGGATGCCAACGCGCGTGGCGCCATCTACGGATTGACGCGCGGCGCCACAAAAGCGCACATAGTGCGCGCGTGTCTCGAGGCGCAAGCGTTCCAGGTGCAGGACGTGCTGCAAGGCATGGCTCGCGATGCGGGAATTCCTGTATCTGCGTTGGCAGTTGATGGCGGCGCCTGCCGCAACAATTTCATGCTTCAATGCTGTGCCGATATCGTGGGTGCTGCCATTCAGCGTCCCGAATGCGTGGAGAGTACGGCCTTAGGAGCGGCTTATTTGGCTGGTTTGTCCACAGGTTTCTGGCACAACACTGAAGAGATTGCGAGTTTGCGGGGCATCGAGCGCACCTTTATGCCGAACGTGAGCGCCGGTACGCGCTCTCGCATGCTCGACTATTGGCATGAGTGCGTCGATAGGACGCGCTCCCGATAGCTTTCGGCTGCAACGACCTTTTCCGTTTCGGCAGCGTTAAGCTGGGCAAGCTTGCGCGCTTCTTCCGTATAATGTGGATAGATTATCTATAGCGGGGCTGTGCAGCCTTGCGTCTGTGTGCCGCCTTAGCGCGGAAAAGGAGAAGGCATCATGAAGATCTCTATCGCATCGGATCACGCTGGCTTCGAACAAAAGCAGCAGCTTGCTGCTTACTTGAAGGGCGAAGGCCACGAGGTTATCGATCGTGGCCCCGATAGCGACAACCGTGTAGATTATCCCGATTTCGCCGTTAAGGTTGGCGAAGACGTGCAGTCGGGCGCTGCTGAGCGTGGCGTTTTGGTGTGCGGCACGGGCATCGGTATGGCTATGGCGGTAGACAAGATGGAAGGCATCCGTGCTGCCAATGTGGTGCGTCGCGATTTCGCTGTTCTTTGCCGTGAGCATAACGACGCCAACGTCATTACGCTTTCCGGTCGCTTCGTTTCCTTGGAAGACAACGAAAGCATTTTGGATGCCTTTATTGCCACGGAATTTGCCGGTGGACGGCATGCTGGCCGCGTCGAGAAGATCAATGCGCTTGATTAAAGCATTTATCAGCTAATATGACATATTGCGCAATTCGCTCGTGTCGATAGCGTCCCTTTTGGGCAAATATGTTTAGGACAAGCTCGTTCGAGCTTGAAAAGACATCTTTCTGCATTCGTGCGGAAAGACGAATGCAAGGAGGAAAAGATGGACAACGCAAAGACGCAAGCCCGCCATTGGCTTTTG
>URJE01000074.1 GCA_900547965.1 uncultured Eggerthella sp. | reverse complement strand
GGGGGGCGACACCAGCTGCGGGGGCAACTGCGCCACGAGGGTGAGAATGAACCCGTTCACTCCGACATTTTTCCGTTGCGGTACAGTTATCAAAATTATTTGTTATGCAACAAATAAATAGTTTTAGAATCAACCCACTTGTGAAAAAGTAGAGGAGATCGATTCTTTCGGAGAATTGATGGCCCCTCGTGATGCGGAAGGAGGCTTGCTGTGACGGCGGAAGACATGCGCACAGACCTGTTGGAACGCGTCCTTGCAGCTCACAAGTCTTTTTACGATATCAGGAGAGACTATCTTTTTGAAGGTCGCACCTTCCCCGCCTTCGCGGAGTACCACACCTACGGCGAAAAATATGTGCTGGTAAAACGCGCAAAGCTTTGGGAAGTGAACACGCACGATTTCATGTTCTTCGAATGCGTTGACGAGCTCGACGAAGCACAGCTTGCTGAAAAGATTTCCTTCATGCAGGAAAAGGCCCTTCGCAAAGTTGATGCCGGACCGAACCATATGTCCTCTGCCCTTTCGCTCGTGATCATCGCCAACCGCACAACCGAAGCAGCGCGCAAGCTTGCGAAGAAAACGCGCTTCCACAAGGAATACCGCTTCGGATTTCGCGGCTGGACCGACCTCCGCCTAGCCGTGGTAGACCTTTCCCTGCCTACGGGCAAAAGCGTGGTTGTCAACAACGCCGGAAAGCAGCTGAAAGAAGTACTTTCCAGCAACTTGGCATTGATCAAGTAAGGTCCCCAAAACAAGAAAGGTTCAGAGATGAACGCAATGATCGTCCTCCTGGGCGGCCTTGCCATCCTCGTAATCGGCTACGTGCTGTACGGCGGATGGCTGGCAAAGCAGTGGGGCGTTGACCCCAAGCGCCCCACCCCCGCGCAAGAAATGCACGACGGCGTAGACTACGTGCCCACCAAGCCCTACATCTTGCTTGGCCACCACTTTTCCTCGATTGCTGGCGCAGGCCCCATCAATGGCCCCATTCAGGCTGCCGTATTTGGCTGGGTTCCCGTTCTGCTGTGGGTATTGATTGGCGGCATCTTCTTCGGCGCTGTGCATGATTTCGGCGCCCTGTTCGCGTCTTTGCGCCACAAGGGCCAGACCATCGCAACGGTTATCGCCGAAAACATCGACGATACTGCAAAGAAGTTGTTCTGCATCTTTGCTTACCTGACCCTGGTCCTGGTTGTTGCCGCGTTCGCTTCCATCGTTGCCAACACCTTCGCCGTAAACTTGGCAAACGCAACCGAGGCTTCTAACCTGGCAAATCAGCGCACCGCGATGATTTCTGTGCTGTTCATCGTTGTAGCAATCGTATACGGCCTGGCCACCCGCGGCCGCGAAATCCCCACCGCCGCCAACATCATCATCGCCATCGCAATCATCGTTGTCCTGGTTGCCGTCGGCTACAACTTCCCCCTGATCTCGCTCGACTACACCACGTGGATGATCCTGCTGGGCGTATACATCATGGTTGCTGCCGTTGCTCCTGTATGGATTTTGCTGCAGCCCCGCGACTTCCTGAGCTCATTCTTGCTGTACGGCATGATCGCCCTTTCGCTCATCGGCATTGTGGGCGCTTCCATCACCGGCGACGCTGCCAACCTGCAGATCCCCGCATTCACCGACTTCTACGCAACGAATGCTGCAGTTGATGCAAACGGCAACGCCATCATCGACCCCGCTACCGGCAAGGCCGTGGTGAATAAAGCCGCCGCATCTGGCTTCCTGTTCCCCGCCCTGTTCATCACCATCGCTTGCGGTGCAATCTCGGGTTTCCACAGCCTGGTTGCCTCCGGCACCACTTCCAAGCAGCTGGATAACGAAAAGAACGCTCGCCCCATCGCTTACGGCGGCATGCTGATCGAATGCCTGCTGGCAATCATTTCCCTCTGCGCCGTTGGTTTCGTTTGGGCGAAGTACTGCGCAGGCGGCTACGCATCCCCAACCGCCGTTTTCGCCGGTGGCCTGTCCCAGATGTTGGCTTGTATCCCTGGCCTCGAAAACATTGAGGGCATCGCCTACACCCTGTTGATCCTGGCTGTTTCCGCCTTCTGCCTCACTTCGCTCGACACGGCAACCCGCCTTGGTCGCTACATGTTCCAGGAACTGTGGGTTCCCGCTGGCAAGTCCATGGACGAAGCCACGGGCGCTCGTAAGGTTCTGACCAACCCCTACGTTGCAACCCTCGTTACTGTAGTTCTGGGCGTCGGCCTCGGCATGACCGGCTACACCATCATCTGGCCTCTGTTCGGCGCTGCCAACCAGCTGCTTGCCGCCCTCGCCCTTCTGGCAGTATGCGCATGGCTGGGCAATGCAGGCCGCAACAACAAGATGTTCTACATCCCCATGGTATTCATGCTGGTTGTTACGCTCACTTCGCTGGTCATGACGCTGCAGGCCAAGTGCACCGCACTTATGGCTGGCACCGGCGATCCGTTCGCCGCTGGCGTTCAGGCGGTACTCGCTGCTGTGCTCTTCGTACTGGCTATCATCTTGGCTGTTAAGGGCACGAAGACCATCTTCGGCAAGAAGAAAACTGCAGCAGAATAACACTGCGAATTGGGAGAATAGGGAAAGATACCTTTTTCCAACCCAACAAACAGGGCCTTGCTTGCAATTGAATTCGCAAGCAAGGCCCTTTCTTTATGCACGGTATTTAAGTGGGAAAATGGCACCTGCCTTTATTTTCCCAAATACTTCAACTGCGCACGGATGCTCCGAATGGAAGGCATGCGCAAAGCAGGGTTCACGCCTTGATACACCACGTCAAACAGAGCATCAGGTTCGGCGGGCGTACCCGCATTCAACGCTTCTTTCACCTGGTCTAGGCGATCAACACGATGCTTTCGCGTAGCTTCGATGATGGGCAGCGGATCGTCGATGGGATACCCATGCCCAGGATAGAAGCGTTGTGCTCGACCTTCGCGAACCAGCTGCTCGAGCGTATCAAGGCTGGCAAAATAACTGGCCAGTACCCCATCGGGATGAAACACCACCGTGGGTCCATGGCGAAACAGCACATCGCCCGTAAACAGAGATTGCTCTGCGGAAAGAAGCAAGCCCACCGAATCTTCCGAATGGCCGGGAAGAGCGATCACCTCAAACTCGAGCGTCCCTTCAAAGGGGCGGAATGGGCCCTTCGGAAGCGCTTGGACGCCAGCACTCCAGCCCGCTTTTTCCTCGCAAGAACGAGGCAAGCACCCCGAATCCAATTCTCCGGCAGCCCCAACTTCGAGCGAACCTGCGTCCTCGGCACCCTCCGAGCACATACACTTCACGTCACTGCGCTTCGCGAAGCCATGTTTCTGCAGCAGTTGCTCGATACGGCTTGTGCGCGGCGCGTACACCGGAGCGCCCGTTGCCGCAACGAGTTCGGGAATTCCCTCGATATGATCGGGGTGGTCGTGCGTGGCAACAATAGACCCAATTCGCAGCCCCGCCTCAACGCATGCCGCCAGGATGCGCTGAACCTGCTCGCCAGCAGGAGCGGGGTCTATCACCACGCATTCCTTGGCACCTGGCTCTGCCACGATCCATGAATTGGTTCCTACATACGTCATGGGACTGGGATTGTTCGCGCGCACGCACAGGACACGCGCACTTACACGCCCACCGAGCCAGGGCGTTTCATCTTCTATGAAGCCCACCGCTCAACTCCTTCTCTCGCAAGCCGGCAAGAAAGCGCCCGCCTTGCCACATTGCCTATTTACGTCTTGGGAAATCGCAATGCAGCATAAACGTGCCGTCTTCCTTCTTGATGGGATACGACATGAAGCGCGTAAGTCGGCGGCGCGTCTCGACAAATTCTTTCGCGTTTTGAGCCGAAGCGATGCAGGTGAGGTTATAGACGGTTGGCGCCAGCACCAGCCAATTGCCTGCGTCACCCGCACGCATAGCATACGCGGGAGTTACCCAGTCGGCAATCTGCGCTTCGCTTGTTTCGCCATCGGCCACCTGGCCTTCTGGCATAAGGGCAGAAAAGAAGAACGTATCATATCGCTTCGTTTCAAATTCAGGTGTGCAGAAGTTCGAGATAAGGCCCAGCAAGTCGGTACGCAAAACCAACCCGCGCAGGATAAGCATGTCGGCGAAGGCGATCTCGTGGTTTTCCAGAGCGGTGCGATCTTCCTGCCAGGAAGGGTCGCTCAAATCCTGCACCACCGAATGCTCGTCGGGGCCCGCCAGTAAAACGCCGCACTCCTCGAACACTTCGCGCGCAGCAGCAACAACCACACGTCGCGCCACATCCTCGGTGCAGCCCATGAGCTCAGCCCATTCGGCAGGAGCAGGCCCGCACCACGGGAGATTAGGGTTCGAATCGCGATCGTCAACCCTACCACCAGGGAAAACAACGGCATCGGGAACGAATTCCATCGTCTTTACGCGACGAAGCATAAACACTTCCAGTTCCTGGCCGGTTGGGAAATCGGGCGGAAAATGATCGCTTTCGATGCGATATTCCGTCTGGAACGGGGCCGAATCACGCACCAGCATTACCGTTGCCGCATATTTGGGCTGCACCGGCTCAAACCCTGGCTGAAGCGAAGCCTCGATCTTCGAAAGCACGCTTTCCCTCGCCTTGAACTCCACCGAACCACCCTGCAAATCCACTCGCATAGCGCCCTCCTTTTCGCCGCTTCCTGTTACGGCGCGTCGGTCGCTTTCTATGATACGATGCGCGCTGGCCTTGTGCCAGAATCAGGATACGAGGCAACCCACTTTAAAGCTACACGACAAAGCTGAACACTTCGCCCCAGTTTCGCCGCAAGACAAAATCGGCAGTGCAGTTGATGTTGTCATACACGATGGACCATTGCGTATTGCTGGTGATGTCTTCTGGGTTTGGCTCCTGCGAAGAACCGCGCAGCGCCTTCCAGGCAACTTCCTTCGTTTGCGGCTGCACACCATCAAGCACCTCGGCAATGGCGAGCGCGCGTTCTTTACCATGCCCTAAAGCACCGTTCTTCTGATTCGGCAGAACCTCATTGGCATAGCACGCGTAATAGTTGGTGATTTCGCGCGCATGCGTAACGACCATAGGGCGCGCAGGATTTTGCGGGTCGTACTCAACAACGCGGCTGTCTCCAGAAGCATCGTTGATGAAGAAATGGTAGTCGCGGCCAGCCATGGCAACCATATCGTACGAGCCCAGCAAGTCTACCGCTTCCTGCGTGCTTGCCGCCCTATCAAGCACCAAACGAATGGCAAGTGAGGTATTGATTTTCGGCTTGCCGCTGTTTTGCCTGGTAGGTAGGCTATCAAGGGTAAGCACCGCAATGGATACGCCCTTTTCGTTGATGCCATCAAGGCTCGCGAAGGGCCCCAACATCGCCGCAACTTTACTTTTCAGGCTTTCCTCGGGCATGTTAGCGCCCAAATTGTTCAGCGCCGAAAAAGAAATGGACGCATACCCGTCCTTCGGATGCGTGCGAACCAAAAGCGCAGAGGTATCGTCTTTGAAATCGTAGTTGCGACCCATCAAAACGCTGCTTGGGGCTTCGGCGCAAAACGCACTGCAGGCGAACTTCGGCGCCTCGACCTTTACGGGAGTCCCAGGGAATACCTGCTTGCACACCGCGTCGATATAGGCCTGGTCGTCTTCAACCCCTGACTTGATAATGGCGTCAAGGTCGTAACGATACGCAACCGTGCTCTCATACAGATTGTACGCACCGGCAAAACTTGACAACTTCTTCAGCGAGCAAAGCGTCTTAATACGTGAAGCGGCCAACGCCCCAACCGCAACCACAGCTACCGCACCTGCAGACGCCGCGCACAGCAAACCCGCCTTCGCTGTTTTGGAATCACCTGCAAAAACATTCATGCGAGCTCCTATCCCCAAGATCGGCAGCACCCTTTTGCCGCCATCGCACCAGCAGTTGCGCAAACCGACTCAGCATATGGCGCATCCCCCTTCGTTATTCTAGGGCAACCAGCAAATGTCTGTCCCATCACGCCACAGGAGGACAACTGCGCTATTAATGATGTAGAGGCCAATCCGATTCCGTCGCGCCGCAGCGCAGAAGAGCAACAACTGCACTATTAAGCGATGCGGATGGCCCATCCAGCTCTGCCGCCCCACTGGAAGGCAGCAAATCCGATACCCGCAAGCCCCGCGGACCCCCCCCGCAGGAAGACAGTAATCCGATACCCACAAGCCGCCGCGTGGCGATTCTACCCCCACAGGAAGGCAGCAAGCCTACGCTTTCAAGCTGCTATTCGGCGGACTCTTCCTCTCCGAATATTTGCACTTGAAGCTCAACATCAAAGGTGTCGGCCAGCACATCGAAAAGCTGTTTCACGGCAGCCTTTGCAATAGAACGCAAATCTTGCTGTTTTATGCCCTCAATGACGATTGCGCGCTCTTCTGCCGGCACGTTCAGCACAGAAAGGCTCATCTGCAGATAACGCTCGATTTTCAGGTCAAGAGGAAAATCGTCGCTGCAGGGACGCAGCATAAAGCCAAGCATCAAACCCGATGTTCCGATGTCCATCTGGTAGAAATCCTCTTCATCGAATGAGGGGTTGTACTGTTGGAAGATTTTCTGAAGATGCTTCGCGGTATTGCGGCGAATGTACTCCAGGGAACGTTCGCTGATATATGCCTGCAAATACAGATCGCGAATGATTTCACTCAATTCGACAATGGTGAGCTGGATGGACGTCTCGAACGCATACGCAAAAGCCGGGCTAGCATTAGGTCCCAGCAACGCGGCGGCTGAATCCGCTGCCGAAAACTGCCCCGAGAACATGAGCTTCATCAGCTCATACATCACTCCATCTTTGTTTCCGAAGACGTTTTGGAACGAGCTCGAGGACACATCGGATTCTTTCAGGATGGCCGCCATGGTAGTGCCGTGATATCCCCGCTCTAAGAACAGGCGAACACTCGTCGAAAGCACGCGATTACGCACCGCTTCGCTATCGTACCTCCGGGCCATAGAATGTCCTCTTCTCTACTCCAAAAAGACGACTAAATATGTCTATTTAGGCGTTGGAAAGCACTTTTGTCAAATAGCCTTTGAAAATATGTATTTTTACCAAAAAACAATCTAGTTAACAGGGGTTATTGCCTTCTTCAATCATGCCTGAACAGTTTCATTTTGCCGTGCGGGAGGCTCAGGCCAAAGCGCGAAATTCTTCACTTCCCGCCGGAAGTCCACACGTCTGCGCGATTTGCCCTGCTGAGGCGGTCTGCCCATCGTGGAATCTGCCCGTTGCGGAAATCCGCCCATTGTGGAATCTGCCCGTTGCGGAATCTGCCCATCGTGAAAACAAAAATCGGGGCATCTTTGCAACTTTTTTGCGATTGCGGACTCTCTTCCGCAATCGCAAAGTGGAAACAAGCCACTATACAACCGATTTACCTGCGTTTTTGCATCTCAATTCGTGATTGGAAACCTCATAACAATCCGCAATCGCAAAAAAGTT
>URJE01000073.1 GCA_900547965.1 uncultured Eggerthella sp. | reverse complement strand
GGGCCTTCTGCGCACTCTTCGCGTAAGGGCTCTTCGGCGACGGGTTCCAGTTCTCGTCGATCGACTTCTCGTAGTACGCGCGCTCAGAGTTTGGGTGTTACCAACTATGTGGGGCGTCGAGGGTCAAGGGGATAGAGGCTAACAAAAAACCGGGATGAGGCTTACGGATGCCTCATCCCGGTTTTGCTTTCAAAGAGTGCAATAAAGCCCCGCGGAGACTATGCCAATCCGGTGGGCTTCATCTGCATGTTGTAAAGCTCGACGTAGGTGCCGGCTTCCAGCGTAATGGTGTCGGGTTTGTCTCCCTTTATGAAGTAATTCCGGTACAGGTAGCTTGAATTCTCGTCAAAATCCAAGTCGGCCATTACGGTGCAAGAGCTGTAATCGTCAGCGCCGTCTCCCACTACGAGTTGATAGGTGCCCTCGGGGATATCGACGCCAACGCGGTATACGCCGCTGCTATAGGGCGGCATAAATGATTCGGTCATTTGGTCGAGAGGAAGCATGCTGCCATCGTTATCGAGGATGAACACCTCGCCTTCGCGCAAGTCCATCAGATTGTGGCCATAGTAGCTATTAATGTGCACGGTGTCGTAGGTGGTAGCTCCTGCCGAAGTTGGCTGAAGGATGTAGAAGGTGGAGAGATTGGCTTTACTGCCGGTAAACCAATAATCCCCTGCGGGTATATCGGTTCCCACGCGGTATACCCCTGCAGCATAGGCGCCGTTTGCATCGGGGGCTTTGCTGGCATTGTCGAAGAAGCTCGATTGAATGGCATCAAGCTCTGCGCTGTCGAGGGCGGCACTGCCTACAAGCCCGAAATCAGTCCGAGTTTCCCTGTTCAGAAATTCCTGTTCGCTTATGGGTGCGCTGTGATTCTGGTATCCCTGATCGAAATCGCCGTGTGCGTGCCAGGTGTCGTCTGCACCATCAAGCGTTGCTTACATCACTGCGCTGCATGCAGCGCAGCCACCCATCCCAACCAGCAAGGCGGCAATAATTGCAACTGCAACGATAATGCCCGTCTTCTTTTTTTCGGGACGAATGGGTACCGGCGGCGCAGCGGGGGCGGGAGGCATGGAAGCTCCTTGGGGTACCTGCTGGTAGCTGCCGTTTGCCTGCTCGGGCCCGTTGTTGTTGACAGGGGTGAACGGCACCTGTTGCTGAGGCGCTGTGCCGCCTTGTGCTGGCGTAGCGGGCTGAGCGCCCATGGGCGGCTCAGGCGTTGCATGCTGTGCCGGCTGCTGGGGAATATTGCTGGAACGGGGCGTTTGGGGAGGGTTGCCCCAATAGTTTGGATCGGGTGTGCTGGGCATGGCCAACCTTTCTGGTGGTGCTGTTTACACATGCTGAATGGTATGCCGCTCTAGGCGGGAGAGCGTAAACAGTTACGGAGGCGTTGCCTTATCCGCAATATGCCTTTGCGGTGATTGGGAGGAAGTCGCATGCTCCGACCGGACAAGTGCCTACACAGCAACCGCATGCGGTGCAGAGTGAAACGTTGACATCGGGCAAACCCGTTTCTTCGTTGAAGGAGCGGGCACCCGAAGGGCATGCCTCGATGCAGGTGCGGCATCCGTTGCATTTCTGCCCATCAGTTACGGAGGCGTAGCATTCTATGCTCGCAGCTCGTTCGGGCATGACTTGTGCCGCCTTTACCATCAGCGCCAAGCGGGGCGAAGGGCGTTTGGAAGGGGCAAGCGGTGTGCCGATAAGCGCTTCGCCGTTGATGCGACCTTGCGCGCGCAGACGCTCCTGTTGCTCGTGGAAATCGGCTACGGTGCCATCGATGCGTTTTCGATGCGATCCGTCGGCCACATCGAAGCTTTCTTTCGCGATTTTTGCCAGCATACCCCGTCGGTCGGTGGCATCGACGTTTGCCCAGGCAGCAAGAAGAAACTCGCGTTCGGGGAGTTCGTTTACGCGTTCGATTGCCCTGCCGGTCCAGTCTTGCGCCTGGTCGAGCGCATGGGCGTAGAGCGCAGGTCCCATAGGGCCCGCTACAGAGCAGCTTTCGCAATACGATTCGTCGAGATATAGCTGGACGGGAATATCGTTTGCCAAAAGCGCAGTCCAAAATTCGGGCGGAACGGCGGCTAGGCAGGGAAGGGCAATAACGTTACTGCGTGGGGCGACCCCTTCGAACAGGTGGTCGTTGCAGGTAAAGCACACCGCGCCTTCTTCTTTGGCCTCGCGCTCTGCGCGTGCGAAGAGATCTTCGAGGGTGATGCGGGTGAAGGCAAAGGCGTCGCAGATGCCTGCGCACATACCGCAGCGGGTGCAAAGTTCCCTGTTGATGTGGGGTGTGCCGCTTTCAAGGGAAAGGGCACCTGCGGGACATACCGCCTGACACCGCGCGCAGCCTGAGCCATGTGGGGCGGTGCACCACGACTCTAAAGCCGCAATCTCTTCACGAGGGAAAGGGTCAAGATCCGCTTCCTCCTCGGTTTCGTTTTCGGGAGAGCTTTCCGCATCGTTATCCTCTTTGGATTCGAGTGCGAGGCTCTCTTCGTGGGCAGAGGCTATGGCGTCAAGCAGCTCTTCTTCCGAGATCTTTGAAAGGTCGATGCCTGAAAGCGAAGGGTGCTCGCTTTCAGGCATCGCAAATTCGGCGATGATCGCTTCATTGCTGCCATCGCCGGAAGGAAAGGTATGTTTTGGAGCCTTAGGCACCAAATACCTCGTTGATGGTGTAGTCGAGGCGGGCAACCACATCGGCGCGATCCATCAGTTCGATAGATTCGAACAGCGGAGGGGAAACCTGGGAGCCGGTAACGGCAACGCGGATGGGCTGGAATACCAGCTTTGCCTTCAGATCGAGCTTTTCGGTGAGTTCGCGGCAGGCATCCTGCAGCGGATCGCATGCCCACTCGATGGATTCGTCAGCCAGGATGGCGCGCACTTCCGCAAGAACCTCGTCGGCACGGCAGCCTTCTTTCAGCAGATTCTTCTTAACCGATTTTTCGTCGAGCGTAACCTTGGGGCCATCGAAGATGAATGCCAGCTTTTCGGGGGCTTCGGTGAAGCGCTTCATGCGCTCGGCAACGAGGGGATAGAGCTTTTCGAACCAATCATGCTTGGCAGCGACCTCTTCTTCGGTGGTAAGGCCGGCGGCAACCAGGAAGGGTGCGGTGGCGTCAACCCATGCAGCAGCGCCCATGTTCTTGATGTACTCGCCGTTCATCCAGTCGAGCTTGGCTTCGTCGAGGATGGCATCCTTGCGCGTGATGCGGTCGAGACTGAACTCGCGGCACAGTACGTCGCGCGGGATGATGGTGGTTTCTCCGTCGAGCGACCAGCCCAGAAGCGCGAGGAAATTCACCAGGGTGTCAGGCAGGTAACCCAGTTCCTTGTACTGTTCTACCGAAGTGGCGTTGCGTCGTTTGGAGAGCTTGCGGCCATCGGGGCCCAGGATCATGGAAAGATGGGCAAATACGGGAATGTCGTAGCCCAAAGCTTCGTAAATCAGGATCTGACGTGGGGTGTTAGAAAGGTGATCATCGCCGCGGACAACATGGCTGATCTGCATGTTTGCGTCGTCGCATACCACCGCGAAGTTGTAGGTAGGCGTGCCGTCGGTGCGAACGAGGATCATGTCATCCATGACGTCGGCAGGGAAGGACATATGGCCGTATACGGCATCGTCGAATTCGATGGGGCCGTGGTTTTCGGGAACTTTAAGGCGCCATACGTGGGGTTCGCCTGCATCGATGCGGCGCTGTGCTTCTTCAGGGCTAATGCCGCGACAGGTGCGGTCGTAGCCGGAATAGCCGCCTTCGGTCTTTTCGGCTTCGGCGCGCTTTGCAGCGATTTCTTCCTGAGTGCAGAAACAGGGATATACGGCACCCTTTTCCTTCAACTTTTCAAGAGCTGCCTTGTAGGTGTCGAAGCGCTCGGTTTGCAGGTAGGGACCGAACTCGCCGCCAACTTCGGGACCTTCATCCCAATCCAGCCCCAGCCATTTCATAGAGCGCAGGATAACCTGCTTGTTTTCCTCGGTGGAGCGCTCGGGATCGGTGTCCTCGATGCGAAGAATGAAGGTGCCGCCCATGGCGCGGGCGAACGCCCAGTTATAGATAGCAGTGCGTGCTCCGCCGATGTGCAGCTCGCCGGTAGGTGAGGGTGCGAAGCGAACGCGAACAGGCTTAGACTGGTCTGTCATCAAGCTCATTTCCTTTCAAGTCGTATGGTCTAAATGATAAACGAAGAGCCGCCGATAAACGACCCAAAGCGGTGCTCCTATTTATGTTGCGGTTTCTACGAACTTGGCGAAAGCACCGCCTGCGTGCCCGGAAGAAGTGGAATGGGAATACGGGGACAGATCCCATTTTCCTACTTCGCCACCTGCGCGAGAGAGGCGCGATTCGCTAATTCTTCTTCCTTGGCTTTTCCGGGCAGGGGGAAAGCGGCGCTTTGGGGAATGCTGCGCGAGCCAGGCCGGCAATGATCTTGGCGTTCTCTTCGCTTGGTTCGAGCGAAGAATCAAGCGAGAGGTGGTAGGCATCTGCTTTGCCCCAGATGGTATTGGTGAAGTGTTTGCAGTGCTCGGCTCGCTCGGCATCGATGCGCTCGATCATGGCTGCGGATTCCATATGGTCGATGTTCTCGCGCTTCATAACGCGACCGATGCGGGGTACGAGCGGTGCGTGGATGAATACGTTGAAGGTGCAGGGGCGTTCCTTCAGGATGGCGTTTGCGCAGCGGCCAACGATAACGCAGCTCCCTTGATTTGCGAGCTTTGTGATTGTGTGGGCTTGGGCCAGCCATAGATCGTCAAGTTGGTTGGGCTCCACCCCGATGCTCTGATAGTTCTGCATGTAGAGGTTGTACAGCACTCCTTTGCGAACTTCCTGCTCATGTTTGCGGACGTAGGCGGAAGTGAGGCCGGCTTCCTTTGCGGTGAGTTCGATTAGCGTTTCATCGAACACGGGGATGTTGAGCTTTCTGCCCAGTGCTTGTCCGATTTCGCGGCCACCTGAGCCAAACTGGCGGGAAATGGTAATGACAAGGGGTGTGTTGTCTCCTTCTTCGGAAGAGGGGGATGCGTTTTCGTCGGGGGCTGCCATGGTGGCTGCAGTGAGGGTGATGTGCCCGCGTGTGGGACAAAAACGCTCAAACCGAGGCAACAGCTTGTTGAATAATGCCACGATGCTGCCTACCGCCAATGCTGCTAGGATGGTGCCTTCGCGCACGCCGTACAAAGCGCCAGAGCATGCCAGCGAAACTGAGGCAGCGACAACCACATTGGTGCAGTCGAAGGCAACTTTGACTTTAGGGAATGCGACTTTGGTAACGCGCGATATGGCTAAATTGATGCCTTCTCCGGGCAGAGTAAGGAAACTTGCCTTTACTTGCAGGAATACGCCGAATGCCGTCATGAAGCAGCCGATAACGCTCCAGGTGATTTGCAGTGCGTAGTTTCCCATGGGAATAAGCTCGCAGAGGGGCACAAACGCATCGATAAGCGCCGAGAATACGAAAACGTAAGGTATCTGCAGCAGCTGTACGGGGTTGAAGTCGCGACGCAGCAGGGCGATTTGGATCAGCACGAAGACGACGTTCATGATAAAGGTCCACGTGCCGATGGTGAGAGGGGTGAGATACGAAAGCGTGGCAGGGAAGCACGATACCGGCGAGGTTCCGAGTCCGGTTGCGCGTGTGAGAGCCACCGAAGCAGAGGCGATTGCGACGCCGGCGAACATTATGATCAGCCGGAGTATGACATTGGGAGTTGATCTGTCGAAAAATGAGTGCCAGGCCTGGGTGAATCTCACGGGTCTCCTTTCACGCAAAAAAGCCCACAGAGGTGGGCGCAGTGGCATATGGGAAAGATGAATTACCGTCCCATGCTAGTCCTCGAACATAGAGAAAATGTGATGGGAGATAGGGGCAGGTCCCATTTTCCCGCTTTGCCGCCTGTGCGTAGACGAGGCAACTATCTGGCCCCACGGAAGCAAGGCGCGTCCTTTTCGCCGCCCGTGCGCAGGCAAGGCCGCTCGACTGCAATGGCTACTTTGCATGGACGTCACTTTGCCGCCCGTGCGCAGACAAGGTGCGTTTCGCTAGCTCTTCTTCCTGGGTTTTCGGGGCAGGGCGAAAGAGGTGCGTCGGGGAACGCTTTCTTCGCAAGGCCAGCAATGAGCTTGGCGGTATCTTTCGGGCTCTGAATCGAAGAATCCACTATCAGGTGGTGCGTCTCGGCGGCGTTCCATGCGGTGTTTGCAAAACGGAGACTGTGCTCGGCGCGCTCGCGGTCGATGGCTTTGATTCGCTCGTTGGCTTCTTTCGAGCTGAGGCCATCGCGGTCCATTACGCGGTTGATGCGATCTTCTAGCGGTGCGTGGACGAAGACGGTGAGCACATTCTTTCGGCCCCTCAAGATGGCGCCGGCGCAACGCCCTACGATAACGCAGGCGCCCTCGTCCGCCAGCTTGGTGATAGCGCGCGCCTGCGCAAGCCACATGTCGTCCATCTGCTCGGGTTCAGCGCCAACGCTGCGGTAGTTCTGCATGTAAAGGTTATATAGCAAGCCGCGACGAACCTCCTGCTCGTGCTGCTTGACGTAAGCGGGAGGAAATCCCGACTCTTGCGCGGTGAGGTCGATGAGTGTGTGATCGAACGAGGGTATGCCGAGTTCTTTTCCTACCAAGGTGCCGATTTCGCGTCCACCCGAGCCGTATTGGCGCTCGATAGCGATAACCAAAGGTGGCTGCCCCTCGTTTTCTGGGGCGTTTGGCTGCTCATCGTTGCTCATGGGTACGTTGATGATGAAGCTGATGTGACCTTCAACAGGGCAGAAGCGGTCGAAATGGGGGAGCAGTTTGCCGATAAGGGCAACAATGGTTCCTGCGGCAAGGGCGGTGATGATGGTTCCTTCGCGAACGCCCTGGAGATACCCCAGGCCTATGAAGGATATGGCCACGGAAACCACAACCATAGAGCTGTCGAATACGATCTTGCATTTGGGGAAGGGCTTTTTCGCCGCTTTTGCGATGGCAAGGACGATGCCTTCTCCAGGCAGGGTGATAAAGCTCGCCTTGACCTGCAGGAACACTCCCAAGGCAAGCAGGAAGCAACCCAGGATGTTCCACCCTAGTTGCTCAGGATAGTATTGCATGGGCAGTGTTTCGCAGAAAGGCAAAAGCTGGTCGATCATCAGGGCAAACACGAACGTGAAGGGGATTTGCAGGAGCTGTACGGGATTGAAATCACGGCGTAGCAGAATTGCCTGCACAATCAAAAAGCAGGTGTTCATGATGAAGGTAATAGTGCCAAGAGTTAGCGGCACAAGGTAGGAAAGCGTTGCGGGAATACATGAGATAGGGGAGTTTCCCAGACCGGTTGTTCGCATCAGCGCAATAGACATGGCCATGGAAAGAAACCCGCCGAACAGCACCACCAGACGGAGAATGACATTGGGAATAGGTTTATTGAAAAGAGTGATCCAGCGATCGGCCGGGCCCATGGGGTTCCTTTCTCTGATACGTTACTGCGTTTGTTCGCTGTCAGGTGATTGTACTCCTCCAAAGCAAGAGCTCGGTGATTCCTGCTGTCCGTTTCGTTCGGCGCGTATAATGGGATGCGGTCAACTTAGGAGGAACATATGAACTATCAGGAATTGCGCGATGAGATCAAGGCCGCCATGAAGGCAAAGGACAAGGCTCGCTTGGCCATCCTTCGCCAGGTTCTGGGCGAGATTAAGAATATCGAGGTAAATGAGCGTCGCGAGATTACCGATGCCGATGTTGACGCCATGCTGAAGCGCACTATCAAGCAGACGAAGGAAACCCTTGATGGTTCCATCAAGGCGGGCAACGACCAAGATCGCACCGATACGCTTACCGAGCAGGTGAAGATCCTGGAAGAGTACCTTCCCAAGCAGGTCAGCGGTGAAGAGCTTTCGGCCCTGATCGGTGAAGTGCTCGCCGAAACCGGTGCAACCACAAAGAAGGAAATGGGCCGCGTGATGGGCGCCCTTACTCAGAAAACAGGCGGCAACTTTGATAAAGCGGCAGCCGCGAAAGAGCTTCAGGGCCGTCTGGCATAGCCATGCGGGTCTGATGGGGGAAGACCGGGGATATACCCCCCATATTCCCACCCAACGAAGAGAACCCTGCTTGCGCA
>URJE01000072.1 GCA_900547965.1 uncultured Eggerthella sp. | reverse complement strand
AACCCTCAGCTACAACAGCGTCGGCCCCGCAGCGCTCCATACGACGAGCAAGGGCAGCAGAAGCCACGACGGGGATAACCTTGCATCCTGCCTCTTTCCACATATCGATGTAGTTTCCAGGATTTCCAGCACCAGTGGTTACCACGCGAACCTTCATCTCTGCGGCAAGCTTAGCAAGCTCGGGAGCCTCAGGGTTCATCAACATAATGTTCAGGCCGAAAGGCTTATCCGTAAGACGGCGAGCTTCTTCGATCTGCTCGCGAACCCAAGAAACGGGAGCAGATCCGCAGGCAATGATTCCCAAGCCACCTGCTTCGCTAACTGCGGCGGCAAGTCTCGCATCAGCGATCCATGCCATACCGCCCTGGATGATGGGCTGTTCAATACCCAACAGCTCGGTAATACGTGTCTTCATATACGTATGCCTCTTTTCACTTTGCGCACTTTGCCGCACGGGCATTCCTGTCAAAGAGGGCGGCCTCTTTGCAAACGTTCGAAAGAAGCCGCCTCCTTCGACAGAGCTAAGGAGGGAGAGGGCAGCCAGAGACAATGCCCCCTCCCCTAACGCAACCGCATTATCTGCGGCGGCGTCGGTTACAGGGAGTCGATGTACTCCACCAGAGAGCCAACGGTTTCCAGACCCTCAGGCTCACCGAACTCAACGTCAAGGCGCTCTTCGATATCGCAAATCAGTTCCGCCATGTCCAGAGAATCGATGCCAAGCTCGTCAAACGTTGCACTTTCAACAACCTTTTCCGGCTCGATATCGAGGTTTTCGTTCAGGATTTCCTTCAGAGAATCAATAGTTGCCATGTTTCTGTCCTTTCTTTATTCAACAGCACCCGTTTGAGGGAGGCTGCTATTCACCAACATCGTGCTGTCCCCCTCTCCGCCAACCGCAAAAGCAAACACGGCGAATTTGGGCGCACTGATCTACACCTAAGTAAGGCGATTGCTGAAAAGTTGTTAGTAGAGGGCTATGCTTCTGCAGCGTTTAACTGCTTGCTCTCCTTATCGAAGAAATCTTTGATCTTGCCCAAAGCGCTGACAAACAGCTCTTCTTCCTCCTGCGTAAGCGCAGCAAGGGCGCTGTCAACCATCTTCTTGTGGAAGGACTCGTGGGCGCGGAAGGCCTTACGTCCCTTCGACGTCAACTGCACCAGAACCTGGCGGCGATCCAATTCGCTGCGAGAGCGTTCCACGAATCCCTTTCGCTCAAGTTTGTTCATAGCTGCCGTAAGGGTTGCCATGGTCACATCAAGGCGCGAAGCTACCACTTTCATGGAATTGATCTCATGCAAACCCACTGCAACAATAGTGTGCAACTCCGCAATGGAGAGACCCTCGGTCAAGCGATTCTTAAGCGAGCGTTCCTCGATACGAAGAATGGAATTAAACGTATCTGACAGCAACGTGTCGACAATCGCCTTGTCACCGCGTTCTTCTTCAATGTCGTCAACGTGTTCCATGTTCACTTCCTTATCAAATCAAGTGCCCGGCATTCCGAAGCGTTCCCATAATACGAGGTATGAAGAGCTGAACCATGCATTTCCATCAGCAGTTCAGCCGCAGTAGGCAAATAGCCCAATTTGGACCCGCCTTAAGATTCAGCGGGCGCGAATGCGATGCCGAGAGCACCCAGGCCCAAATGCGTTGCCACCGTGGCTCCACAGGGGGAAGATCCCTCGTCAACATACTCCACACCCGCTTCGTTAAGAGCAGACCTCAGGTCTTCAACGCCCTGCTCGTTCGCAACGTGGCAGAAACGAATACGCTGCTTGCCCAGCTCTTCGGTGCGCTTCTGAGCGTTCTGAACATACTGCTTGATAACGCCGCGCATACCCTTGGCCTTACCGAAAGCAACCAGCACACCCGTTTCGTTGAAGGTGAAAATAGGCTTAATGTTCAGCAGGCTGGCGTTCTTTACTTGGTCGGCCGAGAGGCGACCACCTTTCAGTAAGTTTTCCAGCGTGTCGCAGGCAACAAGGAACTGAGTTTTTGGAATAAGCTCCTCGATGGCGGCCTGGGCTTCGTCGAGCGATGCTTCGGCATCGCGAAGAACACAGAGCTGCTTCACCTGTAAAGCAGCCTGAGCGGTGCAGCAAGCGGAATCGATAACACGAACGTCGATGTCTACCTGGTCAGCTGCCGCACGAGCTGATTCAATAGTGCCGGAAAGAACGCCGGCAATATGGAGAGAGACGATTCCCTCGTATCCTTCCTGCGCAAGACGCTCATACGCCTGCACAAAATCGAAAGGCGCCGGCTGGGCGGTCTTGGGGAGCTCGGTTGCTTCGCCCATGCGCTCGTAGAATTCTTCGGAGCTGATTTCCACCTGATCCTTGAATTCGTCTTCGCCGACCAAAATATTAAGGGGAACCATGGTGATGTTCAGTGCTTGGTATTCCTCCGCAGACATATCGAGCGTCGAGTCAACAACAACTGCAAATCCCACGTCCTACTCCTTTCCTCAATGCACATGCCGAGTTCTTTTCATGCGCATTTGCTTAGTTTGTCTAACTAATTTTGAAAGGATACGGATCCTCAACGAACACAGCAAGCGCATTCATAAGGTCACCACAGATTATTGGGATATGTTGCTTAACTTTTTCGACCGCCACCGTAGGAGCTTTTGCGGGCACCGAAGGCACTTCCCTTTCGGGCGGTTTTCTTCAATTCACCCAAAACCGCTTCTTCGCTTTTACCTTCCATCTGCCCGCGCAATTGAACGATCTGATCGCGAACCGAAGCCGCACGCTCGAAATCCATCGCAGCAGAAGCTTCCATCATCTCGTCCTCCAACGAGGCAATAACGCGCAGAAT
Organism: uncultured Eggerthella sp.; assembly: GCA_900547965.1. GTDB lineage: Bacteria > Actinomycetota > Coriobacteriia > Coriobacteriales > Eggerthellaceae > Anaerotardibacter. The sequence goes on along the minus strand of URJE01000072.1, from coordinate 5,431 downwards.
CTCGCTGCGAGAATAGCCAGCCAAATCAGCATTGACCTCTTGGGCGCTCCGCTTCCCCTCTTCAGATTCGAGGTAATCGGTGATGTCGCTCAAGCCCTTCTTAACCGTTTGGGGAACAATGCCATGCTCTTCGTTATACGCCATCTGAATACTGCGACGGCGACGCGTCTCCTTGATGGCTTGATCCATCGAGTCGGTGATCTTGTCAGCGTACATGATTACCCTGCCGTTGGCGTTGCGCGCCGCGCGGCCAATGGTCTGAATCAGGGAACGATGGTTGCGGAGAAAACCTTCCTTATCAGCATCGAGAATTGCCACCAGCGTCACTTCGGGCAGATCCAAGCCCTCACGCAGCAGGTTGATACCCACCAATACATCGAACTCCCCTTTTCGCAAATCCCGCAAGATCTCAACACGCTCAAGGGTGCCAATATCAGAATGCATATAGCGAGCGCGAATCCCCTGATCGAGCAGATGCTCGGTAAGGTCTTCAGCCATACGTTTGGTCAACGTGGTTATCAGCACGCGCTCTTTGCGTTTGGCGCACTCTTGCGCTTCGTCGATGATATCGTCGATCTGAGACATAATGGGGCGAACGTCGATCTCGGGATCAAGCAATCCGGTCGGGCGAATAATCTGCTCCACTTTTGCCTCGCTCACACGTTCCTCGTAATCGCCCGGAGTCGCGGAAACATACACGAATTGAGGAATTCGCGCCTCGAACTCATCGAAGCGCAGGGGGCGATTATCCAGACATGACGGCAAACGGAAACCATGCTCGGTCAGCGTGATCTTGCGAGAACGGTCGCCTTCATGCATACCGCGGATTTGAGGGACGGTAACATGGCTCTCATCAATGAAGCACAAGAAATCGGTTGGAAAGTAGTCGATGAGCGTATAGGGCGGCTCACCTGGCTCGCGCCCGTCAAGATGGCGCGAATAGTTTTCAATGCCCGAACAAAATCCCATGGTCTCAATCATCTCAAGATCATAGGAAGTTCGCATTTCCAGACGCTGCGCTTCAAGAAGCTTGCCCTCTTCATTGAATTGAGCAAGGCGATCTTGCAGTTCATCCTGAATGGTCTTAACCGCACGCTCCAAAGCGGGACGTGCAGCAACGTAATGAGAGGCAGGCCAAACAGGCAACGCCTCGAAGGTATTCAACACTTCCCCAGTTACGTTGTCGATCTCCGAGATTTCCTCGATCTCGTCGCCCCAGAATTCCACGCGAATCGGATTGTCCGCATAGGGAGGAAAGACATCAAGCGCATCACCGCGCACGCGGAACGTACCGCGCTTCAGCTCGTAATCGTTGCGGTCATACTGGATGTCGATAAGACGACGGATAAGGTCGTCACGGTCCTGCTCCACTTCCTTGTCAAGGAACACTGCCATGCCCGCATATTCCATAGGAGAGCCAATGCCGTAAATGCAGGAAACCGAGGCGACCACGATAACATCGCGGCGGGAAAGCAACTGGGCCGTTGCCGCATGACGCAGCTTTTCCACCTCTTCATTAATGGAGGCATCCTTTTCAATGAAGGTATCCGTGGTGGGTACATACGCTTCGGGCTGATAGTAATCGTAGTAACTCACGAAGTACACCACAGCATTGTTTGGAAAGAATTCCTTCAACTCGGCAGCCAACTGCGCCGCAAGCGTTTTATTGGGAGCCAACACAAGGGTTGGTTTCTGAACGGCCTCGATGGTTTTAGCCATGGTGTAGGTTTTGCCTGACCCCGTTACACCCAGCAAGGTCTCATAGCGCATACCCGATTCAATATTCTGGGCAAGCTGCTTAATAGCTTTGGGCTGGTCACCTGCAGGCTCATACGGAGAAACGACTTTGAATGGCTGCGTAGCAAGGCGAGCAGCAGGAAGCTTGCCCTCCATGACATGACCCTCAAGATTGGAAAGATGACTCACTTGCCTCCCCTAACTATCTATCCCGATCGGCAAAAGAACAACCCGACTCAACGTCTATCCGCATAAAGGGCTAAATTACGCAAAACAGGAAACACGCTGCAGCGGATGCCTGCTGAAGGTATACGCCCATCACTTAAGGCGGGGTGCGATCTCATGTTCCCACCATAGGGAAATCTGGGCTTCAAAATCCCCAATAGAACCGTTGTTGGTAAACACCACATCGGCAATTGACAAACGCTGCTCTTCGGGCACCTGGTTAGCCAAACGGTTTCGCGCATCTTCTTCTGAAAAACCACGCGAGTGCATTAAGCGGGCAATGCGAACCTCGGGAGAGGTGGTAACGGCAATAACGATGTCTGCCTTCTTATAGAAGTCGTCACGACCATCGAGAATGGCCATCTCGAGCACAACCACTTCATGGCTCTTCCCAAGATCGGAAATATGGCGAAGGCAACCCTCATATAAACGCGGCTGGGTAATCGAATCCAGCAAAGCAGTATTCTGCGAGCTGGAAAAAGCGCAAGCGGCTAGTTCGGAGCGAATGATCTCGCCTTCCGAATTGAATATCTTATTCCCAAACGCTTCTCGAAGCTCTTCCTTCATGGCGTTGTTGTGCAAGTTTTCATGCCCAACCTCATCGGCGTACACCACGCCGGCCCCTTTGGCTTCGAAGAATCGCATTAGCGTCGATTTGCCCGATCCTATACCGCCAGTGACAAATATTGTAATCATGCCAATTTCCCCTCATCCGAGCGCCTATAGTGTCTACAATCGCCATTTCCTCCGAATGCGTACTAAGCAAGCAAACAAGAAGCGGTGGGTGCAAAAGCAACCCACCGCTTCATTATCGCATGTTATGCAATGCTGTGTTATTCAGCAGCCTCGGGCTTGGGCTCGGGCTCTGCAACAGCGATCTCGATGCCCAGATCCTCAGCAGCAGCCTTCATGGACAGGGAGATGCGACGACGCTCAACGTTAACGTCCATAACCTTAACCTTCACAACGTCGCCAACCTTGACAACCTGTGCAGGAGAATCGATGTGACGCATAGCCATCTCGGAGATGTGTACAAGACCCTCAACGTTTGCACCGAGCTCGATGAATGCACCGAAGGGAACGATCTTGGTAACCTTGCCGTCAACGATGGTGCCAACGGGATAGGTCTCAACAAGCTTGGTCCAAGGATCCTCGGTGGTCTGCTTGAGACCCAAGGAGATGCGCTCGCGCTGAAGATCAACGTCGAGAACCTCAACCTCAACCTCTTCGCCAACCTTAACAACCTCGGAAGGATGGTTTACGTGGCTCCAAGAAAGCTCGGAGATGTGGATCAGGCCGTCGATGCCGCCCAGGTCAACAAATGCACCGAAGTCAACGATAGAGGAAACGGTGCCCTTCAGGCGCATGCCCTTAGAGAGCTTCTCGAGGATTTCAGCACGCTCGTTCTTGCGGCCCTCTTCGAGGAGAACACGACGAGAAAGAACAACGTTGTTGCGGTTGCGATCCATCTCGATAACGCGAGCTTCGATTTCGGTGCCGAGGTATGCAGTAAGATCCTTAACACGACGAAGATCAACAAGAGAAGCAGGCAAGAAGCCACGGAGACCGATGTCGAGGATCAGGCCGCCCTTGACGACTTCGATAACCTCGCCGGTAACAACTTCGCCAGCCTTGAACTTTTCCTCAACCTGAATCCAAGCACGCTCGTACTCAGCACGCTTCTTGGAGAGGATGAGACGACCGTCCTTGTCCTCCTTCTGGAGAACCAAGGCCTCGAGCTTATCGCCCAAAGATACGACCTCAGAAGGATCAGCATCCTTGCGGATAGAAAGCTCGCGGGCAGGAATAACGCCCTCGCTCTTGAATCCGATGTCAACGAGTACCTCGTCATGCTCGATCTTTACAACAGTGCCGTCGATCAGATCGCCCTCGTCGAAGTCGGTCAGAGTGCCATCGATCATCTTGTTCATCTCTTCGTCGGAGATGTCCTGAAAATCAATGACGGACGTGTTCTTGATTTCGGTCAAAACGGACCCCTTTCAAAAAAGTATCGGGGACCCTTCGTACGTGTTTGCAGTCAAAACATTAACCATGTATGCCGCGCTTGCCGAACAAGCACCAACAACAAACATGTCTCGGGGGCCTATAATTTCTTGTCTGCCTTTTTACAGACCTGGAAAGTATAGCATAGGGAGCATCGCACGATACGATGCTCCCCCGCTGATTTAATATATTTTTCGCAGCTGGCGCAATTTGTCGATTATCGGCTCATGCAGCAGCAAACTGAGGCTTTGCTTTTTACCTACTGGTGGGATTCGGCAAATTCCTTCATGTATTCAACCAGTGCCTTCACGCCTTCAACGGGCATTGCGTTGTAGATGCTTGCACGCATACCACCTACGCTGCGATGGCCCTTGATGTTCTCGATGCCGCGCTCTTTGGCTCCAGCAACGAATTCAGCATCAAGCTCAGCCGAAGCGGTAACAAACGGAACATTCATGATGGAACGATCTTCCTTACGTGCGGTAGCCGTATAGAAGTCGGTGGAATCGAGGTAGTCGTAGAGCAGGGCTGCTTTTTCCTCGTTTATCTTCTTCATAGCCTCGAGCCCGCCGAGGGACTTCAGCCACTTGAAGACCTTTCCGCAAATATAGATGCCGTAGCACGGAGGGGTGTTCGACATGCTGCCAGCATCTGCCTGGGTCTTATAGCGCAGGATAGTAGGCGTGTTGGGCAGCCACTCGTCCTTGATAAGGTCTTCGCGAATGATAACGATTACCACACCGGCGGGACCGATATTCTTCTGAACGCCGCCGTACACCAAACCATACTTCGAAACATCAATAGGCTCGGAAAGGAAGCACGAGGAGACGTCGCTTACCAGCGGAACGTCGCCCGTTTCAGGAAGCTTATGGTAATGCGTTCCGTAGATGGTCTCGTTTTCGCAGATGTAAACGTAATCGGCGTCTTCGCGGAACTCGAGCTCGTCCACGTTAGGGATGTAGGAGAAGTTGCCGTCTTCACTCGAAGCAACACAGCGAGCATCGCCAAACAGCTGAGCTTCCTTGAACGCCTTCTTGGACCACGAACCCGAAACGACGTAATCGGCCTTGCCGTTCAACATCAGGTTCATGGGAATAGCGGCAAACTGCTGGGTTGCGCCACCCTGCAAGAACAGCACCTTGTAGTTGTCGGGAATATTCATAAGATCGCGAAGATCAGCTTCGGCTTCCTCGATAATGCCCTTGAATGCAGCTGAGCGATGACTCATCTCCATGACAGACATACCGGTGCCCTGATAATCGAGCATTTCCGCAGCGGCTTCACGGAGTACTTCTTCAGGAAGTACCGCCGGACCCGCAGAAAAGTTGTACACCCTTCCCATAGACACAAGTCCTTTCAAAACGCCCCGCTCACTACGAGGCACACGAATAATGGAAGATACTTTATCAGAATAAAGTACGCAGCAAGCGACTATTTTGCAGACGGCACATTTGCGTTCCCCAAC
>URJE01000071.1 GCA_900547965.1 uncultured Eggerthella sp. | reverse complement strand
GCAAGTCGCTCATTTTGGCTCATATCGGCACCGAGCCGCTCGAGGCGGGCCTGAACATCCTGGGTGCCCACATCGACAGCCCCCGTTTGGACCTGAAGCAGAACCCGGTTTACGAGAACAATGGGTTTGCCTTCCTCGACACTCACTACTATGGCGGCATCAAGCACTACCAGTGGGTGACGCTGCCCTTGGCGCTGCATGGCGTGGTGGCCAAGACCGACGGCACTGTGGTCGATGTGAATGTGGGCGACGATGCCGGCGACCCCGTATTCTGCGTAACCGATCTTCTGCCCCATTTGGGCAACCAGCAAATGGCCAAGAAGGGCAGCGAAGTGGTCGAGGGCGAAAACCTCGACGTGCTTATCGGCAATCGTCCCCTGAAGGTCGAGCCTGCCGACGACGCTTCCGACGAGGAAAAAGAAGCCGCAAAGGAGCCGGTAAAGGCTTTTGCCCTTAAGCTGCTGGAAGAAAAGTACGGCATTACCGAAGAGGACTTCCTTTCCGCCGAAATCGAGGTAGTGCCTGCAGGTCGCGCCCGCGAATTGGGCTTCGACCGCAGCATGGTTATCGGCTACGGCCAGGACGACCGTGTGTGCGCCTACACTTCGCTCGAGGCTCAGCTGGCAATCGAAACGCCGAAGAAGACCGCCGTTACGGTGTTGGTTGACAAGGAGGAAATCGGCAGCGTCGGCGCAACGGGCATGGGCTCTCTTTTCTTCGAGAACACCATCGCAGAAATTGCCGCTCTTACCGGGTTGGAAAGCCCCTTGGCGCTGCGCCGCATTTTGGCCGCATCGCGCATGCTTTCCTCCGACGTGTCCGCTGGCTTCGACCCTGCGTATGCTTCGGTGTTCGAAACGAAGAACGCTGCATACCTTGGCAAGGGCCTGGTGTTCAACAAGTACACGGGAGCGCGCGGAAAAAGCGGCTCCAACGATGCGCGTGCCGAATACGTGGCATACGTGCGCCGCGTGATGGACGATGCCGAGGTTTCCTTCCAGACAGCCGAGCTTGGCAAGGTCGACGCGGGCGGCGGCGGCACCATCGCCTACATTCCCGCAAAGTACGGCATGGACGTCATCGATTCCGGCGTTGCGGTGCTCTCGATGCATGCTCCATGGGAGGTTACCTCCAAGGCGGATATCTTCGAGGCGTATCGCGGATACCGCGCCTTTCTCGAGGCCTAGAGCAAGAATGCGAGGCATCCCTTTGCGGAGTGCCTTCGGCATTGAAGCAAGGGATTCAAAGGGGCTGGGTTTTTATCCAGCTGGAGCGTTCGGAAACGAGCCATAAATCCTTTGGTTTTCAGCATTTACGTGTGTACCAAGTGACAAAAAGGAGCCTCGCTCCTTTTTGTCACTTTTTTGTCGCGCACGTGTCTATAATGAATTAACCTCGCGGAAACCCTCCGGGCACGAAAGGGAACCGGCAAGGAGCGGGGGATCGGGAAATGAGACTCAATTCAAGGAGCGCTACATGGCACATTATTTCGACGAACCCTCTCGTACTTTTAATGAGTACCTGCTTGTACCGGGTTACTCTTCTTCGGAGTGCATCCCCGAAAAGGTTGACCTTTCCACTCCGCTTGTACGATACAAGAAGGGTGAAGAGCCTGCTCTGAAGCTTTCTATCCCCATGGTTTCTGCAATCATGCAGGCCGTTTCCGACGACGGCATGGCTGTAGCTTTGGCTCAGCAGGGCGGCGTTTCTTTCATCTACGGTTCTCAGTCCATCGAAGACCAGGCCGCAATGGTTCGCCGCGTAAAGGATCACAAGGCCGGTTTCGTACGCAGCGATTCCAACCTTACTCCCAACGCAACGCTTCGCGATGTTGTTGCGCTGAAGGAAAAGAGCGGCCATACCACCATGCCCGTTACCGAAAACGGTCAGGGTCAGGGCAAGCTGCTGGGCATTGTTACCGGCCGCGACTATCGTCTTTCCCGCATGGATCTCGATACGCCCGTATCCGAGTTCATGACCCCGCGCGAAAAGCTCATCGTGGGCACCGCAAGCACCACGCTGAAGGAAGCCAACGACATTATTTGGGACAACAAGTTGAACTCGCTGCCCATCGTTGACGACAACGACAACCTTATGTACATGGTATTCCGTAAGGACTACGAGCAGCACAAGTCCAATCCGCACGAGTTGCTCGACGCCCACAAGCGCTACATCGTGGGTGCCGGCATCAACACGCGCGATTACGCAGAGCGCGTACCTGCTCTGATCGAGGCTGGCGCAGACGTTCTGTGCATCGACTCCTCCGAGGGCTTCTCCGAGTGGCAGTCTCGCACCATCGCATGGATTCGCGCTCACTACGGCGACTCCGTAAAGGTTGGTGCCGGTAACGTGGTAGACACCGAGGGATTCCGCTTCCTGGCTGAAGCTGGCGCTGACTTTATCAAGGTTGGCATCGGCGGCGGTTCCATCTGCATCACGCGTGAAACCAAGGGCATCGGCCGTGGCCAGGCAACCGCGCTTATCGAGGTCGCAAAGGCTCGTGACGAGTACTTCCGCGAAACGGGCGTATACGTTCCCGTTTGCTCCGACGGCGGTACGGTTTACGACCATCACATCACCTTGGCACTCGCCATGGGTGCTGACTTCATCATGCTGGGCCGCTACTTCGCTCGTTTCGACGAGGCTCCCAACAACAAGGTTGTGGTAAATGGCCAGCACATGAAGGAATACTGGGGTGAAGGTTCCAGCCGTGCACGCAACTGGCAGCGCTACGACCTGGGCGGCAACAAGAAGGGCATGACTTTCGAAGAGGGCGTAGATTCCTACGTTCCCTACGCTGGCCCCTTGAAGGACAATGTGGATCTTACGCTTTCCAAGGTTCGTTCCACCATGTGCAACTGCGGTGCGCTCACCATTCCCGAGCTGCAGGACAAGGCAAAGCTTACGGTTATCAGCTCCACTTCCATCGTTGAGGGCGGTGCGCACGACGTTCTGCTGAAGGACAAGACTCCTTTCGTTAGCAACACGCGCTAGAGTTTATACGGCGCCAACGAAAACGTTTCGTTCGGCTTGCTATTTACGGCTCTTCATAAAATCTCCCCGTTTCGTCCTGTGCGAATCGGGGAGATTTTTTATATTTGAACTGGTATAACAGTGTTCATGGGCAAAACGTGTTCCAATCCGAGAAAGCGGACGATTAGGTCAAAACTGACGGGTACGCTAAACTTCTTGCTATGGCTACACGAGTACATAAAGCGCTTACCGCAGTCCCCGTTAGCTTGGCATTGGCTCTTTCTATGGCCTTGCCGGCAACTGGCGCTGTGCGTGAAGCACACGCAGACGAGCTTTCCGATGCCCAGGCAACGCTGTCCCAGGCTTCGGCCGAGCTTGATTCCCTTAATAAAGAATACGATGCCCTGCAGGCACAGTTGAGTGGTCTTGATTCGCAAATCAGCGAAACCACTCAGAAGGTGCAGGACGCTCAGCAGAAGATGCTCGAGGGCCGCGAAACGCTTTCCGACAGCATTCTTTCCCAGTACAAGGGGGATGGCTCCCTTTCGCTGGTGAACATCGTCCTTTCTTCGGAAGATATTTCAGAGTTCACAAAGAACCTGACGTATTACTCTTCCATTCAGGAAGACCAGGCTCAGAAGGTTGCCGAACAGGAGCAGCTGCGCGATACGTTTTCTTCGGCTCTCAACGAGCTCGACACCCAGCGCGATGAGCAGCAGAAGCTGATAGACGAGGCCGAGCAGAAGAAGAGCCAGGCTGAAAAGGTAGTGTCTGATGCTTCCTCTAAGGTTTCCTCTATCAAAGAAGAGCAGGCTCAGGCTCAGTTGGCAGCCCTGCAAGCACAGGCAGCGGAAATGCAGAAGAAGGAAGAAGCCAAACAGCAAGCTTCTTCGAACGCATCGCAGCCCAATTCCAATTGGAATACCAACACCGATCGCAACCCGTCGGCCAATACCAATTCTTCCAGCAACAGCAGTAATTCCTCGAATTCCAATTCTGGCAGCGTAAGCGCTGGTTGGAAGACGGGCGCTGCTTCCGCTTATGGCGGCAGCAGCGACGCAAGCACCCCGAACCCGGGAACCACAGCAACGGGTGCAATTTGCAACGATTCTTCCATGGGCGTTGCTGTTCCCATGTCCTGGCCGAATTACCGCTCGTATCTTGGGCGCGCTGTTGAAATCAAATATGGTGGTAAGACGGTAATCGCTACCGTCAACGACTGCGGTTACATGGGCGGCGGCTCGCGCGCGCTCGCCCTGCAGCCGGGTGTCTTCAAGGCTTTCGGCTTCAGCACCTGCCAAGCCTGGGGCGTCCGCACCGTTAGCTATCGCTTCCTATAAGCGGAAATCCGGTACCTTCCCTGTATTCCCAGCAACCGCTTAAGGGAAATTGTGCGTGGAAACACAGGCGCAACGCCAACACGATATAATGTCGGATCGTATGTATATTCAGCGCTCGAAGGTTCGCTTTCTTAAACCAACGGGCTCTGCGCACATGAAGTATCGGAAAAGGATTTTGCCTCATGAAAGAATACAATCCTCACGAGATTGAGCCTCGTTGGCAAAAGGTGTGGGCCGAAACCGGCGCACATAAGGCAACGGAGGATACCAGCAAGCCGAAGCGCTATGTGCTCGAGATGTTCCCGTACCCTTCGGGCGACATTCACATGGGCCACGTTCGCAATTACACCATCGGCGACGTAACGGCTCGCTATTACGCTATGCGCGGTTGTGACGTGCTGCATCCAATGGGCTGGGACGCGTTTGGCCTGCCCGCAGAAAACGCCGCCATCAAGCACAACTCCCATCCCGCCAAATGGACGTATGCCAATATTGAAACGCAGAAGGCTAGCTTCAAGCGCATGGGCTTTTCCTATGACTGGGATCGCACCGTTGTTGCCTGCGATCCTGAGTACTATCGCTGGGGTCAGTGGATCTTCCTGCAAATGTACAAGCGCGGTTTGGTGGAACGCCGCAACAGCCCTGTAAACTGGTGCCCCAACTGCAAAACGGTTTTGGCGAACGAGCAGGTAACCGAAGGCGAATGCTGGCGTTGCCACGGCGCCGTCGAAAAGCGCGATCTTACCCAGTGGTACTACAAGATCACCGATTATGCCCAGGAGCTGCTGGACGATCTTGACCAGCTGGAAGGCTGGCCTGAACCCGTTAAGCAGATGCAGGCCAACTGGATCGGTCGCTCCGAAGGTGCCGAAGTTGATTTTGAGCTGATTCCCGCTGATGGCAAGGACGACGGCCAGACCATCACGGTATTTACCACGCGCCCCGACACCCTGTTCGGCTGCAGCTTCTTCCTGCTTGCTCCCGAAAGCCCGCTGGTTCACGATCTGGTATGCGGTACTGAATACGAAGCTGAGGTTATGGCCCTTGTCGAGGGCGCTGCCAAGGTAAGTGCCGTGGAGCGCGCCCAGGGCGACCGCGAAAAGCATGGCGCCTTCACCGGCCGCTACGTTATCAATCCCGTTAACGGGGAAAAGGTTCCCGTATGGGTTGCCGACTACATCGTTGCCGATTACGGCACCGGTGCTGTAATGGCAGTTCCCTGCGGCGACCAGCGCGACTTCGAGTTTGCTCGCAAGTACGACTTGCCCATTATCCCCATTATCTTGGGCGAAGATGATCCGCTGTATCCCGAGCTCAACGGCGTGCAGGAGCGCAAGGTTACCACTGTCGACTGGGGAAAGTCCTATGAGGCCGAAGGCGTGCTGGTCCAGTCTGGCAAGTACACCGGCATGGTGGGCGGCAAGCATTCTCCTGCTGTCGACGCCATCATCGGCGACCTGGAGGCGCAGGGCAAGGGCAAGAAGTCGGTTCAGTTCCGCTTGCGCGATTGGCTCATTTCCCGTCAGCGCTATTGGGGCAATCCTATCCCTATCGTCTACTGCGACGATTGCGGCATTGTTCCTGTTCCCGAAGATCAGCTGCCCGTTACGCTGCCCAAGGACATCGATTTGGCTGCCGGCGAAACGCTTGCAACGCACGAGCAGTTCGCTCAGTGCACCTGCCCCAAGTGCGGTAAGCCTGCGCGTCGTGAAACCGACACCATGGACACCTTTACGTGCTCTAGCTGGTACTACATGCGCTATACCGATCCGCACAACACCGAGCTTCCCTTCTCGCCTGATCGCGTAAACCGCTGGATGCCGGTCGATCAGTATATCGGCGGAATCGAGCATGCTATCCTGCATCTGCTGTACAGCCGTTTCTTCACGAAGGTGCTGCGCGACATGGGCATGCTCGACTTCGACGAGCCCTTCACGAACTTGCTGTGCCAGGGCATGGTGCTCGACGAAAACGGCGAGGTAATGTCGAAGTCGAAGGGCAACGTTATCAGCCCCGAAGACATGATCGCCGGATACGGCGCCGATGCGGTACGTGCCTATATCCTGTTTATGGCTCCGCCCGATAAGGAACTGCAGTGGAATGAAGACGGCCTGGCTGGCATGTATAAGTTCCTGAACCGTACGTGGCGTATGGTGAACGACCTTGCAGGAAAGGCCGGGGAGGAAACTTCCTTCCAGGCTGGCGCAAAGGCGGAAGAGGCAAAGAAGGCTCATGACGAGCTTCTTCGCGAGCGCCATCGCGTGGTTGGCAAGGTTATCGACGACTTCGCTCGCAACAATTTCAACACGGCTATTGCTGCCATCATGGAATTGGTAAATGCCACGGGCGATTACCTGCGTAAGAACTCTGCTGAGGATCGTGCTGCCAATGCCGAGCTTGTTGCCTTTGACAAGGAAATTGCCGAGGTTGTCGTGAAGCTGTTGGCTCCGATGGCTCCTCATTGGGCTGAAGAGCTGTGGCAGGATGTTTTGGGTAACGAAACTTCTGTGCACAAGGAAGCTTGGCCCGAGTTTGACCCGAATGCCGCTAAGGCTTCCGAGGTTGAGTTGGCGGTGCAGGTTAACGGCAAGGTGAAGGCCAAGATCACCGTTGCTGCTGATGCTGCGGAAGATGCTATTCGTGAAACGGCCTTGGAGGCCATCGCTGACGCAACCGCGGGCAAGGACATCAAGAAGGTCATTGTTATCCCCGGGCGTCTGGTTAATGTAGTGGCAAAATAGCCATTATCCCGGGCTGCTTGGCCAATGTGGCAAAATAACCAGAATGTGCTTTTGGAAGGATCCGATCTGCTGAGCAGGTCGGATCCTTTGCTTTACGGTGCATGTCGAAGGTGCGCTGCGACTTTCGCTCTCTCGCGAGACCGTTGGCGACAAACCCTTACTGGCATCGCTGAGGGTGTGGTTCTGTTACGCCGCCCTTCCGCGTGGCGAGTGAGAGGGCAGACGCGTAGGGGGCTGTACGAACAAAACGCGCGGACAACGTGGAGGTTTCGAGACTCTTACGTACGTTTGCTATGATCGAAGCCTATGGGAACTAAACGAAAAAAAGGATGCCTCCGCCGCTTAATCGAAGCCGTTATCGGCTTCGTGCTGTTTGTTGCGCTTGTTGTGGTGGGCGTCCCTCTGGGGATCAATGCTTGGGTTTGCGCAAGCACGCGCCCTGCTTTTGAATCTCAGGCTCAAGCGGCAGCCAATGCGGATGCTTTCGAAGCTGACGCCATTGTGGTGTTAGGAGCAGGCATCAATTGGGATGGCAGCCCCTCTGCTGTTCTGAAAGATCGCCTTGACGTGGCCGACAGCCTGTACAACGCCGGGGTCGCGCCGAAAATCATCATGAGCGGCGACAATAGCGACTCTTCGTACAATGAGGTCATGGCCATGGCGAAGTATGCGAAGGCCAACGGCATTCCTGCTGAAGATATTTTCTGCGATCACGCCGGCCTTTCCACGTACGACAGCATGTACCGCCTGAAGAACGTATTCAACGTGCAGCGCTGTGTCATCGTTACGCAGGAGTACCATCTATACCGTGCCGTGTACGATGCGCGAGGTTTCGGCATCGATGCGCGTGGCGTTGCAAGCGATTTGAGCGACTATTCCGATAAGGATTCTTACGAGCAGCGCGAATTCCTTGCGCGCATCAAGGACTTCTTCGGCATCATAACTAAGATGGAGCCGCAAACGAAAAGCGAGCCCGTTTCGCTGAACCAGTCGGGCACCGTTACCCAGTGGTGGTAGAAAGGGGCAGCAATGCCGAAAATCGTTATTGTTGACACCGACTTCGAAAACAACGACTTTGAAGTGCGCATGGCGAAGGAGGCGGGTGTTGACATTGCCCTGTTCAACGAGCGTGAGCCCGAAGCCATCATCCGCAATGCTGCCGATGCCGATGGCGTGGTTACTTCCTACGGCAACTTTCCGCCCGAAGTATTCGAAGCGCTGCCGAACCTGCAGGTGGTAAGCCGTACGGGCATCGGCTACGACAGCATCAACGTGCCCGCTGCCACGAA
>URJE01000070.1 GCA_900547965.1 uncultured Eggerthella sp. | reverse complement strand
TGCCGAAAACGCCCATCGAAAGGACGAGTCCCTCTTGGCGGAACTATAGGAACACCCCCTAAGTGAAACGCAAAAAAATTGCCTACCAGCTTTAACGTTTTCGCAGGCAATCACCCGAACATGCAGGTGAGGAAACGGAGCGCTCTCCCACATTCCCGCTTATGCCATAGCGAACAAAAAAGCAGGGCCCCTCTTGCGAATTTCATCGCAAGAGGGCCCTGCCCGTTGGGCGGGAAAACGGAACCCGTCCCTATATCCCCATTTTTGCGCCGATCATAAATCAGCGCAGCTGCTTAATCCTGCTTTACCACAAGAACGTCGCAGCGAAGGTTCCTGATCAGATAGGTAGAAACGCTGCCGACGAATACGTAGGTGATGTTCGAAAGACCGCGCTCACCGCAGATAACCAGCTCGGGTTCGAACGGCTTGATCATCAGGTTGTGGATGGTTTCCTGAATGCGGCCAACCTTAACAACAACCTCTACGGAAGGAATGTCCAGATCTTCCTCGGCTGCCTTCAGCGTATCGCCCAAGGAATCAACCAAACGGTTGCGAACCGTTTCAGCAAGCTCCTTGTAGTCGGTTCCCGTCAAAGAATCGGGAACTGAATCTACGACATGGCCGAACATCAATTCTGCATGGTTGAGCTTCGCAATCTGGATTGCGCGCTCGGCTACTTCCTGCTGAGTGCTGCCGCCATCGAGTGCTGCAAATACGCGCCTGTACTGCTTCATAGCTCTCGCCCCTCTTTCTCCTTCGCCATACGGCAAAGGCCCCAGTATCGAAGCGCCCCTGCGCCTCGCTTATTATCTTTCTTTATTCTAGCAGGATACCCAAGCAAAAATGCCACAATACTGTAACACGTTCATTCCTTCTTCCCCAAAGAAACCCCAAATGGTGAGGGGGTTGCAAATGGTTGCCACTGCGGAAGCCACGCCCGTCACGAAGTTGTTCCGGTATTCCCTCCCGAACCTGCGTTGGCCACCGCCGGCCTGGCTCCAGCCAAAGCACGGGCGTTCTGCAGTGCCTCCAAGTACGCTTGGGCATCGCCCGGATCGTCGTCGATGGACTCATCGCCCAAATCGACCTCGCGAGGAACGCGGCGATACAGAATGTCATACATAACCGGCACCACATACAGCGTCATGAACGTGGCGTACAGCAAGCCGCCCACAACCACAACCGCCATGCCGCGTTGCATCGACGATCCCACCGCATCGCTGAACACCATCGGCAACATAGCGAAGATGGTGGTAATGGCTGTCATCATGATGGGGCGCATACGGGTACGTCCCGCAGCCACCAGGGCATCGTGCTTCGACAGGCCACCACGGCGCAGCTGGTTCACGTAGTCGACGAACACGATGCCGTTATTCACCACCGTGCCCATAAGCACCGCGAAGCCCAGCAGCGAAAGCATGCTCAGCTGTTCGCCAGCTGCCACCAAACCGAACAACCCGCCGGTAAAGGCAAGGGGAACGGTCAAGATCACGATGAAAGGAGAAAGCAAACTCTGGAACTGCGCCACCATAACCAGGTAGATCAGCACAAAACCCAAAATCAGCAGCAGCATCATTTGAGAAAGCATCGTGTTGATGTTCTCCAGTTCCCCACTGGTTTGGATGGTGTAGCCCTCGGGCAGCTGATAGTCGCTGAGCTTCGTTTGCAAATCGCGCGCAAGCAAAGCATTGTTGTAGCCATCTTCGACATCAGCCGTCACCGTGATAGCACGAGTTGAGTTCACGTGAATCATCGTGGGAGAAGCAACCCCCTGCTCAACAGTAGCGAACTCGCGAAGCTTGTGCGTGGCGGTATCGCCCGTCTGCTGATTGGTTATCTCAATCTCGGTATCAAGAAGATTGTCTGCCGTAACAGGGTTTGTCTTATCCACCACCGACACATTCATCTTGCTGCCATCGAGCGTCATGGAAGGTGCATCGGCGCTCTCAGAAAGCTTTTTCGCCAAATCGCTATACAGCTGAGCAACCGTGTAGCCATCCTTGGTAAGTTTGTCGCGGTCGATAACCAGGTGCAGCTCGGTCGCAGCATCTTCCATACCGTTTTCAATTTCGGTATAGCCCCCTACCTGGCCAACGATCCCCATCACATCTTCGCTGATACGCACAAGCTCATCCTGATCGGGACCTTGGATCCTCAGCGAAAGCCCACTGCCGGTCATAGAGCTCATCGCCTCGGAAGAAGAAGCGTCGGTGATCACTTCGCAGTTCAGGTCAGAAGTGCGTTGCTGCAGCTGATCGAGAATCGAAAGCACCTGGCCTTCGGTGGTCACCGAGCTATCGGTCTGCACGTAGAACGTAAACACCTGATGGAACTTTTCGCTGCTGCTACTGCTGGAAATATCGCTGGCAACCATCGAAGTCGAAGACGTTCCGTCCATAGCGCCAACGAATTCCACTCCGTCGATGCCCATGGCTTCGTCCATAACCTTATCCGCCGTAGCGTACGCCGTTTCCTTGTCGGTATCTTCAGGCATGGTCACCGTCACCGTTGCCGTTTTCGAGGCCATGGTGGGGATCATCGTAATACCCATGTTCACCACGCCAACCACCGCAACAACCAAAAGCGCCACCGACACCACAAGAGGCAACGCCTTATGGCGCAAGAAGAACGCCAGAGAACGAGCGTATTTCGTCTGCAGTGTCTCAAACCAGTTGTTTCGGCGAGGAACATAGTTCTTGAACAGGAACGAAGAGGCAGCGGGAACCATGGTCAATGCGATAAGCAGCGACGCGGTAAGCACATAGGCAATGGTCAGCGCAAAAGGCAGCATCAGCTGGTTCACCATGCCCGTGGTGAACACGATGGGCAAGAACACGCAAATGGTGGTAAGCGTGGAAGCAATTACCGCGCCCGAGATCTGCTTCGCGCCCTGAACAGCAGCGCGGGCGGGCGGAATGCCACGGCTGCGCAGGCGATAGATGTTCTCCAGCACAACAATCGAATTATCTACCAACATGCCGATAGCAATGGAAATACCGCCGAGCGACATGATGTTCAGCGAAATGCCCGAGAAGTACATCACCACCAAGGCGCAAAGCACCGAGAAGGGAATGCTGAAAGCCATGATGAGCGTAGGACGCCAATCGCGCAGGAAGACGATGAGCACCACCACGGCAAGAAGCGCGCCCAAAAGCAGCGACTGCAGAATAGAGTTGATGTACAGCGCAATGAAAGACCCCTGGTCGCTCACCACGGTTAGATGCAAGCCGGGATTGGCCTGCTCAATTTTGGTAAGCGCTGCCCGGGTATCTGTAGAGACTTCGCTCGTAGAAGCAGTGGAATTCTTGAACACCGAAAGCAATACGCCGTCTTCGGCGTTGATTCGCATGTATTGGTCTCCGACATTGTCCACTTCGGTGATGTCGGCAACATCGGCAAGGCGGATTTCGCCCACGCCATCGATGTCGGCAAGCAAAAGCGAGCGCAGGTCGGAAACGGAGGAAATGTTATCGCCCACACGCAGCAGCCACTGATCGTCCGAGCCGCTATCAAGGTAGCCGGCCGGCATCGAAAAATCCTGGGCCTTAATAATGCCTGCGAGCGTTTCTTTGTCTACCAAGGCATCGACATTCGCCTTGGAAAGAGCCTCTTCACGCGAGCTTTCGTACTGAGAACGGGCATCCGCCAGCTGCTGTTTGTTGGAGTCGATGGTCTGTTGGGCGCTGGCAAGCTGGGCGCTGGCGCTGCCGAACTGCGTTGCTGCAGTAATGGAACCCGACTGCACTTCTGCAAGCTGCTTTTGGTAGGCTTCCAGTTCTCCCGCTGCCGTTTGCGCTTTCTGCGCAAGTTGTCCGATTTGCGCCTGAATCTGGGGATTTGCGCCACTAGGATCGACGGCCTTTAGTGCACCGATCTCCGCCTGCAGCGAAGTGATCTCGCTGGTTTTCCCGGAAATCGCCAGCGTCAAACCGGAGCTTGCCTGACCAAGCTGATCGCTTGTTTCCTGCTGCGTCTGTTCAAGCGTTTTTTTCTGGCTGTTCAGCTGGCTCTCCGCTTCAGCCAGCTTCGCCTCACCTTCATCGATGCTTTTCTTGGCATCGTAGAGCTGGGAATTGACGCTGGCCAACAGCTTGTTGTTAATGTCTTCAATCTTGCTGTCGGAAAGGCGCACCTCTACCGATTTTTCCGCCGCCCCAACCGTGGAAACGTCAGCAACGCCGTCGATGCGCTCCAATTCGGGAACCGCTTTGTCTTTCACCAATGAAGTGGTGTCGAAAATATCATGATCGTCATAGGACGCGGCAACATACAAAGTTGCCATCATGTCCATGCTGATTTCCATGTAGTTAGGATTACCTGCAGTTTCAGGCAGCTGGGAAGAGACCTCATTTACCGCAGACGATGCTTTCACCATGGCGGAATCCATGTCGGCACCGTCCTCGAACTCGAGGAATATCATGGAATAGTTGTCGGCACTTTGGCTTTGAACGGAAGAGACACCGCTTACTTTCGAAAGCGAGCCCTCCAATACGTCGGTAACTTCGGATTCCACCTTTTCGGCGCTAGCGCCGGGGTCGGTAGTGATAACCGCCAGATAGGGCAAATCCATATCGGGCAGCAAGTCGGTCTTCATCTTGGTAAGCGAAACACCACCCAGAATCAGGATGATGATCACCGCAACCGTAACGATATATGGCTTCTTTACGCTAAAGCGGCTAAGCACAGCAACTCCCTTAATAGTGCAATTGAAGTAGGTTTCGGGCGAGTGCCAAAGGGAGCCTGCTGGCTCCCGTATGTTTTATTCGATAAACAGTGTGATTTTATGCCCCATCACGACGGATCTTGAGTATGAATCCGCGAAGAAAGCCCCATACACGCCGATTCCATACTATGCAGCGAAAAACCAAACGATCTGACCGGTTTGTTGAAACGGCAAAGCAGGAATAAGGGGCAAGTGCCGGTTTCCCACTAACAAACCTGCGAAGATCGTCCAGGGTTCGAAAAGCTGGCTGCAAACCGAGAGCCCAAACCAAAAGCGGGAAAATAGCACCTATCCCCATACCTCCACTAATAAAGCTCTGGCCTGCGATGAGCTAGGACAGGCATGGCTGCGCGAACTTCGTCAATCGTCGAAAGGTCTATGCGGGCAGTAACCAATTCTTCGCGAACACCGCCGCTGGCTAGCATCACGCCATCGGGCCCGAACATGGCACTTTGCCCGATGTAGCCCTTATCAACGCGACTTAAGCCCGCAACGAAGATCTCATTTTCGATGGCGCGCGCCGAAAGAAGGGTGCGCCACTGCTCCGCCTTCAGGCGGCCATCCACCCAGGCGGCCGGATTGATTAGCAGCTGGCACCCACGCGTTACCGCGAAGCGCGCCACCTCTGGAAAACGCAAGTCGTAGCAAATCGAAAGACCGATGCGGCCAAAGGGGGTATCAATGGGCTCGAACAACGCAGGGCCCGCCATACGATCGGATTCCTTAGTGAAGTCGGTGTCGAACAAATGCACTTTGCGGTAAACCCCGTGCTTTGCCCCATCGCTCCCCGTGATAACAGCCGTATTAAAGGGATTCCCCTCATCGTTCCGCTCATTCACGGCGTATACAAGCCAAAGGCCATAACGCGCCGCAAGCGCATCCATTCCGCAGCAAAACGGCCCATCGATGGGCTCAGCCTCAGAAGCAAACGACTGCTTGTCCAGCTCATAGCGGGTCATAAGCGACTCAGGGAACACCAAGATATCCACCCCACGAAGTGAAGCTTCGGCGCACCATTGCTCAGCCATTTCCAAAACAGCTTCCGTATCGACTTCTTCGGGATGGCAGCACTGAGCCAGCCCAAGAACAAACGCCATAGCTACTCCTATCTTTTGGTTGCCGAGCCTGATTCGAAAACTCAAGGGTGAACTTTCGCCAAACCAGTATTCCCGCAAGTCGAAGTCAGACTAAGCAAGCAGGTACTTCCATGCCGGAATAATGTGAACAACCCCCGCGGAAGATCGGAACTCATCTTCTTCGTCCATTGTCACAATAAAGGATTCCTCCAAACCAAAGCGCTTCATAGCAATCTCCAAAGCCTCAATTTCGCGTTTTCGCGTTTTCGCGTTTTCCAAACCAACGCTCACCTGAACCAAATAGGCAGGTTCGAGCAAAAGCGCATCACCCACAACAAAATCAACTTCATGAGAACGAGAACCCTCGGAAACGAGCAAGCGAGAAACCGATCCATTGCGAACACTGCACACGGTACGGCGCAAAGCGTCGAACACCGCCGTTTCCAAACGTTGCCCCAAATCGATAGTCGAAGCTGGCGCGAAAGCAGTAAACAGCCCAGGATCTACAGCGTATACCTTTGAGGAAGAGCGAGAATTATCAGACAGGGAACGCGAAAACTCAGGAACAGAAAATAGTAAGTAGGCGTCTTCGTAGTACGCCAACAAGTTGCCCAACGTTTCGCGCGAAACAGAAACGTGGCGGCTCCTTAGCTCACCGTATACCTTATTAACGGAAAGCTCCCGTGCAGAAAAAGCCAAGCATCGAGAAAGGAACAGAGAGGCAACCCGAGGATTTCGCAGCGAGTAGCGTTCGACTACATCCATCGCCACCGTCCTCGACGCGTATTCTTGAAGCAGCATCATCGCATCAGAGGGAGTCTGACGCAACGGCGCAATAAAGCCACCTCTAACCAGGTATTCGTCTAAACAATGGCGAAGCATCGCCATGTCTGCCGAAGACAAGCCCTTACCAATGTCGGGCACCGTACCATTTCGGAAGCGCACAAACTCCGAAAAGCCCATAGGAAACAGCTCTCGCACAAGGGAGCGCCCCCTGAACTCCGAAGAAAGCTCAGCTGAAAGCATTTTCGAAGAGGAACCCGTTACATATATAGTCGCTGTCAGCGAATCAACCATCCGTCGAAGCGCCACGCCCCAATCGGGAACTTCTTGAACTTCGTCGAGGAACAAATAAACACCCGACTTCTGGGCACGTGGATGTAAAGCAAAGAATGTATCAAGAAGATCGCCAAACAGACTTGAGCTATAAGGCTTCAATCGTTCGTCTTCAAAGTTGAAGTAGAGGATCTGATCTGAAGAAACGCCATTATCCAAAAGGCTATGCATCTCTTGATACAGACGATACGTTTTCCCGCAACGCCTCATTCCAACCACAACATTCACCAAATTGCCGCGTGCAGGCGCCTGGACCAAACCAAGACTTAGATCGCGCTTGAATACTTCAGGAATACCCTGCTGTTCAAAGTCTTTCAGTTTCTCTTCAATAAGCGCGTTGAACGGCATACTGCTCACCAATCTAAATTCTTGTCTTCCAAGAAGACAAGTTTAAGATATTTCTTGTCCTTCAGTAAGACAAGAAATAGAAATCAAGCCAAATTCAACGACGCGTACGTTACCCTTCCGACAGCCCTCTACCGTTATTCGCATGGAATAGAAAAGGTGCAGCATCTAACGCAGTAAATGGCTCCGATACCGAAGCGTAAGCATACGACCTCGTACCCTTCGTCCGCAGAAAGAAAACACGGTATTCACCAACATGAACAGGCAATTGACTCAGGCAAATAGAGGAATTTCAAATCTGCTTCATTTTCTCACTAAAAAACGAATGGACCGGGAATAACCCAGTCCATTCGCCTGCTAGTACTTCTGTCTCAAACGGACAGCATATGCATTAATTAGTTGTTGCGACGGCGACGAAGCAGTGCAGCGGCTGCAGCAAGGAGGCCTGCAATGCCGCCAATGCCAGCGACCGCAGCAACGTTGGTGGCATCACCAGTCTGAGGAGCGATGCTCGACTCGTCGGCTGCGTCGGCGTCATCGCCGGCAGCATCCCGACCTGCAGCTTCTTCACCGTTGGCAGTGTCATCCGCAGCAGCCTGGTTCTCGGAGTAGAAGGCGTAATAGGTTACCACGCCGTCCTGGTCTTCGTCCTCGACTGCCTTGCTGAAGTCAACGGGGGTGTACTCCCAGTTGCCCTCATCGTCTTTGAGGGTGGAGGACCAACCCTCAAAGGTCCAGCCATCATAGGTGGGGTCGGCAGGCTTAGCAACAGCTTCGCCCTTCTTGACCTCGGTGGAAGATTCAGTCTCGTTGAAGTTGTCAACAAACTTAACGGTAATCTGCTCAGCCTGAGCGTCGGCGTTCTTGGTCCACTGGGCGTAGATGTTCACGTCGGACTGCACGGGCTGGGAGAAGTCCACCTTGTCGGCGGCCTTCTGCTCGTCGGTGTAGCCGGAGTAGTCAGCGTGCCAGTACCAG
Source organism: uncultured Eggerthella sp. (assembly GCA_900547965.1). GTDB lineage: Bacteria > Actinomycetota > Coriobacteriia > Coriobacteriales > Eggerthellaceae > Anaerotardibacter. The sequence goes on along the minus strand of URJE01000070.1, from coordinate 115 downwards.
CCGTCGAAGGTGTAGCCCTCGCGGGTGGGAGCGGCGGGCTGGCGCATGACGCCGTCGGAGTCGGTGACGCCCTGCTGGAAGGTCTCGCCGGTGGCGAACTGGCCGCCGTTAGCGG
>URJE01000069.1 GCA_900547965.1 uncultured Eggerthella sp. | reverse complement strand
GCAGCATCGTTGAACACGTAGGTTTTGTCAGCCAAGGCAGACTCGAAAGCACGAACCGCCTTTTCCATCTTGCCATCAGCAACATAAGCCTGGCCCATGTTAGCGAAGATCTTGTTGCGGGTTTCGGGCTTCATGTCGAACTGAAGGGCGCTTTCGTAGGATGCGATAGCGTCCATCGGGCGATCAAGGGCCATGAAGCACACGCCCAGGTTCAGCAGCGCCTTCGTAGGATCGGGATTCGATTCATCCAATGCTGCCGAACGGAAAGCGGCACCTGCCTCTGCAGATTTACCCAACTTGAGCAAAGAGTTGCCCAAAGCAACATATGCCTTATAAGGAGTAGCGTAACGGGAATCTTCCGTTACAGCTTTAAAGTTGGTGATAGCGTCTTCGAAATCGCCCTGAGAAGCATATACCATGCCCAAGTTGTAGCTTACCGAGCCGGAGGCGTCGTAGGAGGTATCCACCAAAGCCTGGGAATACGCATGGATAGCCTCGTTCGGGTCTTTGAGCTTCACCAGGCAGTTGCCGATCTGGTGATACAGCAAGCCAACTTCGCCGGGAGCCTTTTCGACGGAGGTGTCTTCAAGGCATTCGGTGAACTTTGCAAGCGCTACGTCAAATTGCTTCGAAACGTATGCGCTGCGCGCTTGCTGAAAAGTCTCATTGTTCATGTATCGTCGGTTCCTCTCTTGCGTTTCTCGAACTGGTCCTAAGGACACAGAAGAATCAGCCCGAAGCATATCAGCTTGGGCCAATACGCGCTGTTAGTTGGCGTTCTCGATTTCGATGGTTTCGATAACGTCACCTACGCGGAGCTGACCAACAACGTCAAGGCCTTCTACCGTCTGGCCGAATACGGTGTAACCAGAGTCCAAGAAAGGCTGAGCACCGAGGCACAGGTAGAACTGTGAACCCGCAGAGTTCGGATCCTGGGAGCGGGCCATGGCCAGCGTGCCGTCAAGATGCTTGTTGTTGGGGTTGGTGGTGTACTCTTCGTGAATGGTGTAACCAGGACCGCCGGTACCAAGACGAGCAAAAGGATTGCCCTCTGCGGCCTTTACCTGTTCAGAATCGAGATCGCGTGTGTTGGGGCAACCGCCCTGGATTACAAATCCGGGAACGTAGCGATGGAACTTAAGGTCGTCGTAGAAGCCCTTCTGGGCAAGTTCTACGAAATTGCCCACATGAATGGGAGCATCGTTGCCAGCAAGCTCAACGCGAATGTCGCCCTTGGAGGTTTTGATCACTGCAACCTCATTGCCATTGGGCTGATATTTAGGTGTGTACAAAGCCATGGTTTCCCCTAACTGCTTCGTGTTTCAAAAAAATTGGTGCCCTCTACAGGATTCGAACCTGCGGCTTTCTGCTCCGGAGGCAGACGCTCTATCCCCTGAGCTAAGAGGGCCCAAGTGCTCATATTATACGTTATGATTTACAACATTCTTATTTCCCCACGAAAACCAAAGGATGAGACCATAATGCGCATCGAGATCACCGGTATGACCTATGGAGCAGGCGCGGTTGGACGCGCCGATGACGGTAAAGTGATGTTCGTCGCCGGCGGCGCACCGGGTGACGTGGTCGAAGTCGAAATCACCCGTGAAACCAAGGGCTTCCGCGAAGGGACCATTACCGAATTCTACGAAAAGGGATCCACCCGCGTTGAGGCGCCCTGCCCCTTGCCCGCCGTATGCGGCGGATGCCCCTGGATGCACCTGTCTTACGAATCCCAATTGCAGGCTAAGCGCGCTAGCGTAGTAAGCCAACTCTCGAAAATCGGCGGCATTCCCAAAGATCGTGCGGAAGAGCTGGTGGGAGAATGCGTGGGGTCAAAACGCCAGCTGGGATACCGCAATAAGCTTGAGCTTGCAGGCGGACGCGACGAACGCGGGCTGTTCATGCTCGGCTTCCACGAGCGAGGAGGCAAGCTTGCCGCCGCACCGAAAACCTGTCTTTTAGCCGCCAAGGGCATCGAGAAGGCACCGGGGGCGCTGCGCGGAGCCCTTTCCTACCTTCAGGGTCACGACGATCTAGGGATTTTCCGCATCGGCGTACGCCGCAGTGTGCGAACCAAAGACACCGAAATTGCGCTCTGGACCAACCCCTCTGCCTTCCCCCGAAAAGCCGCGGCTAACACCCTTTCCAGTGCCCTGAAATGCACCAGCATTGTGCGCGTAATCGCCGACCCCGGGAAAGCCCGCAAGATCAAAAAGGTCGAAGCACTGTACGGAAAGGGGCACTGGAGCGAAGAGCTGGCAGGAAACACCTACCGCATCAGCGCCCCAAGCTTCTTCCAGGTGAACACCGCCCAAGCGGAAAAGATGATCCAGCTGGTGCTCGATGGCCTGGAAGTCGGTCCTTCTTCGGTGGTTGCCGACCTGTATTGCGGTGCAGGCACATTCACGTTGCCGCTTGCTCAACGCGCCGACTATGTGTTCGCCGTCGAATCTGCGGCTTCTTCCGTACGCGATCTTCGCCGCAACATGGAAGGAATAGATGGCGAAATCGAGGTTATCGGAGGCGACAGCGCCCGTGAGCTGCCCACCCTGGGGCACCTTGACGCCCTTGTGGTAGACCCGCCCCGTGCAGGCCTCGCCAAGGGCGTTACCGAAAGCATCGCTGCATCGAAAGCCGAACGGGTAGCCTACGTCAGCTGCGATCCCGCCACCTGGGCGCGCGACATAGCCCGTTTTGCCGAAGCAGGCTACGAGTTAGTACGTGCAACACCGGTAGACCTGTTCCCCCAAACCTTCCATGTAGAAACAGTGAGCATATTGCGCCGCTCTTCCGGACGGCATACATCTCACGAAACGCGATAGTGCTACGTGACGTCCTGTCAGCGCAGAAAATAAGGCCCATGGGGCGGCACAAATGCCAGCCCCATGGGCCTTTCGATTCTCCCGCACTCGTCAGAACGCTGGTCGTTGATTTACTAGCGCATCCCCGGGTTTTTAATTCGCCCTAGCTTCTTCGACATGCCCAACAAGCTTGGCGATGCGCTCGCTGTACTCGGGATGCTCGATGCCCGCTTCGGCAATGTCGATAATGGGTGCGTCACCCCATAAGGTTTCCAGGCGATAGAAATCACGGGATTCGGGCTGGAACACATCTACTACGAATTCGCCGTAATCGAGAAGCTCCCAAGAATGATCGTTGGTCTGCTCGCGGGAAATGGGCTTCACGCCGCCTTCGATACGTACTTTTTCCTCGATGCTGTCGAGGATAGCCTCAACCTGAGGGGTATTGGCGCCCGTCGCAATAACGAAATAATCGGTGACATCCACCAGATCGCCAACCTTGATGACCATGATGTCGGTTGCCTTGCGCTCATCTGCCGCACGTGCAGCAATCAGCGCGCATTCACGAGAAGATGTTTCTTCCACTTATTTTCTCCTTTATTTTTCTTGAGGCTTGGCACCGTTGTACCAGTTCCAAACCGTAACAGAATCATAACTGATGGGCTTGCCGGCACGAACCAAATAGGACATGCCTTCCTTCAGCACCGCATAGAACAGCTCTTCTAAGCTCATGATGCCAATTTGCTTATACAGACGCTTGTATTCGGCAACATCATGCGTGGGCTCGATTTTGTCAGCCACAAACACAATCATATCAAGGGGCCCCATGTCTGGAGCGCCAACGGTATGCCTGTCAATCGCCTGAAACACCTCTTCCCCAAAACTGGGGAAATCACGCCGCAGCGCCGCCGCCGCCGTAGGCCCATGCAATACCCAAGGCATGCCATTTACCACATCGGGACTTACGTTCAAATCGAAGTCCGAAATGCGCTGTTGCAATTGGGCGGGAAGAAGCGCCTTGTCCCAATCGTGCAACAGGCCAGCCATGCGAGCAACGTGGCTATCGTAGCCATAAGCACGTGCAAGTTTTCGAGCTGTTTTCGCTACCGATATGCTGTGCACATACCGAGAAGGATTCACGCGCTGCATGAGCAAGCCCTTCATATGCTTGTACGACTGCGAGCCAAACGGCTTTTCCGTGTCGAAGCCTTCAGCTCCGGTTGGCTGATAGGCAAACTCCGAGAGCTCTTCTCTGGTAGGCTCGGCCACCTGCGCCCTCTTTTTTCCCTTAGCCATTGTTTGCTCCCTCACGATAGAACTCGTGCTCCATCACATGATCAACTACGACCTGCGGCGTAAGATAGCGGATTGATTTTCCTTCCGCCAGACGACGACGCAGTTCACTTGATGATATTTCCAGCGCCTCAATGGTAACGAAAGAAATAGAGATGCCTTTCGCTGCCGCCACAATCTGCGCGCGCTTTTCATCGGAAAGCTCATACCCTGGACGATCGACCCCTACGAATTTCGCGAGGGATCCCATTTCGTCCGAGCCTCGCCACTTCGAGACTGTTGCTATTGCATCGGCTCCCGCCAAAAAATACAGCTCGACATTGGACGGAAAATGACTACGAAGCGTACGAAGGGTATCGATGGTATAGGTATCGCCGCCACGCACTATTTCGATGTCACTCACATCGAAATACGGATTATCGGCAATGGCGGCGCGACACATGGCCAAGCGATCGCTTGCAGGAGCAATTCGCTGCCCACGCTTGAAGACCGGATTCCCTGTGGGAATGAACAGGATAACATCGAGGCCCAGATCTTCTCGCGCCTGCTCGGCGCAGGCCAAATGCCCGTTATGGATAGGATCGAAGGTGCCACCCATGATGCCTAAACGGCACGGCTTGCCGTCTTTGCCAAAATCATCGAAGCGTTCGCAGATAAGCGGCTCCTTATAGCCCGCTTCCCGCGCACGCATTTTGCGCACGGTTTCGATAACATCGATAGCGCTCATACTATTCCCTTACCTGGCCTGTTCCATTCACCAGGTATTTCATGCTGGTAAGCGCCTCCAGGGCAAACGGACCACGCACGTGCAGCTTCTGGGTTGAGATGCCTATTTCCGCACCGAGGCCGAATTCCCCGCCGTCGGTAAAGCGCGTAGAAGCATTGGCGTACACCGCAGCAGCATCGACTCCCTGCTGGAAGTCCTTAATGGCCTCTTCGCTAGAGGCGACAATGCACTCAGAGTGATTGGTGCCATAGCGGTTGATATGGGCAACGGCATCATCCACCCCGCCATCAACAACATGGATGCTGATTTCTAGGGCCAAGTACTCGCGGCCCCAATCTTCTTCGGTGGCATCAACGAAGAACCGGGGGAGCTCGGCATGGCCTTCGGCAATGGTTGCCTGAACTGCCGCACGAACCGCTTCGTCGCCATGAATCAATACGTTTGCCTGAGCCAGATCGACCAACAAGCCCGGAAGGAATTCCTGAGCAATGGAAACATCGACCAAAACCGATTCGCATGCGTTGCATACGCCAGTACGCTGGGTTTTTGCATTCAGGATTATCTTTCGCGCCATAGCAAAATCGGCCGATTCATGCACATAGACATGGCAGTTTCCTACACCCGTTTCGATAACCGGCACTGTTGCATGCTCCACGCAATGCTGAATAAGTCCAGCGCCACCGCGGGGAATAAGCACGTCGACCAAGCCTCGAAGACGCAACAGGGTATCGGTTTCCGCGCGGTCGGTTGACTCGATGGCAACTACCGCATCTGCAGGCAAGCCAACGCTTTCGATGGCAACGCGCAGAACCTGCGCAATTGCCAGATTAGAGTGAACCGCCATAGAGCCGCCACGCAGCACGCAGGCATTGCCCGACTTTACGCAAATACCCGCAGCATCGGCGGTTACATTGGGGCGCGCCTCATACACCATAGCAACCACGCCCAACGGCACGGAAACCTTGCGGATAAGCAAACCGTTTTCAAGCGTTCGCTGCTCCAAAACCTTACCCGATGGGTCATCGAGCGAAGCTAGGCTTTCAAGAGCCGACGCCATACCCTCAATGCGGCCTTCGTCCAAGAACAAACGATCGATCAGCGAATCTTTCGTTCCCGCCTTTCGGGCCTCAGCGCAATCGACCGCATTTTCTGCGCAAATAAGCGCAGCGTCTTTACGCAGGGCCGCCGCCATTGCGAACAACGCCTTGTTCTTCAGCTCGGTAGAGGCTTTCGCCATGGCAGCGCTGGCAACCTTGGCCCTCTGCGCCGCGACCTGTGCTTCACTCATTCGAACACCACCAATTCATCGCGATGGACTGCGGGCTTATCGCCCAGATTTACGAGCAACTCGTTGCCGCGAATTTCCTTTTGGGAGCGACCCCGAGCAAGACTCACCTCAGAAGAGGGAGCGTTTACCCTGCCGCGGGCAAACAGATGGCCTTCTTGATCCTTGATATCGACAATATCCCCACGGAAGAACGAGCCCTCCACACTGGTAATACCCACCGACAAAAGAGAAGAACCGGTATCTATCAAAGCGCGCTTCGCCCCATCGTCTACCACCAAAACACCTTTGGCGGTATCGCCGAGGGCAATCCACAGCTTGCGTGGAGAAATATCGTGCGCTTTGTTGCGAGCAACGAAATAGGTACCCACCGATTCACCATGAGCAAGCTGGATTAAGCTGCCCTGGCGCCGTCCATGGCAGATAACCATGGGGATGCCTGCAAGCATAAGCACGCGAGCCGCACGGATCTTGGTGATCATGCCGCCGCTGCCCACTTTCGATGTGACACCCCCTGCCGAAGCCATCAGTTCTGGGGTGATCCGCTCGACGAGGGGGATGAGCGTTGCCGTTGGGTCGATGGTGGGATTGGCGGTATACAAGCCTTCGATATCGGAGAAGATAACGCACATATCGGCCTGCACCAGGCAAGATACAAGAGCCGCAAGCGTGTCGTTGTCGCCAAAGCGGATCTGCTCAACTGACACCGTATCGTTTTCGTTGATGATGGGCACTACATCGAAATCGATCAAACGCTCCAAGGTATCACGCGCATGCAGGTAGGCATTGCGCTGAGCCGTGGAATGTCGCGTGATGAGCACGCATGAAGTGAGCACATCGTAACGCGAAAACGCTTCCGCGTACGTTGCCATAAGCGCATTCTGTCCTACTGAAGCTGCCGCCTGAAGCGAAGGCATGTCGGCCGGACGCTCTTCGATACCCAAAGCCTCCAAGCCGCACGCAATTGCTGCGCTGGAAACGATAAGGGGGCTCCAACCCATCTGGCGCAAAGCATGGACCTGAGCGGCAAGGCCGTCGAAGTATGCACGATCGAGCTTGCCTTGCTCGTTTACCAAGGTTGACGAACCGATCTTGATTACTATGACTTTCTTGCCGTTTCTCATGCTTTAGATGTCCATTCCCTCGAAATCATCCTCGCGCATACGTGCCGACTCGAACTCAAATGCACATTCCAAAATGCGAATCTCGTCGCCATCGCAAGCTCCCGCAGCCTCAAGAGCCTCATCGAGCTTCAAGCGCTTGAAGCGATGCTGCAAGAACGTAACTGCCTCGTCGTTTTCCCAATCGGTCTGGATAACCATGCGCTCGATCTGCTTGCCAGTAACACGAAATACGCCCTCGGAAAGCTTGGTGACCTTGAACTTCTTGTCTTTTGCATCACGACGATGCTGCCAGATCTGGTCGAAGTGCTCTTGACCCTCCATGGCCTTGCGCTGAGCCTCACGGAGCTCAGCAACACGAGCGCCAGTAGCCTTCATCAGGGCATCTACACCTTTACCTGTAACGGCACTGGTGAAGAACACCTTGGGATTCAACGGACTTTCAGCATATTCATTGCCGCCGGCGCGCTCAATGGAATCGCGGCGCACCTCTTCTTCGAGGCGACGAGCGGCATCTTCCACGCCAGGGGCATCGACCTTATTGCCCACCACGATGCAAGGGCGCTCTGCCAGCTCGGGCAAGTAGGCCTTCAGCTCGTTGTTGATGATGCGGTAATCCTCAACTGGATCGCGACCTTCGTAACCACCGGTGAGATCGATAACATGGAGAATGATGGCGCAGCGCTCTACATGGCGAAGGAACTCATGACCCAAGCCCTTTCCTTCGTGGGCGCCTTCGATGAGGCCGGGTACATCGGCAACAACATAGTTGTACTCATCGGCTTTCACCACGCCCAAATTAGGCACAAGCGTAGTGAAGGGATAGTCGGCGATTTTCGGCTTGGCAGCAGACATGCGCGCAATAAGCGAAGATTTGCCGGCGGAAGGAACACCCACCAAGGCAGCGTCGGCCATGAGCTTCATCTCAAGCTCGACCCAGCACTCTTCTGCGGGAACACCGAGCTCTGCAAAAGCAGGAGCACGACGCGTCGACGTGACGAAATGGGTATTGCCGCGACCGCCAATGCCGCCACGAGCGGCAATAATGCGCTCACCATCATGGGTAAGATCGGCGATAACCTCGCCGACTTCCTTGGTTTCATCGTTGTATTCACGCACGATAGTGCCAACAGGAACTTTAAGAACGAGGTCTTCACCATTGGCGCCGTTCATTTTGGAGCCCTTGCCATGGGTGCCGCGCGTTGCTTTGAAATGATGTTTGAAGCGATAGTCGATCAGCGAAGAAACACGGGAATCGGCTTCAAGCACGATATCGCCGCCCTTGCCCGCGTCGCCGCCCTCCGGGCCGCCCCTGTTCGCTC
>URJE01000068.1 GCA_900547965.1 uncultured Eggerthella sp. | reverse complement strand
ACACGTGCGTCAAAGAGCAGCTAAAACAAAAGCAATGCTACAGGCGCTTGCCCTTGCTCCTGTGACCTGGCTTCAGGGATTTCCATGCAACTTTCGCTGCCGACCGGGCAACGGGCGCAGCGGCATCTAGGACAACCACGGCAGCCTTCTTTGCCTTTTGAGCCACAGCCGCAGCAACAGTTTTCACCGCAGGCTTGCTAGCAACCGTTTCCGCAGCCTCCGCAGCAACAGAAGTGGGTTTTCCCACCAATGCGGCCAGCCCCGCCACATCGCCACCGCCTTCGAAATACTCGATTGCCGCATGGCCGATAGCCTGGGTGCCCACATAACCCATGGTTCCCTTTACTGCCCAGCCAAGCGCCGGGATAGCCCCCGCAAGCTGACGGGAAACCCCGCGGAACACGAAACCTCCGGCAATAACGCCAGCAATCTCTTTCACCCTATCGGCACTCAGAGGGTGTCCGTAAGCGGCTGCGATCTGCAAGACCATCTTCGCTTGATTAGCCGTCATGATGGGCATATCGGCACCAGGGACGAACACAACAACCCCGACACCAGCGTTCTGCAGAGAAGTGGTGCGAATCGACTCGTATGCCAAGGGGCGACGCACAAACGGATAAGCAATAGAGAACGCCAGGCGCTTTTCCGCATCGGCGCGAACAATCCAAGTGCCAATTTCATCTGCAAGCGTTCCGCGAAGCTCGTCATTTAAGGCTTCGCCTTCGCTAAGCGAAATCAGGTCTTCGTCGGGAATAGCGTAACCAGCCTCAATTGCGGCGCTGCGAACCGCTTCTGCATTTTCGGCAACAACCAGAACAGGCGTTCCTTGCTCGCGAAACCCAGCTGCAATTTTCCCAACAGCAGGATTCGAACCGGCGGCAATTACCGCAATATCGCTTGCAACATGCACGTCAGGCTCTTGGGTGGGAAAATAGCTCACCATAACGCGAGAATTTGCGGATTCACTGTTAAAGCCCGATCGGACGAACACCTGAAACTCCGGCGTTGCCGACTCGTCGATAAGAATATTTGCGGATACCGAGACAGAGCATGCTTTATCAATATCGATTGCCGCTGTTAACAAAGCGGGAATATCAATTGGAAGTTTCATGCGATCCCCTTTCGCGCTAGCGTCCGCTATGAACCCAAACAGAGTTTATCAAACCCAGCATCACGAAGTTCACAACCATAAACGATGAACCGTAACTGATAAATGGCAACGGAATACCCGTAATAGGCATAAGACCGCAGTCCATACCGATATTCTCAAGAATCTGGAACAGCCACATTCCAACAATGCATATTACGATAATGGTTCCGAAAAGATCGCCGGCACCGCGCGCAACGTTTACGGAGACAACAATAAGGCCAATGTAGAACGCGAGCAAAACAAGCGCTCCCACAAACCCAAACTCTTCCGCCAAGATGCAAAAGACGAAGTCGGTCGGCGCCTCTGGAAGAAAGCCCATGGACGATTGCGTTGCCTGCATGAAGCCCTTACCCAGCAGCCCGCCGCTACCAATGGCGATCTTCGCTTGCTGCGAGTTGTAGCCATCGCCTGAAGTGTCGTACGTCGAGTCCGAGAACACCATCAAGCGTGACTTCTGATAGTCCTTGAGAAGCACATCGTGACCAGCAATCTGGTCAGCAATGGGGTCGATAATCAAGATTGCAGCGCATAGGGCAACGACGGCAAGAGCCGTCCCCACCATGAAGCGCCAATCGGCACCGCCAATAATCAGAGCAAAAGCAGCAATAACCAAGTACACCAAGCCCGTGCCGAAGTCTGGCTGAGTCATTACGCAAATGAAGGGCACCGCCATGATGCCAAGCGCTTTCAGGTACTCCCGCAAATCGGTAAGCCGGCCACCGTAGCGCGCCATAACCGAAGCAGCCAAAAGCACCATGGTGATCTTCGCGAATTCGCCTGGCTGAATCTGCGTACCGATGTTGATCCAGGAACGACCGCCATTAACCTCTACACCAATGCCTGGTAGGTGAGGCGAAAGAAGCAAGACAATGTTAATGATCAGGAACAACGTGGTATAGCCGGAAAGGGCATGATAGTCCATGCGCGTAATGAGCACAAACAAGACCATGCCCACGGCAACGCCCGAAAGCTGACGCGCAAAGCTGTAGTCGGCATCGGCAGATGTGGCGGAGAACTGAACAATAAGGCCATAGCCAACCAGCAAGAGAGCGAACAGGCAGAACGAAGGGTTCACATACTTGAACCTACGAGGACGCGTAGCGCGAGCCACTGCGGGGTCCTGCATGCGCAAAGAGCTGATTTCGTTAATTTGAGCCACCAACGCTCACCTCCGTTGCTGCAATTGCGCTCATATCTTCTTCCAACGTACCCGCTGCAGACTGAATTGCGGCATCCATGATTTGACCCGCCAAAGGCGCAGCAACAGAACCGCCTGAACCGCCTTCCTCGACGCACACGCACATGGCAAACTGCGGATTATCGTAAGGGGCGTAGCAGGAGAACCACGCCATGTCTTCCTTGCCGGCAACCTCAGCAGTACCAGTTTTTGCCGCAGCTGACCAAGAGTATTTGTTGAATTCAGCTGAAACGGTTTCGTTTTCTGTGGCCACGCCACGCAAGGCATCTCGCACGATTTTGAGATTAGCCTCGGTTACCTGGGGTGCCGTATCTTCTACCGTGTCATAGGAGAGCACCGTATCACCTAAGGAATTGCGGGCTTCCTTGAGCAGATGAGGACGTAGGAGCTTACCTGTCGCAACCGCACCGTAAGCACGAACCACCTGTATGGGCGTAACCAGAACATAACCCTGGCCGATAACCATGTTCGACATATCGCCAGGCAACCATTGAGCCTCTTCGGGGACGTCTTTGAAGTATTCCTTTTTCCATGCGGGCGTGGGAATACGGCCCTCCGCTTCGCCGGAAAGGTCGATCTTCGTAGCAGCCGAATAGCCGAACTCCTTAACGAAATCCTGCATAGCCTCATCGCCGATGGAGGCACGTGCATCGTAGAAGCTTTTTGCGATCTCGTAGAACACGACGTCGCAGGAAACGACAATGCCCTCACGCAAGCCCAACCAGCCATGGCCCGACTTCTGCCAACACTTCTGCGGGTAGCTGTCACCGAAGCCCGTCCAAGTACCCTGGCAATCCCAAACGCGAGACGTATCGGCAAACCCGTAGGTCAAGCTAGCAAGACTGATGAATGCCTTGAAACACGATGCCGCAGGGTACGTACCGGCGATAACGCGATTCATCAGCGGGTAATGAGATTCCTCGGTTTGGTAGGCATCCCACATGTCCTGAGAGATACCACCAATAAAGTGCTCAGGGGCATAGGTTGGGTAATTCGAAAGCGCCACAATGCCGCCCGTATTCACGTCCATGACAACGCACGATGCCGCAGTGCCGGTCCCATGACGTACCGCATCCTGCAGTACGCGGTCGGCCACATGCTGAACCTTGGCATCGATGGTCAAGTACACATCATTGCCCTTGCTGGGGGCGGTTTCCCCCACCACCTGCTGAACAACACCAGCAGCATTCGTTACCAGAACCCTCTGACCGTGATCGCCGGCAAGAAGAGAGTCGTAGGTTTGCTCGATGCCGCTTTTGCCCACGGCATCACCGGATTGGATATCACGGCCCTCAGCAGCGTTCTTCAGATCGTCTTCGGAAGCGGCGCCCGTATAACCCAAGGCGTGCGCTGCCATTGCCCCATAAGGATAAGTTCGCGTGGTACGAATCTGCGTGCTAACGCCAGGAAAGGCATCGCGATGCTCTGAGATGTAGGCGATATCGCGCAGCTTTACATCGCTCGCTACCACACGTTGACTCTGGGCTCCGGAAGACGAATCAAGGATACGAGAGCGCACCACCTCGTAAGGAATTCCCAAAAGGGAAGAAAGGCGCAAAATCACATCGGAGTTCTTTGCAACGTCAGCATCGGCAAGAACGGTTTGCACCTGACGGTTCGCAACCATAGCGATGCCATTTGCGTCATAGATAACGCCACGGGGAGCCGGTGTATTTACCGTAGTGTAGAGGTTCGCATTCGCCTCTTCGCTATAGCTGGCCGCCTCGATAATCTGCAAGCCGAAAAGCTTAGCAGTAAGCGCACCAAATATGCCTAACGCTATGACGCCCACCGCAGTGAAACGATTGCGCAAACCTTCGCCTGCAGCAACACCGCCGCCCATTGAAGGGCCGCTCGGCGCAGCACCATGAGTGGTTTTCGGCGTTTCTGCGGCAATGCCAACCGAAGTTACCGAACGCACTCGCATGCGATCGGCAGCTCTCGAATGAGCAGAATTGGCACGCACACGGAACACAACGGCGAGAATAACGCCCAGCACTACCAGGGCGGCAAATGTGGTTAGGATAGCGGAAAGCATACGTCCCCCCTACCCTTAGCGGAATCGACCAGAAGTAGGAACCTGCCATGCTTCGTTAGAAGGCTGGGCAAACGGCAAGCGGCGCATAATGACGAAAAGCAACGCCGCGATCAAGGAATTCAAGATTGTGGCAGGAATTACGCGCTGAGCAAGAATTTCGAAGAACGACCCCTGATAGCCGAGCACCAAAAGGACGATAGCGAACAGCAGCTCGAACACCAGAAGCGTTGCCGCCAGGGCGATAATCGGCATAGCCAACGAAGTATCATCCAACACCTCGAACACGCGCGAAAGGCAGAACACCGCAATAAGCAAAAGCAGCGGCGTAAGGCCTACTGGCGTATGGGTAAGGAGGTCGGCGATAAGGCCAAGCACAAACGAATAAACGTATGTGGTATCGGGTCGGCGCATGATGGAAAGCACCAAAACGAACGAAACGATAAAACTCGGCACTGTGGAAAACACCGTTAAAATCGGCGCGAACACCACCTGGATTATTACGATAACCGCAGAAAAGATAAGAGGAAGCATCCAATCACGCATGGGCGTTATTCACCATCCTCGGAAGAAGAGTTAGAAGAAGATTTCTTCTTGGAGTCAGAGCTAGAAGAGTCGCTCGACTTCGAAGAACCGTCGGAGCTCGAGCTGGCATTCGCATCGCTGCTTGAGTTTTTGTTCAAAAGGGCATCAGGACCAACCGCCTGAACCACCGCGTTCGCAGCATTGGTATCGCTAGAAGCGGCACCGTCGTTGCTCATGCCCAAAACAACCAACACTTCACTGATGTTGCTGAACGACGAGTTGGGCGAAACGACAATGGTACGCGTTGCGTCGCCCTGTCGCTGTTCAACCTTGGAAACCACACCTACGACCAATCCACGGAAATAGCCGCCGCCAAGGCCTGTAGTAATAACCGCTTCGCCCTCTTTTACCTCAGTGCTCTCATCAACGCCCTGAAGGTACAGCACGCCTTCCACCGATCCGGAAAGGATGCCTTCGGCGCGAGAGCTTTGCAGCATCACAGCAACGCCACTTTGGGCATCGTTGAGCAATCGAACTTCAGATGTGTAGGTTGAGCAGGAAACCACCTGACCAACCACTCCCGTGGAACCCATAACAGGCAATCCCGACTTCACGCCAGATGCCGTGCCAACGTCAATAGTGATAATGCGATTGTAGGAATCGGAAGAATAGCCCGTTACATGGGCGGCAACCGAAGAGAACCCGTACACATCGTGAATGCCTATCAGCGCTTCGAGACGCGAAGCTTCTTGGCGATACTCCTCGAGTTCGACCACCATCTGGGAAAGCTGCGCATTGCTTTCCTTCAATTGGTTCATGGTTTGGCCGTCGGCTGTAAGATCCTCCAGCGAAGCCGAAGCAGACGCCGCCAAAGAACCAGCGGCCGTCCCCGCAGATGACAGGGGCGAGGAAACCGCTGATGTAGTATTTTGCAAAGAATGCAGAGCGCCTTCGTCTCCCTCACGGGAATAGACGATGACAAGGACGAGAGAGACCACCAGCAAGATGATCAGCAACCCCGTCCCTCCAAGTTGGCCGCCGAATGGGATCTTTTTTTCATTCAAATTCAGGGCCATATCGTAAAAGGATCTCCTATTTCGATCTCATAAGAATCTGCTTGAGTGCCGTAGGGGTTTCAAGAACCTTCAAGCAACCCGAAACAACATTGGTAAGCGCCGTTTCACTGGTCCAAACCGGAATCTCAAGCTGCTGCGAAAGATAACGATCCAAACCGGCAAGCAAACCGCCGCCGCCCGTAAGCAGAATACCGTTGGAAATGATGTCAGAGGCCAAGTCGGGGTTGGTCTTCTTGAACGTTTCCTTGATATGCACAACCATTTCATCGATAGGAGCCTGCAGCGCGTCACGCACATCTTCCGACTGAATGGTAACTTCCTTGGGTTGCTCGGTAAGCACGTCCTGACCAGAGATGATCATGTCGCGTTCGCGACCGTCTTCAAAGGGCAGAATGGATCCAATCTTAATCTTGATAACCTCTGCTGTGCGTTCACCGATCTTGATTCCAAGAAGATCACGCAAATGAACCGCAATAGCTTCATCAAGACGATTGCCGGCAAGACGCAGGGAAGAAGAAGTAACGATGCCGCCCAGAGAAATAACGGCAACTTCGGTGGTGCCGCCGCCGATATCAACAACCATCGAACCGGTAGGCTCGGTTACAGGAAGATCGGCACCCATGGCAGCAGCCATAGGCTCTTCGATGAGGTACGCCTGACGAGCGCCCGCCTGGATGGTAGCTTCGAAAACAGCGCGCTTCTCTACGGAAGTGGCACCACAAGGAATGCATACCACGATGCGCGGCTTTGGCTGCCAAGGATAACGACGCGGAGCTGCCTTATTGATGAATGCGGAGATCATAGCCTCCGTTACGTCATAGTCTGCGATAACGCCATCATGCAGAGGATGCTCTGCGGAAAAGGTGTCGGGCGTATGGTTGATCATGTTCTTTGCTTCATGACCAACAGCAAGAACGCGGTGGGTGCTGCGCTCGATGGCAACAACAGAAGGCTCGTTGATGACGATGCCCTGCCCTGTGATGGCTACGAGTGTATTGGCGGTGCCAAGGTCGATAGCCATGTCGTACGAAGACGACGAGGTAGCGTTCTGTATGAAATCAAGGAAAGACATTAATCGTCCTTAAACAGTATTGTGCAATCGTAAGAACAGATTCTATCACACAGCATAAATGCACGTGCAGAAACCGTGAAGGCGGGGAAATAGGGGCAGGTGCCAGATTCCCACTTCAAGCGAGAATCTGGCCCTATTTTTCAATCAAACGAGCCCCTGATGAGTGCAGATGGCGGGAAAGCAACCATTGGGCACGCTTCGTGTACCAAGGTCGCCTGGGCCGCCAACTGCGCCATCAGGGGCTCGCACAGCATCATTGCGTTTTAAGCAAATGTAGCGTCATTCTCGAAACGACGTAATCGAAAAAGCTTAGAAGAAGATGGAGATCTCACGCTCAGCAGAAGCAACGGAGTCGGAACCATGGATTACATTTTCGTCCATAATCAGGCCGAAGTCACCACGGATGGTGCCAGGAGCAGCCTCTGCAGGGTTGGTAGCGCCCATGAGGGAACGGCACTTGGCAACAGCGCCTTCGCCGGAAACAACCATCTTAACAACAGGGCCAGAGGTGATGTAAGAGATAAGGCCATCATAGAAAGGCTTTCCCTCGTGCTCCTGGTAGTTAGCAGCAGCCTGCTCGGGGGTAACCATACCCATTTCCATGCGCTCGATCTTCAGACCAGCACGCTCAAAGCGGTTAACGATTTCGCCGATGTGACCGTTGCGAACACCGTCGGGCTTGATCATGCTGTAGGTCTTTTCAATTGCCATGTTGGTTCCTTTCAAATGAACGTTTCGTTCTTACTGACGATATGAAACGGGGCGAACCCCGGATCGAATAGGGTTACGACTGGCTAGTGAAGGAAAGCGACACGCCGGAAACTTTCCAGCCCAGGCCATCACGTACCAAAGAAATCTGGTACGGCACTTCGCCACCCTGGGAGGTGGTTGCGGTTGCGTACACTTCAGCAGTACCGAGATTGTTTGTGGTGCCGTTGATGGTAACTTGGCCACCCTGGGTAACCGTATCGGCGATGCGGGCCTTTTTGTTCTCGTCAACGCTAGCGGCATACACATCGGCGTTTTGAGGATCGGCGAACAGTGCGTTTACCTGATCCTGCTGGGAGGGCATACCGTAACCTTGCGTGTAGGCGAAGGCACCGCCGCCCGCAACGATGATGATGAGTATGAGAATGATGAGGAACGCCTTAAGGCCACGGTGGCGGCGCTTCTTCTTAAGGGGCTGACCCCAATCCTGAAAATCCTGCTCGGCTTCCTGGAAGTACTGGCTGCCCGCCTGCTCTGCTGCGGCAATTTCGCGCATAATGCTGGTTTCGGACAGCTGCATGGTGCCCATTTCGGAAGGATCGAGACGGGACGATTCAATAGGAACGCCATCGCCTTGGACATCCAAACCGGAAAGATCGTTATGAGTGCTGGCAGAAGATACTTCTTCTGGCGTAACGGCTTCAACTTCCCCCGTGTTGCCGGCAGCAACGGCGGCAACGGCACGCTGATCGGCGCGTCGGCCAACGTGGTGATTTCGCAGATCGCGCGGAAGAACAACTATCCGCTCTCTTTCAAGCGGTTCACGATGTACGGTTTCCCGATGATGCTGCTGAGCCTCGTGATCTCTTCGGTCTATCTGTATTTGCGGTACATCCGCTGAGACG
>URJE01000067.1 GCA_900547965.1 uncultured Eggerthella sp. | reverse complement strand
CAGAGCTACTTATTCACGTACTCGCGGATATAGCGCTCGATACCCGTCACGCAGGCAACGAGCGTTTCATTCACGGGCGTGGGCACACCGTATTTGGCGCCCTGCGCCACAACAGCGCCGTTGATAACGCCCACTTCCGTGGGACGATGCTTTTCCAAGCTCTGGAGAATGGACGGCTTGAAGCTCTTCGGCAATCCGGCACGCGCCAGTTCGAGTACATCCATAGGATTGGAATACGTCAGATCTACGCCAGCCACCTTGGCAACGTCCATACCTTCCCGCACAGCGGCACAGGCGCAAGCCACCAGCTTTTCTTCTTCGTACATATCGCCATAGGGCAAATGCGTAATGCCGCACACTGCGCCCGTGGCAACATTGACCAGGAGCTTGTCCCAAATCACACCCATGATGTTGTCGGAAACGATGCAGTGCATGCCCGCTTCCTCAAACGCGGCACCGATAGCGCGGGTACGATCGGTCACGCTGCCGTCAAGCTCACCGATAAAGGTATCCTTGCCAGGAATGGTGGCCTGAACACGGCCTGGCTCCAGCAACATTCCACCGATATAGGTCTTGCCGCCGATAACATGCTCGGCACCAACGCAATCGCACAACACGTCTTCTGCGCCAAGGCCGTTCTGCAGCGACATCACCGTAGTGTTGGGGCCAACAAGCTCACGTCCCTCTTCCATAGTCTTGGCAGTGTCGAACGCCTTGCACAAGACGATGACTAAGTCGCACGGCCCGATGCCGTCTGGCGTGGTGTGGCCCGAAAGCCTCACGGTTTCCTCGCCTGCGGGCGCTACCATGACCAGCCCCTTTTCATTGATGGCATTCATGTGCGGGGCGCGCCCCACAAAATGAACGTCGTTGCCAGCTTTCGCCAACGCACCGCCAATGGTGCTTCCCAACGAGCCCGCCCCTAAAACGCAAACCTTCATTACTTCCCCCTAGTTAAACAATTCCAATACCCCTCAACAGGTGCAGCAAAACGCTGCGTCAAAACAATGAAGCTGCCGATGCCCACAGCGTGGCCGTGAACGGCGACACCTTCGCCAATCGCACCTACTGCCGCTCGTTGAGCTCGATGGTCAAACCAAACGGCGCAACAAACCAATTGCGAGGTTTGCCTTCGGCCTGCTTCACGCCAGGCTGAGCGTACACCGCTTCCAGAAGAGAGTCCACATCGTCGGCAACCAGGCCAATGTGGGAAACATCGCCCGAATAGGCACTGTTGCCAGCTTCGTCACGCTGAAGCTGAATGCCGCCAACCCATGCCTGATTCAGGGGCAATTCGCCCGATGGCGGGTCGGTCAAAGTGATTTCCATACCCATCACATCGGTGAAAAACGCTAGGGCCGCCTCGAAATCGCGAACCCTCACCGCCACGTGATCGACACGCGGAGCTGCCATGCTACTCGCCCTCCACTTCGAAGAACTTCAAGATATGCGTCGCTACGCACACCACCGTACCGTCCTGGTTGGTAACAACCACATCCGCGTACGTTTTCATGGCAGCCTCGTCCACCTCTTTGACGGTATACGTCGCCGTAAGGGTGTCGCCAAAATACACGGGCGCGGTAAAGCGCAGATGATCGTATCCGTACGACGCACTGGGAATGGGAGACTCGTACTTTTGCTGGATGAGGGTTGAGGCCGTACTACCGAAGGCAAAAGTAAGTACGCCATGCACGATGCGCGTTCCGTACTTCGTGGTTTTCATGAACGCCTCGTTGAAGTGCATCTGGCTGTAATCGCCCGTAATACCGCCGAACTGATATACGTCAGATTCGCTCACCGTCTTCGTGAACGAACAGCTATTGCCAACTTCCAAAGGTACCTTAGTCATTGCCGATCCCCTTCCTGCTGGCTGCCGTCTCCTGCGGGCCAATGCGATGTTTCGCCGCTCTTCAAACCAGTTAGTGTTTGGTCAGGGTTCCCACTTGGCAATCTGGCCCAAGCAGCGAAACATCGCAATTAGCTTTCGCGCGAAACAAGCAACCAATGCGCAAATAACTCCTTGCGAGACCCTTTGATCTCGCAAGAAAAACGGTACTCCACTAAGGCTTTTACGTCTGCTGCAAAGTATTGGCAGAAGCTGCGCTAATATATGAGCAGGATTCATGATTACGCATACGCCCATTTTACAGGCGCGCCCCAAAGAGGAGATGCTTCGATGAACCTCGCTCAACTTACCTATTTCTGTCACTTGGCAAAAACCGAGCACTACACGCGCTCGGCGGAAAGCCTTCATGTCTCGCAGTCGGCCCTCTCCCACTCCATTTCCTCCCTGGAAAAGGAGCTTGGGTGCCGGCTATTCCGCAAAACGGGACGCAACGTGCAGCTCACCGACGATGGACGAATATTCCTGAAGTATGTTTCAGAGGGGCTCGCCTCTATCGACAGGGGCATTGCCGAGCTCGACCGCAGAAGCAACGGCCTTTCCGGATCCATCAACGTAGGTGCCATCGCAACGGTGCGATCAGGCTATCTGCCTGCGGCAATGCAGGGATTTCGCTCTCAATTTGGAGACAAAACCGAATTTCATGTGCTGCAGGGCGAAACGGCGCCGTTGAACCAAAAGCTCGAACAGGGCGTATGTGACCTGGTGATTGCGGGACCGGTCCATAAGCCGGGAATCACCTGTACCACGCTCTTTCATCAGCGCTTAGTGGTGGCGCTGCGTCGCGACCATCCGCTAGCGGCGCTCAAAAAAGTGCGTTACGAAAACCTGATTGGCCATACCGTGATCACTTATCGGCGCGGCATAGCCTGCGGAGAAACCCTCGAAGCATTCCTGCAAGAAACCAATGCACCCCTTAGCAAGCTAACGTTGGTGCGCAACTACGAAGACGAGGTGATCCTAGGCGCGCTCGCCGTACACGAGTCAAGCGTAGCCCTAACCATGCTCACCTCGAATTTGGCGCCCAACCCCGACATGGTTATCTTGCCGCTCGATGTGGAAGGCGCCGAAGAATTCTATCCTATTTCGCTCACCCGTCGCGAAGGCGACGCACTAAACCCCGCCACGCAAGCATTCATCGACTATCTGCTTTCGTTCGAAGCCCCCGCCTACGAACGAAGCGACTTTATTGCATAAACGCCAATTCTGGTATCGCTGGGGCTGCCGTATTACCCCGCCCGCGAACGAAGCGACTTCATTGCTTAAAGCGCTGGTTCCGACGCCCCTGGGAGCTCTTGCATTGCCCTCGCCCGTAAACGGAGCGATTCCATGCTCTCAACTGGATTTACGGCTGAAGCGTTTCCACTTCCTTGATCCATGCGCTCACGCAAGCATCCGAAGGCATACGCAGATCGCCTCGCGGAGACACCGCAACGCTGCCTACCTTGGGGCCGTCAGGCAAGCACGAGCGCTTGAACTGCTGCGAGAAGAAACGCCAATAGAATGTGCGCAGCCACTTCAGGATGGTTTCGTTGCCATAGCGCCCCGCAAAAGCCTCCTTGGCAACGCGGTAGATTTTCGCAGGCGGAAAGCACATGCGAAGCATCTGATACAGGAAGAAATCGTGCAGCTCATACGGTCCCACCAAATCTTCCGTCTTCTGAGAGATAGCGCCGTCTTCCGGGGGCAGAAGCTCTGGGCTCACCGGCGTATCAAGCACGTCGTAAAGAACCCTCGCAAGCGCAGCATCGGCTCTCGTGTCGGCATAGTGGCGAACCAAATGACGCACAAGCGTTTTGGGAACCGAGGCGTTAACTGCATACATGGACATATGATCGCCATTGTAAGTAGCCCAACCCAAGGCAAGCTCGGAAAGATCGCCTGTACCTACAACGAAGCCGTTTGCCTGATTAGCGATGTCCATCAAGATCTGCGTGCGTTCGCGCGCCTGGCTGTTTTCGTACGTCACATCGTGAATCGATGCGTCGTGATCGATATCGGCAAAATGCTGCATTACCGCCTTGGCAATGGAAACTTCCTTGAATGTGGCGCCCAGGCTTTTAATCATGGCAACAGCATTGTTGTAAGTGCGGTCGGTGGTACCGAAGCCCGGCATGGTTACCGCAACGATGCCCTTACGGGGCAGTCCGAGCATGTCGAAAGCACGCGCTGTTACCAACAACGCCAAAGTTGAATCCAAGCCGCCGGAAATACCAACCACGGCACTTTTCGCGTGCGTGTGAGCCAGGCGCTTCTTCAGGCCCAGCGCTTGAATGTTCAGGATTTCCTCGCAGCGATCGGAAAGCTGATCTGCATTGGAGGGAACGAACGGATCAGCGTCAAAGAAACGCACCAGCTTCGTTTCTTCCTCGGCCAAAGCAAAAGAGATTTCACGGTACTCCTTCGATTCAGCTGCGGGGAACGTACTCATGCGACGGCGCTCCGAGGCAAGACGCTGCACATCGATGGTGGCCACATTGATCTCGTTTTCAAACGTGGCCGACTCTGCAAGCACGGTGCCGTTTTCGGCGATAAGGTTCTGCCCACCAAACACCAAATCGGTAGTGGATTCGCCTTCACCGGCCGTAGCATACAGATAGGCGCACACCAAACGAGCCGATTGGCCCGCCACCAGATCGCGGCGATAACCGCCCTTTCCCACCATTTCATCACTGGCGGAAAGGTTGCAGATCACACTAGCCCCCGCCAACGCATGATGCACGCTAGGCGGATTGGGAACCCACAAGTCTTCGCATATTTCGGCGGCAACGCAAAGATCCGCTATGTTCTTGCAAGAAAACAGCAGGTTGGTGCCAACGGGCACCTCTTCGCCGTCGAACTGCACCGTGCCCATATCGGCAGATCCAGACGTAAAGTGGCGTGTTTCGTAAAACTCGTTATAAGCAGGCAAGTTCACCTTGGGAACAAAGCCCAGCACCTTACCGCGACACAGAATAGCAGCCACGTTCAACAGCTTTCCCGCCACGCGAAGGGGCATTCCTACCGCGATAAGGGCATCCACCTGGCGTGATCCTTCCGCAATAACGGAAAGCGCCGCTTCTGCCTCGTCGAGCAATTTCGTCTGCCAAAACAAATCGCTGCAGGTATAGCCCGTAATGCACAGTTCGGGAAGCACCATTACCTTTGCATGCGCTGCGGCCATTTCGTTGATGCATGCAAGGATCGCCTGAGCGTTGGCTTCGCAATCGGCGACGGCAACCTGGGGCGTCGCCGCAGCAACCGTGATGAACCCGTCTTTCATAAACCCTCCTCAAGGGGACGCACCAAAGCAGGTGCGCGTATCGTTCCTTGCAATTATAAGGTTGGGAAGGCATGGCCAACTTCATTTTCCCGCTCGTAATCACTTTGAAGCAAAAATACGCCCGCAGGAACAACCTGCGGGCGTATGAAAAGCTCGCGAATAAGGCAAACACCCTATCCCCAATACAACGAGGCAGCCTTCACTGGTTCGCTTAGCGAATCACGTAACGGGCACCCTTCTGCTTGATGGGCCTCGGCTCCATGTCGGCGTACCCCAGAACAATAGCGCCAACCAGCTTGCCATGATTGGTTGCAAAGTGGCTGCCCAAGGCGTTACCCGCACGCACCACCGCTTCAACCCAACATGAGGCAATGCCCTTGTCGTATGCGGCAAGGCACATGTTTTCCATGGCGGCAGCAACACTCTCAATGCAGCTTGGAAGAACCTCGTCAGAGTAATCGGGCTTGTTCAAGAAGCCCAGGATAATGGTCTGCGAGCCGCCCATTGCCGACATGAACTCCATGGTTTCCTCTACCACTTCGGGGTTGTTCTTGAAGCGCGCCTCAAGTTCCTTACGGTGAGAAAATGCCGTAGTTCCCAGCTCCGAGAACAAGTAGGACAGATCTTCCTTTTTAGTTAGAGCCACAAAATACCACGGCTGCAAGTTCTGCGCCGAAGGAGCGCAAAGTCCCGCCTGGATAATCTCTTCAATATCCTCTTTCGGAATCGGGTCAGGCTTGAATTTCCTAACGCTGCGCCTACCCTTGATTGCCTCCATCAACTCCATCTCAATCATTCCTTTCTGCGCTTTCGCGCTCCCCTTCACAAGATTGATTTCGCTGCGCTGCCAAGCCCCACGCCCAGCAAGCGCAACCCCTCCTGAAAAACCGCTAATATGCGGCATTTTCTGCTCTATAGAAACCGTTGGACTTCTGCCAGCAGCGGAATAGGCGCTTCCTCGGGAATAAAATGACCGCACGGAAGCGTGCGCCCCTGAACATTCGTACAGAACTTAAGCCAGCATTGCAGTGGACTGAAGAACTTTTCCACCAAGCCGTTTGCACCCCACAACACCAAAGTTTCAGCGGTGATTTTATTGCCCGCATCAAGGTCTTCCTTGTCAAGGAAGCGGTCGATGCATTCGCCGGCACGGTATTCCTCGCAAATGGCGTGGATGCATTCCACGTTGTAGTGGCGAAGGTATTCGTCGTACACCTCTTGGGGGAACGCCTCAGAAGAGGTGTCGTTTTCCGAATTGTAGCGACCGATATGCAACGCATTGCGAAAGTACATCTTCCGGCTGGAAAGAATAAGGTCTTCAGGAAACGGCTCGTCCTGCGTAAGCAGATACCAATGGAATAGTGCCTTTGCGAACTCTGCCGAGCTTAAGGCGTACATGTCATACGTCGAAACGATATCGAGAAGCACTAGTTTATTGACTACTTCCGGATGATCGAGCGCCATTCGGTAAGCAACACGGGCGCCACGGTCGTGCCCCATAACGGAATAGCAGTCGAACCCCAACTCGCCCATCACGGCAATGCAGTCTTCAGCCATGATGCGTTTCGAATAGGTGCTGTGATCAGGCAAGCCTTCAGGCTTGTCGCTATCGCCATAGCCGCGCAGATCGCACATGACCACAGTAAAACGATGAGCTAAGTCTCCTGCAACCTTATGCCACATAAGATAGGTTTCGGGATGCCCATGAAGAAGGAGAAGAGGCTCGCCTTCTCCCATCACTACCGCATGAATGGTTACACCGTTTACCCCTTGGATAAAACGATGCGTTGCTGTTTCAAACATAAGGTCCCCCAACCCTTAAGCTTGCCGCAATTGCGCTCATAGATAATCCCCATTAACCATGAACGTGTTCAATTAGAAGTATACTCCGCAAAATGAAACAGGACATCCGAAGATGTCCTGTTTTACCAACTCTTTAGATTGAAAAGGCTGAAAAACCGCAAAACCCTAGCTCCAACGCTCGAAGGGCGGATATTCCAACCCAAATCGATCGAATATCTTGCCAATTAGCTGGTCTTCCATGTCGTCGATAGTTCGCGGGTTGTGGTAGTACGTCATCATCGGCGGCATCAGCGTTATACCGGGAACGCTTGCCAGCTGCGCCAAATTGCGCAAATGGATAGCATTCATCGGCGTTTCACGCGCGACCAAAACCAACGGCCGCTGCTCTTTCAACGTAACATCCGCCGCGCGAAGCAATAGGTTATCGCTGTAGCCGCTGGCAATGCCTGCAACCGTTTTCATGCTGCAGGGAACAATAACCATGCCTTCGGTTTTGAACGTACCACTCGCAATCGATTCGCCCAAAGAAGCATTGCCATGCACGCAATCGGCCAAGGCAAGCGCCTTATCGAAAAACTCGGGTTCTTCATAGCTCGCCGTAAGCCTCCCGCTGTCGGTTACCACCACATGCACTTCGTATTCGGTGTACTGCTTGAGCTGGCTTATGAAACGACAAGCTAGGTGCGTGCCGCTTGCACCGCTTATTCCAACAACAATGCGCTTCACGCCCTACTCCTCGAAATCGGGCAGCCAGTGCTTGGGATCCACTTCCTTGAACTGGCAGCGCTGGAAGCGATCTTTCTGGTTGTACGGCACCGTGCAATCGAAAATGACCTTGCAGGCAATGCCGTGGTCGCGAATCGAAGGCGAACATGTTGGGTCGTTTGACGGATCAAGCGGATGGCAGCGAACGCCGGGAATGGTAACGATGTCCACATCGCCCTGGAAGCGCGTGTTCATCGCCCACAGCACATCTTTGATGTCGAAGGGATCAACGTCTTCGTCAACCAGGAACACATGCTTCAATTCGCTGAAAGCAGAGAAGGCCAGCAGAGCCATTTGACGCTGACGGCCCTCGTCGGAAGGCATGCTCTTCTTGACCTGAAGCACCGCCATGTACTTGCCGCCACCAGGCGTTGCACAATACACGTTCTGCAGGCGGCCAGGCATAGCCCTTTCAACCATTTGAATGATGCTTGCCTCAGTGGGAATGCCCGCCATGCTTACGTGCTCTTCGGAAGGGCCGATACAGGTTTGCATGATGGGGTTCTTGCGCGTGGTTACCGCCTTGACCTTGATAACAGGCAGCTCAGACACAGCAGGGCCAGTGTAGCCGGGGAATTCGGGCATGGCCTTGCCGGAATGGGTGTTTTGATCTTCCGCAACACGCTTTTCGGGCAGCAACTCGCCTTCAATAACGTATTCAGCATTGGCAATGCAGCGCTCTTCGATGGTGAGGCACTTTGCCATGCGAACAGGCTTTCCGCGCAGAGCGCCTGCAACGTTGAGCTCATCGTAGCCCAAAGGCGTGGTAGGCGGCTCAAAACAGGTTGCCAATTCAATGGCAGGATCTACGCCGATGCTGATAGAAATCGGAAGCGGCTTGCCCAGCGCTTCAGCCTTTTCGTAGAACGCGCCGATATGACGAGCACCGGGAACCATATAGATGGAAATCTCATCGGGACTCTGCAAACACAAGCGATGAATGGTGATGTCGGAAACGTGAGTTTCCGGGTCGGATGCGTAGCACATACCCAAGGTGATATACGGACCCGCATCTTCCGGCGTATTGGTAGGCGCCGGAACAAGCTTGCGCACATCGAAGCCCTCTTCA
>URJE01000066.1 GCA_900547965.1 uncultured Eggerthella sp. | reverse complement strand
ACCGCAGGCGGTCCAGCAGCAACCGGCACCCGCTACACCAAGCCCGCAGACCACGTCTGTTCCGAGTGCACAGCCCGCCAGCACGCCCCAGCACCAGCCCATCCATTCGGCTGCGCAGGAGGAAACGCCCGAACCGCAACCGGCCAAAACGGATACTTGCGAAAACGACAACGAAGCAACGGGAGAAGCGGCACTCACCTTCGATTCCTTCGTTATCGGAGAGTCGAACCGTATGGCCTACAACATGGCGGTAGAGGTTGCAGACCGCCCCGGCGCATCAGAGCTGAACCCACTCTTTATATATGGGCGCTCCGGCGTAGGCAAAACACACCTCATGTGTGCGATCCAGAACTACATCAAGGAAACCCGCCCAGAGCTCAACGTGTGCTACATCGATTCGATGGAACTGGTGAACCGCTACTCCGACGCAGCTATAGAGAAAAGCGTCGACAAGCAGAGCTTCAAGAACTTCGAGGGCTACTTCCAACAAGCAGACGTGCTGCTTATCGACGATATCCAGGGGCTTCAGAGCAAGCCAGGCACACTCAATGCACTGTTTCGCATCTTCAATTCGATGATCCCCAAGGGCAAGCAGTTCGTGTTCTCCGCAGACCGAGCGCCAAAGAACATCGACCTCGACGAGCGCTACGTATCCCGATTCAACTCAGGAGCCACGATAGACATCCAGCCTCCTGACGACGAAACGAAGCGAAACATCATCAAAAGCCTGATACGCCACTACCAAAGTCGGGAAAACACGTCTTTCGTCATTACAGACGAAATCCTCGACTACATCGTAGACAACTCAAGCTCGAATATTCGAGAGCTGAAAAGCGCTATCACCAATGTGATATTCGCCATGAAAATGAATAAGGATCATACGCTTTCGGAAGGCCAGGTAAAGGAACTCCTGGGCAACCACTTTATCGGTGGAGGCAAGAAGCGCATCACTATAGAGATGATCCAAGCAGCCGTTGAAGATTTTTATGGCGTTTCGCACAAAGACATCGTGGGGCGCGGCAGGGCGCGAAGCATAGTACGACCACGCCAAGTTGCGATCTACCTATGCCGAGACTTGTCGGAAACCACGTTGAGCAACATTGGCAAGGCGTTTAACCGCGATCACACCACAGTGCTCCATTCGTGCGAGCTTATCTCGAACCAAATGCAGGAAGACCGAAACCTCCGCGAAGAACTGGAAGCGGTGCGAGAAAAAATTCGTATTCAGCAGTATTAAAACCTGTTGATAAGCGGTGCCAAAGTATGGGGATTACCCTGATCCTTTGTGGAAGAAGTTATCCCCACGTTTTCCATGTGGATAACCAAGGTGCTTTTCCACAGGGTTCCTGACAGGTATTTTTCCGTGCTCATCAGGCAAAATAAGAGTTATCAACATATCCACCCTGATTACTACTTCTACTATTAGTTATTTATTAAAGAATAGAGAAGGAATTAAAGGGGAGGAAAACTCGATCGACGCAACTACGTTCGTGATCGAGAATCAGCTTGGCTAGAACAGGTATCATAGCCAAGAAGAACAAAAGAACAGGAGCAGCAATGAAATTCAGCGTAAACCAATCGGAGCTTCAGAATGCTCTAGCGGTTGTAGTAAAAGGATCTTCCACTCGCTCTACGCTTTCCATTCTTGCTGGCGTGTACATCAAAGCTGAAGAGGGAAGAATCATTCTTCAAACCACCAACCTGGAACTCTCTATTAAGGTAACGTGTTTTGCCATGGTAGAAGAGCCAGGCGAAACGGTAGTGCCGGCTAAACTCTTCGGCGACATTATCAAGAACCTCCCCGATATGGCTGTCCGCGTTGAAGCAGATGAAACCACCGCAACGGTATTCTGCGATAGCACCACGTTTTCTCTGAAGGCGCTGAACCCCCTCGATTTCCCTGCCTTCCCCGAAATTGAGGCGGACCAGGAAGCGTCATTCCCCTTCAATGCGTTTTCGTCGATGGTTAAGCGCACCGCCAAGGTGGTTTCCCATGACGAGACGCGCATTGTGCTTACGGGCGTTCTTGTTTCGTGCGTGGGCTCTACCTTGAAGATGGTGGCGACGGATTCCTATCGCTTGGCTGTTTCTGAAACCGAGCTGGATTCACCATGCCCCGAGGAGTTTGAGGCGGTTATCGCTGGTTCTTTCCTTCAAGACATCGCTTCTCTCCCCCAATCGGAAGATCCGATTACAATTGCGCTGAATGACAACCAGATTGTGGTCACCTATCGTGACACCACATTCATCAACCGCCGCATTGAAGGTACTTTCCCGAACTACAAGCAGCTGATTGCCGAAGGCCATTCCACTCGCGCTACGCTTTCAACCCATGCCCTGACCGATGCGGTTCGTCGCGTGTCTCTGCTCAGCAACAAGGTCTCTCCTGTGCAGGTTCGTGTAGATGCCGAATCCGGTGTAGTAACCCTGCTTACCAATTCTCAGGATATCGGCAATGCTCAAGAGAATCTTATTTGTGCGGTTGACGGTGAATCGGTCGATATCGCCTTCAACTTCACCTTTATGCTTGATGGTTTGAATTCCATCGATACCGATGCGGTTCATCTTGACTTGTTTGGACCTATGAAGCCGGGTATTCTGCGCGCTGCAGAGGGTGAGAACTTCCTTTATCTGATCATGCCCGTACGTGTGTAGATTGCGGGTTCTGGCTCCATGGGGCTCTACATCGAAAAAATCGCGTGCCGGAATTTCAGGTCGTACGGACAATTCGAGCTCGAAGGCATTGGCGGCCTAACCTTGATTGTCGGACCTAATGCAGTGGGCAAAACGAATCTCCTTGAGGGGATTCAGCTTGTCACGGCTTGCTCGTCGTTTCGTAACTCGACGCCCAACCACTTAGTTCGCGCTGGCCAAGAGGCGGGTTCGTTCTTCGCATCGGTGCGCGGAGATGGGCGATGCCTTGACGTGGAACTCCGTGTTTCACGTGAAACACGGGAATTTTTTGTCAACGGGAAGAAGAAGCGCCCTCGTGATATTCGAGGTACGCTGCCCTCTGTACTTTTTTCTCCTGAAGATTTGGAGCTCGTGAAAGGTTCCCAATCGTTCAAGCGCGCGCAGATAGACCAACTGGGTGCTCAGCTGAGCTCAAATTATCATGCAGTGCGGAAGGACTACGAAAAGATCCTCCGGCAAAAGAACCGTTGTCTGAAAGAAAGCGTTTCGCCTCTGTTCCTTCAGAGCATAAATGAGGTTGTTGCTACGGTTGGCTCGCAGTTGTATCGCTTGCGTTGCGATATGATTGCCGCGCTTTCCCCTTACCTGAAGGAATGCTATCGGGAGATATCGGGCGGGCGTGAATCGGTCGAATTGGCGTATGTCCCCTCATGGCTTCGCAAGTCATTCGATTTCGACCGCATTCCTTCAATTGAAGTGCTCGATAGAGCCTCTGCCCAAGAGCGCCTTATCGGTGCCATGGAGGAAGATGCGTGTAAGGAACACGAGCGCCGCATGTCTCTTTATGGTCCTCAGCTTGATTTGGTGGAGTTTTATCTTGATGGACTCAATGCCCAGCAGTTTGCTTCGCAGGGGCAGCAGCGAAGCTTGGTTCTGGCGTTTAAGATGGCGCAAGTTTCGCTTATCGCTGAGCGTTTAGGCCAAAACCCCGTTCTACTGCTCGATGATGTGATGAGCGAGCTTGACGAGAAGAGGCGCGACGCTCTGCTTTCCTTGATATCCGGCGAGGTGCAGACGTTTGTGACTGCCACCAATGCGGAAAAGGTAAGTCCGACGCTTTCCTCGTTGGCGCACGTTGTTGAGATTGGCGGCGAATAAGCGTGGTCGGATACGACAGCGATTGGGGGTCTTCGCGCGACCCCCGCCGTTACATTGCCGCGATGAACGAGCGGGATAATTCCCTTCGCCCTGTCTCGTCTTCGCTTTCCGCCTTTGCCTCGTCGATGCCCGAGGAAGTTAAGAAGCGCGTTCTTGTGCAGCGCAAAATAGAGAAGACCCATGCTCAGTTTGCCGAACTCGTGGATCCTTTTATCCTTAAGCACACCAACTCGGTATACCTGCTCAAGAGCCAGGCGGTTCCCGGGGCGTACGATCTGGTGGTGTATCTGGATAATTCAACGTGTGCTGCTGAGTTGAACGCGCGAAGAGAATTGCTCCGTTTCGAATACCTTGATCGCTTTAATACGACCATAGATGTGTTTGAGATTCGTATCTCAAGGGGGCCGTACAAGGACAAACATCCCTTTGCTGAGACTCTTGGCTCGGATGATCAACCCGAAAGTCGAGAGCTTAGCGAAGAGGAATCATCGCGAATAGAAGAGATGACGTCGACTATTGAGGACCCTCGTTTAAGAGCTTCGTTCCAACGCGCTATGGCGGCTCAGAAGCGCCGAAACGAGTCTTCTTCATAAAAAATGCCTAACACGATAGCTTTTACGCCCGTAGAAGCGCTCTGAATGCCCTCTGCAGCCAATGGGCGGCAAGGTATCTTACCTGTTCTGCTATACTAATAAGGTTCTAAGTCCCCTCGATACGCTGCTCGTAGGCGTATCAGATAGCAGAAAGAGGAGGAAATACGTGGCTTCAGACGAATCCCACTACAGCGGCCAAGACATTCAGATCTTGGAAGGCCTTGAAGCAGTGCGCAAGCGCCCTGGTATGTACATTGGTTCTACCGGTCCGCGCGGCCTTCACCATCTGGTGTACGAGGTTGTTGACAACGCAGTAGATGAAGCTCTTGCTGGCTATTGTGACCACATCGAGGTTACCATCCATGAGGACAACTCCATCACCGTTGTTGACAATGGCCGCGGTATTCCCGTTGACAAGCATCCTAAGGAAAAAATTCCAACCGTTGAGGTTGTACTCACCATCCTTCACGCAGGCGGTAAGTTCGGCGGCGAAGGCTATAAGGTTTCCGGTGGTTTGCACGGTGTAGGCGTTTCAGTTGTGAATGCGCTTTCTACTCAGGTGGTTGTGCGCGTGCGTCGCGACGGCAAGGAATACGAGATCTCCTTCGACCACGGCAAAACCAAGGAAAAGCTCCACGAGGTAGGCACCTCTAAGACCAGCGGTACCACGGTAACGTTCTGGCCCGACCCTGAGATCTTCAAGGAAACCACCATTTTCGATTACGAAACGCTGAAAACCCGTTTCCGCGAGATGTCTTTCCTTAACAAGGGCCTGAAGATCACCCTTGCTGACGAGCGCACCCCCGGCGAAGACGGCAAACCCCGCACCGAGGTATTCCAGGCTCTTGGTGGCCTTCAGGATTTCGTTAAATTCCTCAATGAGGGCAAGGAGACACTGAACAAGCCCATCTATTTTGAGGCCGAAAACGAAGACGGCATGGTGGAAGTGGCAATGCAATGGTCCTCTTCCTATTCTTCCAATGGCGTGCTTTCTTTTGCGAACAACATCCACACCATCGACGGTGGTACCCATCTTGATGGTTTCAAACAGGGTGTTACGCGTACCATCAACGATTACGCCCGCAGCAAGGGAATCCTGAAGGAAAAGGACAGCAACCTTTCCGGCGACGATACCCGAGAAGGTCTTTCAGCTGTTGTCTCGGTTAAGCTCCGCGATCCGCAGTTTGAGGGCCAGACCAAGGGCAAGCTGGGTAATACGGAGATCCGCGGTTTGGTTCAGACTGCCGTAACCAAGGGTTTGGCCGAGTACCTAGAAGAAAACCCAACGCCTGCTAAGCGCATCATCAACAAGGCCTCGCAGGCGCTGAAGGCTCGCGAGGCTGCTCGCAAGGCGCGCGAAATGACGCGCCGCAAGGGCGTTCTTGATTCTTTCAGTCTTCCCGGTAAGTTGGCCGACTGCTCGAGCAAGAACCCTGCCGATTCTGAAATCTTCATTGTGGAGGGCGATTCCGCAGGTGGATCTGCTAAGCAGGCTCGTGACCGTAAATATCAGGCCATCATGCCCCTGCGCGGTAAGATCTTGAACGTCGAGCGCGCTGGCTTGCACCGCTCGCTTTCTTCCGACACCATCTCTTCGCTTATCACCGCAATCGGTACGAATATCGGCGAGGATTTCAATGCGGATGCTGCCCGCTATCATCGCATCATCATCATGACCGATGCTGACGTCGACGGCGCTCATATTCGCATTCTGTTGCTCACCTTCTTCTATCGCTATATGCCTGAGCTCATTACTCGTGGATATATCTACATTGCCCAGCCCCCGCTGTACGGCTTGAAGAAGAAGGGCAGCAAGAAGTTGGAGTACATCTTCAACGATGATGCTCTGGCTGCCCGTTTGGCTGAGATTCCCGATCGAGACAGTATTTCGCTGCAGCGTTACAAGGGCTTGGGCGAAATGGACCCCGATCAGCTGTGGGAGACTACCATGGAGCCTTCTACCCGCACCATGCTTCAGGTAAGTATCGAAGATGCTGCTGAAGCCGAGCGCGTGGTCAGCGAGCTTATGGGCGATCAGGTTGAGCCCCGTAAGGAGTTTATTCAGAAGCACGCCCATGACGTACGCTTCCTCGACTTCTAAGAGGAATGCCGGGTAAGAACCCGGCGAAGTGTTTCACGTAAAACATTCAAGCAACAAGACAGAAGGAGTCTTCGTGGCAGAAGATAAGAACGAGACAGACAAGAAGGAAGAGCAGCAAACCGCTGCAGCGAATGTTCTTCCTGCTGAGCTCAGCAAAGAGATGCGCACGTCGTTCCTCGAGTATTCGATGAGCGTTATTGTTTCGCGCGCGCTTCCCGATGTTCGCGACGGTCTGAAGCCCGTTCATCGCCGCATTCTGTATGCGATGAACGAAAGCGGCATCACCCCGAAGCGTCCCCACGCTAAGTCCGCTCGTACCGTTGGTGACGTAATTGGTAAGTATCACCCGCATGGTGACTCTGCGGTGTACGACACCATGGTTCGTTTGGCCCAGCCGTTTTCCATGCGTGTTCCGCTGGTTGACGGTCATGGCAACTTCGGTTCTATCGACGGCGACTCGGCAGCTGCAATGCGTTATACCGAGGCTCGTTTGGACAAGCCAGCTATGGAGTTGCTGCGCGACCTCGACAAGGAAACGGTAGATTTCCAGCCTAACTACGACGAGAGCCTGCAGGAGCCTGTCGTCCTGCCGTCGCGCTTCCCGAACCTGTTGGTAAATGGTTCTTCGGGTATTGCCGTTGGCATGGCAACCAACATTCCTCCGCATAACCTTGGCGAGGCAATCGACGCAACCTGCATGATGATCGACAATCCTGATTGCACGGTGGACGATCTGATGAAGGTTCTCCCTGGCCCTGACTTCCCCACGGGAGGCATTATCATGGGCCGCAAGGGTATCCGCGATGCCTATGAAACGGGAAAGGGAAGCCTTACCATCCGTTCGAAGTGCCGCATTGAGGAGGGAAAGAACGGCAAGCATTCTATCGTTGTTTCCGAGATTCCCTATCAGGTGAACCGTACCAATCTCTTGAAAAAGATCGCCGATCTGATCCGCGACAAGAAGCTTCCCGAGATTTCGAACGTTCATGACGGCGCCGACCGCCATGGCATCGATATCATTATCGAGCTGAAGCAGAATGCCATCCCCCAGGTTGTGCTGAACAAGCTGTATAAGCATACCCAGCTGCAGGTTGGCTTTGGCTGCAACATGTTGGCGCTGGTCAACGGTGTGCCTCGCGTGTTGTCCCTGAAGGAGATTCTCCACTATTACATCTTGCATCAGGAAGAGGTTGTGGAGCGTCGTACGCGCTATGACTTGGCCAAAGCGGAGGCCCGTGCTCATATTCTGGAAGGCTTCGTGATTGCTCTCGACAACATCGATGAGGTAATCCAGATCATCCGCTCATCCAACACCGATCGCGAAGCGAAAGACGTGTTGATGGAGCGTTTCAAGCTTTCCGAAAAGCAGAGCGAAGCCATTCTCGAAATGAAGCTGCGCCGTCTGACCGGCTTGGAACGAGAAAAGATCGAAGCCGAATTGAAGGAGCTGCGCGAAAAGATCGACTACTACAAGCGCTTGCTCTCCGACAAAGACCTGGTGAAGCAGGTAATCAAGGAAGAGCTTACTGAAATCAAGGAAAAGTACAGCTCTGCTCGTATTACTAAGATTACCGACGAGGCGAAGGATCTTGACGTGGAAGACCTCATCGCTGAAGAAGAGGTTGCCATCACCGTAACCAAGGCAGGCTACGTGAAGCGTCTTCCCGTTGCTACGTATCGCCAGCAGAAGCGCGGCGGCAAAGGTATGCAAGGGGTTAACCTGAAAGAGGCCGACTTTGTCGAGCACCTCTTCATTTCCTCAACCCATGCCTATCTGCTGTTCTTCTCTTCTCGCGGACGCGTATATCGTCTGAAAGCTTATGAGATCCCTGAGGCCTCTCGTCATGCTCGAGGAACCGCTATTGTGAATGTTCTGCCCCTGGAAAAGGGCGAAACCATCGCTGCGGTTATCGCCACCAAGGATTTCCCCGAAGACGAGTACCTGATGTTCGCCACCTCGTCCGGTGTGGTTAAGAAAACTTCTATGAAGCTCTATGACCGCACACGCCGAGATGGGTTGATTGCCATCAACCTGAAGGAAGATGACACGCTTATCAGCGTTCAGCGCGTTGCCGAAGGGGAAAAGGTCATGATGGTTTCCTCTGCGGGCAAGGCAATTATGTGGGATGAGTCCGAGGTTCGCGCTATGGGCCGCGACACCATGGGCGTGCGCGGTATGACGGTTAATGCCGATGCTCGCGTACTGGGCATGGAAATCGCGCGTCCGGGAACCGAACTCTTGGTTATTACTGAGCTTGGCTACGGTAAGCGCACACCGGTAGAGGAATATCCTTCTCACCACCGCGGTGGTCAAGGCGTGTACACCATTACTATGACGGCAAAGAAGGGCTTGCTCTCGGCCATGAAGATCGTCGAGGAAGACGACGAGATCATGATCATCACCGAAGAGGGTGTAGTGGTTCGTACCCCAGTTTCTGGCGTATCGCAGCTGGGACGTTCCACTCAGGGCGTTCATGTGATGAATGTTTCCGGCAAGGATAAAGTTTCTGCTGTGGCAACTTCAACCACAACTGAAAAG
>URJE01000065.1 GCA_900547965.1 uncultured Eggerthella sp. | reverse complement strand
GGTTCTTTCTCGTTCACACTCTTGTTCAAAAGCAAGAGATTTCGAGTCGGCGCAACTTCCAGCGAATAAAAGGACAAAGCAGTGGCAACATCCCAATATGAGCCCGAAGAGAACATTGCCGATGAAGAGGTGTAGAAGTTCTTCACCGGAAGTTTCGCTTCCTCTAAGTTAACCGTGATTAACTTAACAAGAGAAAAGTTAGCCGTCAATAACATTTTCCAAGAAAATCGTTCACCGCCGAAAAAAGACCGTCCGCCCCCGCACAGCAAACGCTGCAAGTTGGAGAACGCAACGGCCGAGGACATGAGACCGTCCGCCCCCTCCGCACGGCAAACGTCCTTGGATACGGAAGCCGGCCGGCAGCAAAAGCAGAACCGCCGAAAGCCACAGCCCACACCCCGGGAAGCAAACAGCGTGCAGGGAGGTGCCAACCCGAGGGCCAGAATGAAGCAGAACCCCGCTCAGCGCAATACAAAATAAGATCGCAAACCTGCTCACGGCTTAACAAAATAGCGAGAAACGAAGGATGAAACCCCTCACACAAAAGCGCCCGCGCGCGAGAGGGGTATCGCGTGGGGCGCATGCGACAAAGCTGCTAGCTTCGGTATCGCTAACAGTTTTATTGTCGCACCAGGGCCCTAGAAAAGAAACCTATAAATGAAGATTTATCTATAGGCGGATCCTATATATAGAGGTGAAATGCCACTTATTAACGTCTTTAATCCATGCAAGCAGAGCCGCGCTTCGGAAAACCTATTCCCTCCGCGCATGCTTTCCACGAACGGGAACATCGTCGAACATGGCGTCGAGAGCCGCATCTGAAGAACAATCAGCGGACTGAAGATACGATGCCCGCGCAGTACCGCCTTCAACAGGAAGGGGCAGCTTCCCTGGATTTGCTACAAGATTTTCAGGTACGGCTCTTCTGCCCTCGGAAGAACGCACCACGCTAGGCGCAACAGCTCCCCTAACGCCAGCGCCCTTCGCTTTCCCGCCAATGCCTTCCACGGCATCCATAGCAAAACGATGCACCTCCGCCTCGGCATCAAGAGGATACTCGTTATTCACAGCACCCCGACGAGCGGAAGCGCCCATATTAAAGGGCGAATTCCCCCTATCGAAACCAATTCCGTGACCTTTTCCCTTTCGATCGGCACGAGCTTCCGCCTCGGCGCACTCGCGTTCAACCTCTTCTATGCTCTTGTTCTCCATTGCCTCGGGATCGGCAAAGCGCTTGAAGTACTCCATCGCTTCGGTAAACAGCTCATAGTCGGAGGGATGACGGGCATCGCTGGCCAAGTAGCGGACCAAGCCGGTCTGCACCAATTTTTTCGCCGTCCGACGCGAAGGGTCAAGAAAACCCCCGTAAATACAGTCCGCCGAAATCTGCAATTCGCAACCAGCCGAAACGAAACGACGCGCAACGTCGATATCTTTCTGGACTTCACGGCATCGTTCCGGGTTGGCGATTATGACCTTAAAGCCTTTGCGCTGCAGATTGTGAACCATGAATTCCCAATCGAGCGGCAAAGTGCCCTGGGGAAGCTCCAGCAGAAATTCCCCCTGATCGTTGCCAAGCTGAACAGCTGCGTCCATGCCAAGCTTCTTCAGTTTGTGATAGTCAACCTCAAAACCCATGGAAAGATCAGGTGCGCCAGGAATAGCAGACGCATGGCGCTTCAGCTGTAGATATGCCTGCCACATTCGCGGGAAATCAAACCAGGGGTCGCAGCATCGCGGCGTGCACACGATAGACGTAATGCCCGCCCTCATGGCCTCGGAAAGCATCAGCAGCGATTCTTGCATGGTGCGAGCACCATCGTCTACTCCGGGAAGGATATGGCAATGTACGTCACGCATGGTGAAAGGAGCTCTCTAGTTTGATGGATTGCATTAGATGGCCCCGACGCGAACGTGTCCATTCACGCAGAACCAAACCACCTGCCATTATAGTACGCAACCCATAAAAAACCGCACCTCCGAATCTTGGTTTGTCTTGCCCAAGATTCGGGGCGCGGTTCAACGAGCCAGGGGCGGCGGTTGTTGGGCCACATGTGGGTCCTGCTGCGAGCACACCGCCCCCGAACGAACCAGGGGCGGTGCGAGCAACAGCGAACGCTTGTTCAGGGCAATCCCTACATCGCGGCATCTGTACCGACGTATTGGCTAAGCAAGCGAAAGGGCCTGGTCGATATCGGCAATGAAGTCGGCGGTGTCTTCGATGCCGCACGAAAGGCGCACGAGATCGGGGCTGATACCTGCTGCGGCGAGCTCCTCGTCGTTCATCT
This sequence comes from uncultured Eggerthella sp., assembly GCA_900547965.1. GTDB lineage: Bacteria > Actinomycetota > Coriobacteriia > Coriobacteriales > Eggerthellaceae > Anaerotardibacter. The sequence goes on along the minus strand of URJE01000065.1, from coordinate 6,812 downwards.
GGCGATGGGTTGCGTTTGCAGGGTGAAGAACGCAGGTGCGAGCATCGGCAACATGGGTGGCAATCTGCGCCAGCTTCAAGTTTGCCATGAAGCGCTCCGCCGCTTCGCGCCCACCTTTCACGCCAAAGCTCACAACACCACACGAACCGTTGGGCAGGTACTTCTGGGCCAATTCATAATTCGGATCGTCGGGCAAGCCGCAGTAACGAACCCATGCAGCTTTCGGATGGCCGGAAAGGAACTCGGCAACCGACTGGCCGTTCTTGCAATGCTGCGCCATGCGAACGTGGAGGCTCTCCAGCCCCATATTCAGCAGAAACGCATTCTGCGGTGACTGGATAGAGCCGAAATCGCGCATAAGCTGCGAAGTGGCCTTGGTAATAAACGCACCCTCCAGCCCAAAGCGCTCGGTGTACACCACTCCATGATAGCTTTCGTCTGGCGTGGTAAGACCAGGGAACTTATCAGCGTGGGCATTCCAGTCGAACTTGCCGGAGTCAACAATGCAACCGCCAACGCCAGCACCGTGGCCATCCATGTACTTTGTGGTGGAATGGGTAACGATATCAGCGCCCCATTCGAAGGGACGGCAATTCACCGGCGTGGGGAACGTGTTGTCTACGATCAGCGGCACACCATGCGCATGAGCCGCATTGGCAAAACGCTCGATATCCAAGACGTTAAGCGCTGGGTTTGCAATGGTTTCGCCGAAAACCGCTTTGGTGTTCGGACGAAATGCCGCTTCAAGCTCATCATCAGAGCAATCGGGGGAAACAAAGGTGCATTCCAGGCCCATGCGCGCCATGGTGTGGCACAGCAGGTTGTACGTACCACCGTAGATTGCCGAAGAAGCCACTACATGGTCGCCCTGACCAGCGATATTGAACACAGCGAAGAAATTTGCAGCCTGCCCCGATGAAGTGAGCATTGCAGCGCTGCCGCCTTCCAGCTCGCAGATTTTAGCAGCAACAAAATCGTTTGTGGGGTTCTGCAAGCGGGTATAGAAATATCCGGATTCTTCCAGATCGAACAAACGGCCCATATGCTCGCTTGTATCGTATTTCCAGGTAGTCGACTGATAAATTGGCACCTGACGAGGCTCGGCATCGCCAGGACGATAGCCGCCCTGCACACAGGTTGTGGCCAAAGATTCGCTCATTGCGTATTCCTTTCTTCCCAAAGCCCGCCCACGCAGCCAAAGCGCGTGAAGCGATACAGTCTATTGTAAAAGCGCATCGGGAAAAGATGATGACTAGTTCGGCAAGTAAAAAGCCTGGTCAATGCAATTACCTATAACTGGCTATAGATTGGCCGACGGGCATAGAAGGCTTGGTCGCTCGCGCGTACAATCGAGATTGCTGTCGCATCAACGCACGAAAGTATCGTTATTCATAAAGGAGCACTTATGCCAATTCGCATCCCCGATGCCTTGCCGGCAACAGAGGTTTTGGAAGGCGAGAACATCTTTGTTATGACCGAGCACCGCGCCATCCATCAGGATATTCGTCCCTTGCGCGTGCTTATCTTGAATTTGATGCCCTTGAAAATCGAAACGGAAACCCAAATCCTGCGCAAGCTCTCGAATACGCCCTTGCAGGTTGAGGTCGACCTCCTGCAAACCGTCACGCATAAGGCAACGCACGTACCCCCCAAGCACATGGAATCGTTCTACGTTGATTTGGACGAAATTCGCAACAAGCGCTACGACGGCATGATAGTCACTGGGGCACCCGTCGAAAAGCTCCCCTTCGAAGATGTGGACTACTGGCCCGAACTGTGCGACATCTTCGAATGGGCAAAAACCAATGTTTTCTCAACCTTGTACCTCTGCTGGGGCGCGCAGGCGGGTGCCTATTACCATTTCGGGATTCCGAAGTATCTGAGGCAGCACAAGATGACCGGGGTTTTCGAGCACAAGATCTTGAAGCCCACCTCTCCTCTGGTTCGAGGTTTCGATACCGTCATTCACGCACCCCACTCTCGTTGGACCGAAGTCCATGCGGAAGACATCGAGAAAGTTCCCGAGTTGGAGCTAATTTCCGTATCGGACGAAGCCGGCGTATTCATCGCCAAGAGCACCGATAGTCGCCACTTTTTCGTATTCGGCCATCCCGAATACGACACCGACACCCTGGCAGGCGAATTCCACCGCGACACGAAAAAGGGCCTAAACCCCGACATGCCAAAGCACTACTTCCCCAACGATGACCCTACACAACAACCTATTTCCAACTGGCGAGCCACAGCTCAACTGCTATACACCAATTGGCTCAACTATTACGTGTATCAGGCAACACCCTACGACTTGGAAAACATGCCCGAATAAAGCAACCCACCCCAAAACAAACCAGCGAACCTACAGCATCACAAAAGAAGGGCACGCGCTAAAGCGCGTGCCCTTTTCGAATTTCAGGGGAAGCAGATCAGACCCAAACCAGCCACATGGACGCCTGTTAGTCCTGTACGCGGATAACTGACGGGAATCCACCCGTAACAACGCCCTCCAAAGCCAGGATATCGTCGATGGCCTTGCGCACATTGCGTTCTTCGGCCGTGTGGGTAACAAATACCAGATCGACGTCATCTCGTGCAGCATTGCCGCGCTGAGTAACCGTCTTGACCGAAACATCGTACTTGGCGAAGATGTCTGCCGCAGAAGCCAAAACACCACTGCGATCGGCAACCACAAAACGGATGTAGTACTTCGTATGAAGGTCCTCAACGGAAAGGATGGGCAGCTCGTCAGTGCACGTGCATCCAACAATGGGCTTGATGCCCATCTGCAAATGACGAGCGACCTCAAGCACATCACCCATTACGGCGCTAGCAGCAGGACCCGCTCCGGCGCCTTCACCGAAGAACATGTTTTCGCCCGCAGCATCGCCTACGGTATAGATCGCGTTGAACACGCCGTTGACCATGGCAAGCTGATGACTTTCAGGAATCATCGTGGGATGCACGCGAACATCGATACCCGCATCGGTGCGGTATGCGTGAGCAAGGAGCTTCACTGTATAGCCCATTTCGTGAGCCATAGCCAAATCGACGGGGGAAATACGACGGATGCCTTCCGTGAATACCTGATCCATAGTTACACGGGAGTTGAAGGCGATGGAAGCCAAAATGGCAATCTTGGCGGCGGCATCAAGGCCGTCGACATCGGCCGTGGGATCGGCTTCCGCAAAGCCCTTTTCCTGGGCTTCCTTCAGCGCATCTTCATAGCTCATGCCGTCTTCGTCCATGCGCGTGATCATATAGTTGGTGGTACCGTTCACGATACCCATGATGGAATCGATGCGGTTGGCAATGAGGGAGTGCTTCAAGGGAACGATGATGGGAATAGCGCCACCAACGCTGGCCTCAAACGCGATTTCTACGCCCTTTTCTTCCGCCAAATTCATGACTTCTTCACCGCAAGTAGCCATAAGGGCCTTGTTGGCGGTAACCACGCTTTTGCCATTTTGCAGAGCCCCGATTACCACTTCCTTGGCGAAGGTAGTACCGCCGATGAGCTCGATAACCAGATCAACTTCAGGATCTTCAATCACTTCATGGAAATCGGTGGTGAAAATGTCACTCAAACCATATGATTCAGCAACCTCTGGCTGACGAGAACATACGCGGGTCAGCTCAATGTCGATGCCAAAATGACGTTTGAATTCTTCCTTGTGGTTGCGAAGGATTTCCAAGCATCCGCCGCCAACCGTGCCCGTTCCGACCAAGCCAACCTTGACAGCCATGAAGCGCACCTTTCCGTAGAAGTTATATTCCTTCTATTGTAAACGTTAAGGTATCGTCGTTTGTCACCGATCCGTTAAATGGATAGGCAAAGTCACCTTATCGCATAAAACGAAACGGGGCTCTGACATGCACAAGCAGGGACCAACTGCGCTTACCGCACCTATCAATCCCCATTCGCACCGTCAGAACCCCGCACAGCGGTTATTGCAGCTTGGCAAATGGCTGCTGTAAGAAAAGCTTACAGATCGCAGCTCATCAGGTCGGCGTAGGTTTCACGACGAGTTACCAAGCGAGCCTTGCCATCCTTGACGAACACGATACCAGGCCTGGGCTGACCGTTATAGCGACTGCTCATGGAATGGCAGTACGCACCCGTGCCGAACATGCATACGATATCGCCCAAATCGGGGTTCTGAATCGAAGCGTCGGCGGCAACCGCATCGCCCGATTCGCAATGCTTACCCACCAGCGTTACCACTTTCGTGCGTGGCTGATTGGCTTTGTTGGCGATAACGGGCTCGTAATCCGCACCGTAAAGTGCCGTACGGATGTTGTCGGACATGCCACCGTCGATAGCAACAATATTGCGAATACCCGGCAATGTTTTCAAGATGCCTACGGTGTAGAGCGTCACGCCCGGCGTTGCCGCAATGGAACGGCCCGGCTCAACCGCAATGCGGGGCTCCTTCACCCCATACTGGGCGCACAGCTCTTTCACTGCGGTGCAGGTAAGCTTCGCGAACGATTCAATCGTAGGAGGCTCTTCCTCCTTCACGTAAGCAATACCCAGGCCACCGCCCAGATCGAGGCCTTCGATTTCGTAACCGTACTCGTCGTTGATGCGCTTAATGAACTGAATCATGACATCGATGGCTTCACGGAACGAATGCAGGGCGAAGATCTGAGAACCGATGTGGCAATGCAGACCGGCAAGACGAACGCCCGGAGTTTCCAAAACATCCTTCACGCATTTGAAGGCGAAATCCTCACGCATGGTGAAGCCGAATTTGGAATCCTCGCAACCTGTGCGGATGAACTCATGCGTATCGGCTTCCACGCCAGGGGTAATGCGCATATAGATATCCTGCGTTACGCCCAGCTCTTGAGCGATGGCGGAAATGCGACCCAACTCAATACGGGAGTCGATAACAATGCAGCCCACTCCAGCCTCGATGGCTTCTCGCAGTTCTTGAGGGGTTTTGTTGTTGCCATGGACCACTACGCGTTTGGCAGGGAAACCCGCAGCGAGCGCGCAGGCGAGTTCGCCACCACCAGAAACATCGAGGCACATGCCATGCTCATTGGCAAGCTGGACGATAGCCTTGTTCTGGAACGCTTTGGAAGCATAGGCAACTTCGGCACGGTCGCCGTAGTACTTCTTGAAGGACTGCACGTATTCGTCCATGCGTGCTTCAAGATCGGCCTGGTCAAACACGTACAAGGCGGTGCCGAATTCCTTGGCAATTTCCACCATATCGCAGCCGCCGATGAAGAGATGATCGTCTTTCACTTCAGCAGTAAGGGGCAGAACTTTGCCCAGTTCCATGGTGGTAAGGCCATCAGCCTTCTTGTTCAGGTCAGATACGGGGAGTGACATAACGCCTGCTTCCTTAGGTGTTGTGTGGGTATGCGCATGCGCGCTTCTTGTTCGACCGATATAATACCGTGCGAATAACCACTGTACCAATGTTTCTTTTCAAGCTGGTAACGCCAGCGCGATTGGGGGCCACCATGCTTCGTATAACCATATTTGCCGTGGGCAAGCTCAAAGAGCAGTTCTGGAAAGACGCTGTCGCAGAATACCTGAAACGCCTTGGCGGGTATGCAAAAATCGAAGTGCGGGAACTCCCCGACTCCAACGCAGAAAAGGAGGCCGCGGCTTTGCTTTCCGCATTGCCAGAACGCGGTCCCATTATCTTGATGGATATTCGTGGCAAGGAAACATCTAGCGAGGGTCTGGCGCAGAAAATCGACAATTATGCGCTCAACAGCGATTCCCATATTTCCTTCATCATCGGCGGAAGCGATGGCGTGACAAAAGAAATAAAACAGCGCGCCACAGAGCGCATCAGCTTCGGACCCATCACGCTACCCCACAACCTTGCTCGCGTTGTTCTGCTCGAGCAGATTTATCGAGCGTTCAAGATCATCCGTCACGAGCCGTACCACAAGTAGCTTCTAAGGTCTGCCGAATTCGGGTATGTGTCCCACGCGCTTTTCATCTAAGGCAAGGGTCACGACTGCTTGACTTCTGCCGCCAACACCGAACCGCACACTCGCCACCTGGGGCAAGAGACATGTCCAAAAGGGCGCTCCGCAGTGACGCGAAACCCCTACCCTACTTGCTTTTGGAGCTCGGCAAGGGTTCCATCTTTGTCCATCTGGTCGAGGGCATCGTTGATGGCATCCGTTAAGGCCCGATTGTCCTTGTTCACGGCAACGGCATATTTCTCGCACGTTGCCACAGTTTCCAGGGTAACGCAATTGGAATAGGCGCTGTTCATGAGATATGTTGCGGCAGGCTCATCGATTACCACAGCGGCAACTTGCCCCGCCTCAAGAGCGGCAAAGCATTCAGCAGCGGTCTCGTAAGCGACAACATTTTGCGTGACGTTCGTCATAGCATAGTCATAACCCGTGGCTTCGACCTCAGCGGCAACTCGCTTGCCTTTCAGCTCGGACACCTTTTCGTACACGCCCTTCTTCACCACAATCGCTTGATCAACCAGGTAATACGGGGAAGAAAAATCGACCAATTCCGACCGGCTGGGGTTGATAGACAATGCCGAGATGGCAACATCATAGGTGCCATCATGCACACCCTGCACCAGCTCATCGAACGGAACTGCCTTGATCTCGAGCTGAAGCCCCAAACGATTTGCCACCTCACGGGCAACGCTCACATCGAAGCCCGTAGGAGTCTCACCGTCTAGGGAATCAAACGGAGGGAAATTAGGCGCCATAGCAACAGTAAGCTTGTCCTCACTTACCAGCTGGTAGCTAGGTTTGCCGTCTTCTTCCACACAGCCCGAAAGGCACAACGCAGCCAGCGCCGCACAAAGCGTTATCAA
>URJE01000064.1 GCA_900547965.1 uncultured Eggerthella sp. | reverse complement strand
AAGCCCGACAACCTGTGCGTGAGCATAAGGTGCCAAATCCGTCGGCGGAAGTCGAAAGATAAGATTTTTTATCGCTCCGCCGTAAGCACGGGATCATCCCGGCCAGAGGCGCGGCGATATTTTTTTACATCAGGAGGAAACCATGGCAAACTATCTCTTCACATCCGAAAGCGTCACCGAAGGCCATCCCGATAAGATCTGCGACCAGATCTCCGATGCCGTTTTGGATGCCATTCTCGCTAAGGAAACCGAGCTGGCGGCAGAGGGGTATGTTGCTCCAGGTGGAATTCCCGCCAACCCGAAAGAAGTTCGTTGTGCGGTGGAAACCATGGCTACTACTGGTCTTATCATGGTTACCGGCGAGGTGCGCACCCAGGCTTATGTTGATGTGCCGGGAATTGCCCGCGAGGTGCTTCGCGAAATTGGATACGATCGCGCCAAGTACGGCTTCGACTGCGATACCTGCGGTGTTTTGAACACCATTCATGAGCAGTCCCCTGACATTGCACAAGGCGTTGACGAATCATGGGAAACGCAGAACGGTGAAGCCGTTGATCCGTACGACCAAATCGGTGCGGGCGATCAGGGCATGATGTTCGGCTACGCCTGCAACGAGACGAAGACCCTTATGCCTTTGCCCCATTATCTGGCGAGCCGTTTGGCCGAGCGCCTTTCCAAGGTGCGCAAAGATGGCACCATGCCTAATCTGCGCCCTGACGGTAAAACCCAGGTTAGCGTTCGCTATATCGACGGCGTTCCTACTCAGGTTGAAAAGGTGGTTGTATCCACTCAACACTCCGAGGAAACCGATCCTGTCGAATTGCGCGAAGCGCTTAAGCGTAACGTTATCGATCCCGTGTTTGAAGCCGAGGGAGTAACGGTCGCAGACGATCTGGAGCTGTATGTGAACCCTACCGGTCGTTTTGTGGTGGGCGGCCCTATGGGCGATGCAGGTCTTACTGGCCGCAAGATCATCGTCGACACCTATGGCGGTATGGGGCGTCACGGTGGCGGCGCCTTCTCGGGCAAGGACTGCACAAAGGTTGACCGCTCGGGAGCCTATGCTGCTCGTTGGGTTGCCAAGAATGTGGTTGCCGCCGGTTTGGCAACGCGTTGCGAGGTTCAGATTGCCTATGCCATTGGTGTTGCGCGTCCTGTTTCCGTAATGGTCGATACATTTGGCACGGGCATCGTCCCCGCATCCGACATCGAGGCAGCGGTAAACAAGGTGTTCGACTTGCGTCCTGGTGCCATCATCGACGAGCTTGATCTGCGCCGTCCTATCTATCGCAAAACTGCGGCATACGGCCACTTTGGCCGCGAGCTTCCTGAATTTACCTGGGAAAAGACTGACAAGGCCGAAGAACTGAAGGCGGCGTGCGGTATTGCGTAAAGCGTCTTCTTCGAATCGAATCAACATCGTGTAAAGCGCTGTTCTCGAATCGAGCCAGCATCGCCCAAAGCGCTATCTTCAAACCGAATCAACGGTTGCAAGCCCCGTTTCGACGGGGCTTTTTGTGCAGTGATGCCGCAAGCATGGGGCCCTTCGCAAACCTGAGCCTGTATCCAATCGGTAATGGGTGATGATGGGAGCGTAGGGAGGAGTCGGTTCTTTCCGGCGGGCGAATCGCCCTTTCCCCTATTGGGGGCGGTGGATGCGGCAAGGCGAGCTGGCCCAATTTAAGGCAGGGGCGCTTCTTGGAGCGCTCTATTTGCTTTGGCGCCCGGCGCATTGCTGGAGGTTTGGTCGCGCTTGGCTGGTTTGCTCGGGAAGTTGATTGCTGCCCCCTTATACTCTTCAGCATGAAATTTGCCTCTGTGATTCTCGACATACCAACTGCAGCGCTCGAAACACCCTACACCTATGCGGTTCCCGAAACCGCCGAAGAGCAGGCGCAGCTAGCGGCTGCGAAGTCCTCTGCCAAGATGCCTGCAAAAAAGGCGATGCAGGCATCGTTTGATGATTTGCTCGCTGAAGATCCAATGCAGGCATCGCCCGGCCGCCTATCCACCACAGGCTTGGTGCAGGCAGGCCATGCGGCGGGAACAAGTGGCTTTGGCGTCGAGATGCTCCCTGCCGCCAATGCCTCACGGGGGTTTTCCGAGGAAAAAGCGTCTGATCCTCGTGCTGCGTTATTGTGCTCGTCCGTTCAAGTCGGTTGCGCGGTGTTGGTCCCCTTTGGTGGGCGCAAAGCTGTGGGCTTTGTGGTTGGCCTGAGCGCAGATGCTCCTAGCGGCCTAGATTTTTCGAAGCTCAAAGCCGTAGAAGGGGTGCTGGGCAAACCCTGTTTCACTGAAATCGGGGCTCAATGTGCGCAATTCTTGGCGGATCGTTATCTTGCGCCGTTTTCTTCCTGCATACGGCTGTTCATGCCGCCTGGGGGCGTACCGCGCATGGAACGCATCAACGGCACCTGGCAGGTGACGCGACCTATGGTTTCCGAGGTTGACGAGCGTTGGGTGACGCGCACTTCCGAGGCAGATGGGTTCAAGCCGCGTAAGGGTGCCGTCAAGCAGGAGCTTGTGTTGCAGGCGCTCAAGCAGGGCGATTTGCGCGTTGCGGAGCTTACGGCTGAATATGGATCGGTCTCCTCCACGCTGAAATCGCTCGAGAAGAAGGGCGTTATTCGCATTGAGCTTCGTCGGCGCATGCGCGAATACGGCCAAACAAGCGCTGCTTTTTCCAAACGGGCGGGGGAACGGCCCGTGCTTACCCCTCATCAGGAAGAAGCGCTTGACGCTATAACCTGCGCCTCCGCGAAACGAGACGGACATGTGGTTCTGGTCGATGGCGTTACCGGGTCGGGCAAGACCGAGGTGTACTTGCGCGCTATTGAAAATGAGCTTGAACAGGGTCGCGGCGCTATTGTCTTGGTGCCTGAGATCTCGCTGACGCCGCAAACGGTTGCGCGCTTTCGCGGTCGCTTCGGCGACACGGTAGCGGTGCTTCATTCCCGCATGTCTCAAGGTGAGCGCTTCGATCAGTGGGATCTTATTCGCGAAGGGCATACCCGCGTGGTGGTGGGCGCACGTAGCGCACTGTTCGCCCCTATGGAAGACGTGGGCATCGTCATCATCGACGAAGAGCACGAATCGAGCTACAAGCAGGATCAGGCTCCACGCTATGTAACCCGCGATGTGGCTGAATGGATGGTTCGTTCCCACGGTGCCGTACTGGTGCTTGGCTCCGCGACGCCTTCGCTCGAGGCGTTGCATCGCTGTGCGGTGGAGCCTTCGTGGCGCCGTGTTGAGATGCCCGGTCGTGCCAACGGAAAACCGCTGCCCAACATCAAAGTGGTAGATATGGCGCGCGAGTTCGGCGGGGGCAATCGCTCCATGTTCTCTCGCGAGTTGCAGAACGTGCTGTTCGAAGTGCTGGACAAAGGCGAGAAAGCCGTTCTTCTGCTGAATCAGCGTGGATTTGCTCAGTTTTTGCTGTGCCGTGACTGTGGGTACGTGCCCGAATGCGACTCCTGTTCAACGTCGCTTACGTACCACGAGCGTGCCGCGAAGCTGGTGTGCCATCATTGCGGCGCCACGCGTTCGGTGCCTGCGGTGTGTCCCGAATGCGGAAGTCCCTACCTAAAGCGTTTCGGTGCCGGAACCCAGCGCGTTGAAAGCGAGCTCACATCGCTTGTTGCCGATCGCGAATGCCGCATTATCCGCATGGATGCCGACACCACCGCAAGGAAGGGGGACCATCAGCGCTTGCTGGAATGTTTTGCGGCTCCAGGCGCTGCGATCCTTCTGGGCACGCAGATGATAGCCAAGGGACTCGACTTCGACGACGTTACCCTAGTGGGCGTCATTAACGCCGACACCATGCTTAAGCTTCCCGATTTCCGCAGCTCAGAGCGTACGTTCGATCTTATTGAGCAAGTGGCGGGACGCGCTGGTCGTGCAGAGAAACCGGGGCGGGTTGTGGTGCAAACCTACAGCGCGCACGATGTTGCGATCCGCGCTGCCGCCTCTTACGATCGTGAGCGGTTTTTGGCAGAGGAACTGGAGCTGCGCGAGGGATTGGGCTACCCGCCTTACGTTCGCCTTGCCAATGTTTTGGTGTGGGGCCGCGACGAAGACGCTGTGCGATCTGCGGCAAAAGGCCTATATTATGATCTTTCGCAGCTGATATCCGGCAAGGGTGCCGGTTGGCTGGTTCTGCCGCCTACGCCATGTGTTCTTGAGCGATTGAAGGGATCTTGGCGCTACCATGTCGTGGTGAAAGCGCCGCTAAAGGGAAACATTGCGGAATGCTTCGCCTCTTATTTCCGTGAGCGAAAACCGCAGCATGATGTGCGCGTTTCGATCGATATCGACCCCGTTAACCTTTTGTGATCGGCGTTTTCTGCAGCCGGTTCCGAGGGCTGTGCATCGTATGGGCCGGTATGTAAACTTGAGGGTATCTATATAGAGCCATTGGCGTTATAATGGCATGATGTTTTCAACAGGCTCTGACCTGATTTTGTAGAAGCGTGGGAAGGAAACGACGTGGCAAAGGCTTCCTCACAACAGTCTGAATCCAAGGAAAAGACGACGAAGAGTACGGCCAAGAAAGCGCCAGCCAAGAAGGCGGCTCCCAAGAAGGAAACGGCAAAGGCTAAAAGCGCCGCAGCTTCCAAGAAGAAGGCGGTCGAAGCCGAAGCGGCAGAGGCCCATGATCTCGAGGAAGACGACACCGAAAATATTTTGGAGTCCGACGTTGAGCCCACTGATCTGCACGACGACCATCATGATGTCAAGGCTTCCGATCTTACCGATGAAAGCCTGCTTGAAGGTGTGCCCGAAGAAGAGCTGAAGGCCGCCGCCGAAATCACGGTTCCCAAGGTTTCCCATAAGAGCAAGAGCACGCGCAAGCGCAGCACCCGCAAGTCTTCTGCCGATTCCTCCGTCGCCCTGCTTACGGGCGATCCGGTACGCATGTACCTGAAGGAAATCGGTAGGGTTTCCCTGCTTACTGCAGCAGAGGAAATCGACCTTGCTATGAAGATCGAAGCAGGCGTTGCCGCTACTGCCGAATTGGAAAAGGCGGAAGAAGAGGGCATCGAGCTTGAGCGCCGCGAGCGCCGCCGCCTTACCCGCGTAGAGCAGGTGGGCATCGACGCCAAGCAGCAGCTTATCGAAGCGAACCTCCGCTTGGTTGTTTCCATCGCGAAGCGCTATGTTGGCCGCGGCATGCTGTTCCTCGACCTTATCCAGGAAGGTAATCTGGGCCTTATCCGCGCAGTTGAGAAGTTCGATTACACCAAGGGCTTCAAGTTCTCCACGTATGCTACGTGGTGGATTCGCCAGGCAATCACGCGCGCTATCGCCGACCAGGCTCGTACCATCCGTATTCCGGTTCATATGGTTGAAACCATCAACAAACTCGTTCGCATTCAGCGTCAGCTGCTGCAGTCGTTGGGTCGCGAACCTACTCCTGAAGAAATCGCTGAGGAAATGGGCCTTACCCCCGAGCGCGTTCGCGAAATCCAGAAAATCAGCCAGGAGCCGGTTTCCCTCGAAACCCCTATTGGCGAAGAGGAAGATTCCCAGCTGGGCGACTTCATCGAAGACGACGCAGCTATCGTTCCTCCCGATGCGGCATCCTTCAGCATGCTGCAGGAGCAGCTTTCCAAAACGCTGGAAGGTTTGGCTGAGCGCGAGCGCAAGGTTATCTCCCTGCGCTTCGGCTTGGAAGACGGACATCCTCGCACGCTCGAGGAAGTTGGCCGTGAATTCGGCGTAACGCGCGAGCGTATTCGCCAAATCGAGTCGAAGACGCTTGCCAAACTGCGTCATCCCTCCAGGTCGCAGAAGTTGAAAGATTATCTGGAAGATTAAGCATTCTGCGTCGTTTTGCCGAACAACGCAGAACTCATGAAACGCAATGATGCTGCGTGAAATTCTGACGGCACAGGATAATTTCAAGGCCCATGGTGGCGGCGCGAAGGCCAGCCTCCATGGGCCTTTCAATCCTCCTGCACTCGTCAGAATTCCACTCGCTTACTCACTGGCATATGCCCTGATTCTTATTAACGCCCTTTCGGACGTTTTTACGTTGTTGGGTGTCTAAGAGCGACAGTCCCTTTTGGACACCTTAGAATGTGTTCCAGATCAGCAGCCAAAAGAAACCGTCCCGTTTTGGCTGCCTTTGGCTATTCTTCAGCAACCGTCACCGATAACGGAGGAGCCCCTTATGGCAAACGATCAACTTGAGTTTTTTGCTACGTGCCCTCAGGGGTTTGAGCATATTCTTGCCGACGAATTGAAACGTCTGCGCGCTCAGAGCGTGCGCCCTCTGAAGGGCGGTGTCGCTTTTTTCGGAACGAAGGCGGAAGGCTACCGTGTGTGCCTGTGGTCGCGCATTGCTTCGCGCGTTCTGCGCGTTATGGGTCGTGTTGAGGCCTATAGCGCCGAGGCGCTCTATGATGGCGTAAAGGCATTGCCTTGGGCAGTGGTGATCGGTGATGGCGCCACTATTGCCGTCACTGCACGTGGTACCAACGATGCATTGCGCAACACTCAGTTTGCAGGCCTGAAGGTGAAGGATGCCGTATGCGACCGCTTGCGCGAAGCGCGAGGCAAACGCCCCGATGTACAGCCTCAGCGTCCTGATGTGCCCATTTGGGTATCGATCCATGGTAAGAAGGCAACCGTTTCAATCGACTACGCTGGTGAATCGCTTCATCGCAGAGGCTATCGTGTGCCCGGTGAAAATGTTGAAGCTCCTTTGAAGGAAGCGCTTGCCGCTGGCATGCTGGTGTGGGGTGGATGGGATCGCGTGGCGGCTCCCGCCCTGCGTCGCGCCAAAGCGGAACGTGCCGGAGCTGACGGTTTGGTGGAAGCGCCGGTGTTTGTCGATCCCGCCTGCGGCAGCGGAACGCTGGTTCTTGAAGCAGCCATGATGGCAACCGACCGAGCCCCGGGCCTTTCTCGCGATTATTGGGGCTTCGAGGGTTGCGCCGATTTTGACGCAGATGAATTCGATGATCTTTTGACGGATGCCGATGAGCGTTTTGAGCGCGGTATGGAAGATGCGCCGCAGCTGTTCGGTTTCGACATCGACTCCCAGGCAGTGGGCATTGCGCGAGGCAACGCGCGGCGTTTGGGCCTTTCGAAGTTGGTGACCTTCGGCTGCGCCGATTGCGCCGACCTGCCTGTTAGCTTGCATCAAAACGGTGTCGAACTCGACCAGCGTGGCTTTATCGCTATCAATCCGCCGTATGGCATGCGCCTTTTGGCCCATGGGCTCGACGAATTCTATGAGCATCTTTCGCAGGGCCTTCGCGAGTTGTCCGACTCGTGGAGTATGACGGTGATCACGCCCGATGCTGATTTCGATGGCTCTGTGGGCTTCGAGGCACAGCGAACCTTGCCGGTATACAACGGCGCAATCGAGGCTATGCTTCGCAGTTATCACTTGGGTCATTCCAGTATCATCGAGGTTCCTCTCGTGACGCTTGAGGGGGCTGAAGTCAAGGTTGCTGTCACTTCCGATCATGCACTGCAATTTGCAGCGCGCTTGCGCAAAATGGCAAAAGCGCGTCGCAAGTGGGCACGAAAGAACAAGGTACACGCATACCGCATCTACGATGCCGACCTGCCCGATTATGCCGTTGCCGTCGATGTTTTCGAAGAGCAAGGCTCGGGCGATACGAATTTGCTTATAACCGAATATCAGGCGCCGAAAGAGATTGACCCTGCGAAGGCAACGCGTCGGTTCAAGGACGCGTGCGCTGTTGCTCCTGTGCTTTTGGGCGTACCCGAAGAGCGTCTGTTCACGCGCGTGCGCCGTCAGGCGAAAGGCGGATCCCAATATCGTCGTGAAGAGCATATCTCCCATCGCATCATCGTCGAGGAAGCGGGGCATCCCTTCGAGCTTGATCTTTCGGGCTATTTGGATACGGGTCTGTTTCTCGACCATCGCATTACGCGCGGTATGGTGGGCGAAATGGCGGCTGATAAGCGTTTCCTTAACCTATTTGCCTATACTGGCACGGCAACGGTTTACGCTGCGGTAGGCGGCGCTGATTCAACCACTACGGTCGACATGAGCCAGACCTATCTTGATTGGGCGAAGCGCAACATGAAAAATGCGGGTTTCGTGGGCCGTCAGCATCGGTTTGTCCGTGCGGACGTTCTTTCCTGGATTGAGCAGGCTGCCGAAGAGGAAGCCGGTTGCTACGATTTGGTATTCCTTGACCCGCCCACGTTCTCAAACTCGAAAACCATGGGCGAGCGCACCTGGGATATCCAGCGTGATCATGCTGAGCTTTTGCGCTTGGTGCGTCGTCTTCTTGCTCCTGGCGGCACCATTGTGTTCTCCGGAAACCTGCGTTCGTTTAAGCTTGATGAAGTGAAAGTGCGTGCTTGCGGGTTGAGTGTCGAAAATGTCACCGCAAAAACTATCCCTGAAGATTTTTCGCGTAATCCACGAATCCATTTCTGCTACCTGCTTACCGATTTGCGTGGGTAGGAGCTTCCGCGCATGATGGAAAAGATCAGGGCCTTCCTTTCAAGGGAAGCGGTGCCGGTCGTCGCGGCTTTGGCGGCTGTGATGTCATGCGCACTGGTCCCTTTTGACGAAGGTTATGCTTCGTACGTCGATTGGCGCACGCTGGCTTTGCTGTTTTGCCTGATGGCGGTTGTAACAGGCTTGCGTTTCATGGGCGTGATGCGCCTGCTTGGCAGCTGGGCTGTGTCGCGGGCGTCTTCTGTGCGTGCCTTGGCATTCGCGTTGGTTGCGCTAACCTTCGTTAGCTCCATGGCGGTAACCAACGACGTGGCCCTTATCACCTTTGTCCCTCTTGCCCTTGTCGTGCTCGCCGAGGCGGGGGAGAGTCGCTTTACGGCCTCCGTGGTGGTTCTCATGACGGTGTCGGCGAATTTGGGTAGCATGCTGCTGCCCGTTGGGAATCCGCAGAACCTCTTCCTCTATCGCGTATCGGGCATGGACTTTTTTCAGTTCGTGTCGATCATGGTGCCCATTGTTGTTGTGTCTGCAACTATGCTGGTTGCGGCGGTGCTGATTGTGTTTCGTGGCAATGCGGAAGGGCTTTCCAATCGCACGTCCCGCAAAGCCCTTTCCAAGCCCACTGGGCGTCAAGGGCTTATGTTCGTCTCATACCTGATTTTGTTTGTTTTGAGCGTTATGGCGGTAGTGGGTTTTATTGACGCTTTTGCCGTTGCTGCCCTCGTTGCCTTTGCGCTGTTCTTTCTTGACAGGCGTTCGTTGGCGAAGGTCGATTATGGTCTTTTGCTCACTTTCGTGGCTCTCTTTGTATTTGTGGGCAACATGGCTCGCGTTCCTGCGGTGCATGAAGCGCTTTCAGCTCTGGTGGGCATTTCGCCGTTTTGTGCGGCAGTAGGATCAAGCCAGGTGATAAGCAATGTTCCGGCTGCTGTTCTGCTGTCTGGTTTCACCAACAACTGGACTGCCCTTATGGTGGGGACGAACCTCGGCGGGCTGGGAACACCTATTGCTTCTATGGCCAGCCTTATCTCGCTGAAGATCGCTACTGCTTCAGGTTTGGTGGGCA
>URJE01000063.1 GCA_900547965.1 uncultured Eggerthella sp. | reverse complement strand
TGCATGATGGTCCCGCCAAAAACCTTTAACAAACCCGCCACAAACCGTTTTGCCATATCCTTCCCTCCCTTCAGCGAGAAACAACCAAGAAGATCTGCTGCCTTATTCGGCTTTCACCATGTCGTCGGCAGATTCAAGGGTAAGGTCGCCTTCTTTAATCCAGCCAATCTTACGCAAAACAAGACCGAATGCGTAGGTCAACACCGCAGGAAGCACGAAACAAATTAGCACCAGACCCGCCCAGTCCATAGCGGTAATGGCCGCCATTGCGCCTGACGCCATATCGGCAACCCAGCCGGTATACACGCCAATGGGACCAACCAAAGCCACACGTACCCATACCCGACGAAATGGCAGGGCCGTTCATCTTCAGCTGGAAAACGCATGTCGCGATGGGCCCAGTGATCATGGAAGCCAGCGTAGGGGGAATCCAGATGCGCGGGTTGCGCACGATATTGCCCATTTGCAGCATCGACGTTCCCAGACCTTGCGAGATCAAACCGCCCCAGCGGTTTTCCTTGAAGCTCATTACCGCAAAACCAACCATCTGAGCACAGCAGCCGGCAACAGCAGCGCCTCCCGCCAAACCAGTGAGGCTCAACGCCGCGCAGATGGCAGCCGAAGAGATTGGCAGCGTAAGGGCAATGCCTACCAAAGCCGATACCAAAATACCCATGAAGAACGGCTGGAGCTCCGTAGCCCACATGATGAGCGAGCCTACCGCGGTAGCACCTGCACCAATGGAGGGTGCGCACGCCATGGAAAGCAAGCATCCCACCAGAATGGTGACTGATGGAGTAACTAAAATATCGATCTTCGTTTCATTGGCAACCAACTTGCCGCATTCAGAAGCAACGATGGCAACCACAAGCACCGCCAATGGACCACCTGCGCCGCCCAGGCTGTTCGCCGCGTAACCAACCGCCACCAGGGAAAACAGCACCAGTGATGGCGCTTTCAGCGCAAAGCCAATGGATACGGCCATGGCAGGACCCGCCGCGCTCTTGGCGAAATCACCCACCTGAACCAATACATCGATTCCAGCCTGCTGGCCGATAGTCGAAAGAATAGTGCCCATTAGCAGCGAGGCGAACAAGCCTTGCGCCATGGCGCCCAGGGCGTCAATCAGGTAGCGCTGAACGGAAATCTCGATATCCTTGCGTTTGCAGAATGCTGCGAACGAACTCATTGGGTCTTTGTTCCTTTCAGTAAAGAAGCCGCGCTTTGGCGGCTTCGCGGGGCAACGCAGCCGTTGCCCTCCTATTGCTTTTCACCTTCGGCTGTCGGGCTTTCCAACTTGGCGGCTTCCCCGTTTTCTGCCTCTTTGGCATCAAGCACCTCAAAGGCAAGGCCATAACCACCTGCGCCGTAGTTCAGTGCCTTCGACACACGAGCGATGGTTGTCGCGGAAGCCCCAGTTGCCTTTTCGATAACAGCGTATGAACTGCCCTTGCGCAACATACGCGCCACATCCAAACGCTGCGAGGTATCCTTGATCTCGCGAACAGTGAACAAGTCTTCCAGCAGGGCAAATACATCATCAGGACGGGTTAAACCCGCAAAGACCTCAAGCAGATCTTCCACTTCTCTTGTCCTAAGCTCCGGCATAGCCCATACCCCTTTCACTGTTGATGATTCCCCTAGCGCGACTCCCTTGCAGCGAGCGCTCATTTTGTCCCCTGATAAAACAAGCCGCACCCCTGCGCCTTACGGCAAAGGGGAATGCGGCTTGAAGAAAGCGCACTGATAGCGCACCTCGATTAGAAGCGGGTGATCCACTCTTCATACTCGGGTGCCTTACCATAGGCAACCTCAAAATAGCGCTTCTGAAGCTGCGCGGTAATGGGGCCCATAGGACCGATTTCGCGGTCGTCCACGCTGCGGACGGGCGTAAGCTCGGCAGCAGAGCCGCACATGAACATCTCATCGGCAATGTACAGATCGGAACGGGTAAGGGATTCCTCGATAACGGGAATGTCCATGTCGCAAGCAATGTGCAGAATGGTGTCGCGAGTGATGCCCTCAAGCAGGCCATCAGACAGCGGAGGCGTAGAGAGAATGCCGTTGCGAACGGTGAAGAGGTTTTCGCCCGTGCCTTCGCACACATAGCCCTGTTCGTTGAGCATAACAGCCTCGGCATAGCCGTGGTTCTTTGCCTCGAGCTTTGCCAGGATGGAGTTCATGTAGGAAGCGGAAGACTTAACGGCAGGAGGAATTGCATTGAAGGAACGCTGACGCCAAGAAGAAACGCCCACAGGGATGCCGTTCTTAAGGGCATCTTCGCCCATGTATGCGCCCCAAGGCCATACCGCGATGATAACGTCTACGGGAGCACCCGTCGGGTCTACGCCCATCTGGCCATAGCCATAGTATGCAAGAGGACGAATGTAGCAAGACTTCAATTCGTTCTTCTTGATAAGCTCAACGGTTGCTTCGCACAGCTCGTCTACGCTGTAGGGAAGGTCCATCATGGCAATCTTGGAGCTGCGCTGCAAGCGCTCCATGTGGTCGCGAAGGCGGAAGATAACTGTTTCATCCGTTTCTTCGTTGTGGTAACAACGGATACCCTCGAACACGCCGGAACCGTAATGAAGGGCATGGGTCAGAACGTGCGTCGTTGCCTGCTCCCACGGCACCATTTCGCCGTTCTTCCAGATGTACTTAACAGGTTTCACGTCAGCCATTTGCTCTTCCTTTCGCGGTTCTTCTTCCCCCAAAGCCCAGGACGCGCAAGCATGCCCCGCTGGGAACTTTTTCGGTTTTCTATTCTACTCCAACTAAGTAGAGTGATGTAGTTCCGCACAAAAAGGCAGCAACTGGGGCCTCATGCTCCGTAAAAGGTAGCTCTCCCCGCAAAGGAGCGCCGCTAAAGGCCTGCGGACTTCACAGGTCCCATCACCTCAACCTTCAAGGGCGCAATCAAACAAGACCGCCCTTATGGCGCAAATCAACGCCAGCGCACCAACCTGAGGTGGCGCAGCACGCATGCATCCCAGCCTGCAGCGGCATAACGCACATGCGCCACAGCCCACAGAACCGCGTTTCGGCTCGTTTGCTACTCAGCCCTCTCGCGGACGGCAGCAGCGTCGGAAATCGCTCGCTGCACCGCAGCCTCGGTTACTGTCTTGGTGTTGGAAGATATAGCGCGCTCGGGCTTTTCCGATACCGCATCGGCAACGCCCGCAACGGCCTTTTCCTGTTCCTCGATCTGAGCGCGACGCCTGCTGGCAGCCTCTTCGACATCGGACGTCTGCACGGCATGCATCAGAATCTGCATACGGCGCTCGACGTCTTGGATGATATCCGAGCAGTCTTTCAGTTCGTCGAACATATCGATGCCTTCAACCTTGGCATCTTGCTTGTACTTCAACGTATGCTCAAGCGATGCCCAAAAGTCCATCGCTATGGTGCGCAGCTGAATTTCAACAGGCACATACTGCTTCCGGTCAAGAAAATAGACAGGCACCTTCACGATGATGTGAAGGCTGCGATATCCATTTGGCTTGGGATGGGTAATGTAATCCTTCACCTTCACGATCTGCAAATCATCCTGAAGGGAGAGAACCTTCAGCAGGGCGCTTACATCGTCAATATAGGAAACGATTACGCGCATGCCCGCAATGTCCAGGATGTTTTCCTCCATGGATTTCAGCGTTACCGGCACACCGTAACGATACAGCTTGTCATAGACGCTTTTAGGC
Source organism: uncultured Eggerthella sp. (assembly GCA_900547965.1). Lineage (GTDB taxonomy): Bacteria > Actinomycetota > Coriobacteriia > Coriobacteriales > Eggerthellaceae > Anaerotardibacter. The sequence continues at coordinate 6,089 of URJE01000063.1, read as the reverse complement.
GCTTTGATGCGCGATTCAATGTGATGGATCGGATTACGGCTTAAACGATATTCCAGATCGGCGTCAAGGATCTCGAAACGTGTACGCATTTCGCGAATAGCCGCCTCGTATTTTTTGAATAGCGGCCTGCTTGCCTGCTCGAACAGCTGATACTGCTCTGTTGATTTGGCTAACTGCTTGCCAGGCGCCTTTTCGCTTGCCATGCTTTCAAACCCTTCGTAATCGGGAACGGTTTCGCTCCCATCTTAGCCAGCCGCGGCAAGCCCGGACAGCACTCCACGAAAGATACGCCGCACATGTCAATTATTGGGAAAGATCGTTGCAAGTTGGTAACGCTCCGCAACTGACGGGACCAAGAGCCTAAGCCGCCCTACCCCCGAAAACCGAGAATATAGGGACAGGTTCCCTTTTCCCAGTTTGGCATAGCGCACAAAAAGCCCTGCTTGCAAAATGCTTAGCAAGCAGGGCTCTCTCTTCGCGAAGCAGGAATACGGGGCCTGTCCCTATATTCCCAGCTCAGTCATTACGCGTAGAAGAGGATGTCATTGTAGGTGGGAACGGGCCAGTAATCGCGTTCTACCACGCATTCAAGGGTATCGATCTCGGCGCGAAGGGCATCCATGGCAGGGATTACCTCGTTAGCGTAGGCATTTGCCTGCTCCTGAGGTGCCTCGATGGCCTCGGCGGCATTGTGAACCTTGATCAGCTCACGGGTTGCCTTTGCCGCCTTGTCGACGCCTGCAACGATAACCTCGAGAACGCTTTCGGTCTCAGTCATATCGGCGCCAGATATAGCAGCCTTCACCGTGGTGATATTGCTTGCCAGATCAGCCATGTAATCGGTGATAGCGGGCAGGTACGTACGGCGCACCATGCGGATCATGGTGCGTGCCTCGATATTCAGCAGCTTGTTGTACTTGTCGAGTTTGACCTCGTAACGGCTGCGCACCTCAGGCTCGGTAAGAACGTTGAATTCGCCAAACAGATCGAGCGACTTCTGGTCTACGAAGCAGGGCAGAGCCTCGGCGGTGTTGCGATGGTTTGCAAGGCCACGCTTTTCTGCTTCCTTCTCCCATTCCTCGGAATAGCCGTTGCCGTTGAAGATGATGCGCTGATGATCGGTGAGCGTCTTCTTGATGTAAGCGATGGCCTTCTTTTCGAAATCGGCACCTTCAGCACCATCAAGCGCATCGGCAAAGCCCTTCAGGCTCTTTGCCATTGCGGTGTTCAGGATCATGTTGCAGTCGGAGAGGTTTACCGAAGAACCAGGCATACGGAATTCGAACTTGTTGCCCGTGAACGCGAAGGGGCTGGTGCGGTTGCGGTCAGTGTTGTCCTTCATGAACTTCGGAAGAACGGCAACGCCCAAGTCCATTGCGATCGCATCGGCGGAATGGTATTCGTCGCCCGAGATAAGGGCATCTACGATAGCGCCCAGCTCGCTGCCCAAGAAGATGGAGATGATGGCAGGAGGAGCCTCGTTTGCGCCCAGACGATGATCGTTGCCAGCAGAGGCAACCGACATGCGCAGCAGCTCCTGGTATTCATCAACCGACTCGATTACGCAGGCAAGGAACACAAGGAAACGCAGGTTGTCCATCGGATCGTCGCCGGGATCGAGCAGGTTGACCTTATCGTAGGAAAGCGACCAGTTGTTGTGCTTGCCAGAGCCGTTGATGCCTTCGAAAGGCTTTTCATGCTGCAGGCAAACCAGGCCGTGATGAGATGCATCAAGACGCATCTTTTCCATGGTGAGCAGGTTTTCGTCGATTGCGCGATTCGAGTTGGTGAACAGCGGGGCAAGCTCATGCTGTGCAGGGGCAACTTCGTTGTGCTTGGTTCTTGCAGAGACGCCCAGTGCCCACAGATCGTCATCGACTTCCTTCATGAATTCGTTGACGGTAGGACGGATAGCGCCAAAGTAATGTTCTTCCAGTTCCTGGCCCTTAAGCGGAGCAGCGCCGAACAAGGTACGGCCCGTCATGACGAGGTCCTGACGCTTTACGTAGTCCTTCTCGGAAATCAGGAAGTACTCCTGCTCTGCGCCAACGGTAGAAACAACACGATGGCCGTCTTCGCCGAAGAACTTCAGAACACGCTGAGCCTGCTCGTTCACAGCGCTCATGGAACGAAGAAGCGGAGTTTTCTTGTCGAGCGCTTCACCGGTGTAGGAGCAGAACGCGGTAGGGATGCACAGCACTTCGTCCTTGATGAACGCATAGCTGGTGGGATCCCATGCGGTGTAGCCGCGAGCCTCGAACGTGGCACGCAAGCCGCCAGAGGGGAAGCTCGATGCATCGGGCTCGCCCTGGATAAGCTCCTTGCCGCTGAAGGTCATGATTGCAGTGCCGTCGCCTACGGGGTTCAGGAAGCTATCGTGCTTTTCGGACGTAATGCCCGAAAGGGGCTGGAACCAATGCGTGTAATGGGTAGCGCCGTGCTCGATAGCCCATTCCTTCATGGCGTGAGCAACAACATTCGCAACTTCGATGTCGAGAGGCTTACCTTCTTTAATGGTCTTGGTAAGGCTCTTATAGGTTGCGGAGGGAAGGCGTTCCTTCATGACGTGCTCGTTGAACACCATCGATCCGTAGATTTCAGAAACGTGGGCCATCTTTTCTCCTTTTGGGTATTGACGCTTATGCGACTGCTTAACGGCTTTTGGTTATTTTGCCATAACCACAGCCGCCTTTTCGGTACCTCTCAACCCTAATCAGCATTTGTTTCAATCGGTTTTCGCTCGCGAAACGGGTTTGTTTCACTCTTCGGGACGTGGTTTTAACGCTATTTTCCACGCGAACGGAAGGTAGTAGCGGTAAACGGCCAAATGCAATGGGGTCCGACGGATTCGGCGCATGCTCAAACAAGTGCGCACGGATCCGCATCCGCCAACGAAAACCAGACAGGCACCACAAAAAACGGTCCAAGCATTGCGCTTGGACCGTTTGGCCATCTATAAAGTTTATCGTGCTTGATTTGCGCCTAGCCAAATGCGGGGGAAACATACGCAGGAGCCGCCGCAGTACCCGACAGACCCGCAATAAGCATATCCACGCAGCCCGTGTTGATGAGAACAACCAAAAGGAAGGTGTTGACTGCGAAGCCTGCCCACACAGCCCATTCGGACTGCTTGCGCTGCTCGAAGCTCATCTTGGTAGGAAGAGCGAGCTTAACGATCATGGCAAAGATTCCGCCAAGCAAACCGAGCGCAAACCAACGAGCCTTTGCCGCAAAAGAAAGAGGATCGGCCAGCTGTGTTTCTGCAGGCGGATTCGGAGCCGTTGCCTTCTGTTGCAGCCCCTGTTCGCTAGCATACGAATACGCTACGTTTACTTTGCTTTGATCATGCTGTCCCTTTTGCATCATGAACACATCCCCTCGACGGTGTTCAAGAAACGCACTGCCGCTGATTCAGGTATTCCCGTTCCTGAATAACGAACACGTTTTAGAACACGTTCTGAACGTGTTCTATATTAACCCAACAATCGAGGGAAACGGTAGGCACTCATAAAATCGATGAATTCTTGCACGACTTTTGGCTGACGACCCTCATCACGACTGACCACATAGGTTTTATGGAAGTCGATCGGCGCCTCGCGCACAGGGATACACACCACGTCGTCGAACGCGTTGATCATCAACGAATAGCAGAACAGAGCGGTTTTTGATTCATTGCCAGCAACCAACGACGAAAGGGTGATTTCGTCATCGTACGAGAACTGCACGTTTAGGTCTTGGCCTTCGATTAGATCGACGATCCCCTGGTAAACAGGCGAAGCGGGATCGTAGGAAAGGATTTCCTGCCCCTTCAATTCCGCTAGCGAAACCTCTTTCTTTTTTGCCAATGGATGCTTTTTGTTGACACCGAGAACCAACGACTGGGACCAGCAGAGGTTGTAACGCAAATCGGGTGTGTCCTCTATGCGGCTGGCAAAAGCAACGTCCAGCTGGCCCGTGCGTAATCTGCGAAGCAGTTCGCGCGAATAAGCCTGTGTAACCGTGATATGAGGATCGAATGAGCTCTTTTCTCGAAATTCGAACAGCGCCTGCGACCAGAACTTGCCCTGCATAGCATAGATGGTTCCGAGATTGATCGTGGCGTTTTCTGTGCCAAGAGATTCTTCGGCAAGTACACGCGCCCTGTCGAGGCTGCGCAGAGCACCGGTAACGCAATCAGAGATATCCCGCCCAATATCGGTAAGCTCAACGGTAGAACGATTGCGCGAAAATAGCTGCACGCCCCATTCTTCTTCAAGGCGCTTGATTGCCAATGAAAGCGTTGGTTGCGAAATGTCTAGATCTTTTGACGCACGTGTATAGTTGAGCACTTCAGCAAGATGCTCAAAGTAGCGTAAATCTTCAACTCTCATTTCCCCCTCCTCTGCAGAACACGAGCTGCCTGGCATAAGCCAAGCCGCGCATTCGTGCATGTAAAACGATCATAACAGCAAAGCCCCATGTAAAGAGCATCGAACACGTTCAATTTAGATCGCGTTTTCAGCATTAACCATTCGCTAGATGAACGTAATAAGGAAATAAACCATCCGAGAAATCATGAACCACACTCAAAAAAGCAGTTCGTTCCCGCACACCTTGCGCACTAGGCAGTTTTACGGACGCAAAAAGCCACTCTTCGAGATTAGAAGTTTGCTCTTTAGTGCAGCTCGCATGCCCCAGGATCGCCCCCCACCTACGCGACCACTGCAAATCCGAAACCGTACCGCCGTCAGGCTCGGATTCGCCCCGTCAGATCGGGGTTTGATCCTCAGCCTGAACCGTTGCCGTTGCCGTCGCTGTCGACTCCGCGTATTTTTCGCGAGGTTTACCGCATTACGGCAATCTCCGCCCATCGCAAAAACAAAAATCCTGACGTTTCTGCAACTTTTTTTCGATTACGGACTCTCTTCCAAGTAGTGTCCCGAATGTTGGTGTCAGCCCGCCTGGAACCTTCTTCATTCTACGCCGCTTCGGCCATCGCCGCGGCTATGAGAATCCTGGCCCGCTCCATCGTCGCCTCCTCGGGCTGGGCGGGCGGCTCGACCGCCCCTATCCCCGCCATGCCCGCGGCGTCCATGAAGTGCCCCGCCGCCCACTCGTCGTTCATGTCGGCGCACACCGCGCCCACCAGCCTCACCAGCGAGGCCTCGGAGGGGAACACCTGGACGGCGTTGGTCCTGCGCTTTATCTCCCTGTTCGCCCGCTCCTGGACGTTGTTCGTCCTCAGGCGCAGCCTGTGCTCGGCGGGGAACCCCAGGTAGCACAGCGCGTCCTCCCGGGCGTCCTCGAGCAGCTCGCCGGCGCGCCTCTCGATCGCGCCGACCTCCTCGACCGCCCTGTCGTACATCGCCCTGACCAGCCCCGGGTCGCGCTCCTTGAAGACGGCCGACACGGCCCGCATGGCCCTGGCCCTGTCCGCCCTCCTGCGGAAGCGGCCGGCCACATCCCGCTCGAGGTGGGTGATGCAGCGCTGCCAGCTCGCCTCGGGGTACACCTCGGCGATCGCCCTCACGAGCCCGGCGTGGTCGTCGCTCGTGACGCACCTCACCCCCTCGACGCCGCGCCGGCGCAGCCCCAGCAGGAACGCGCGCCACGACCCCCGGGACTCGGTGTCCACGCAGTCCAGCCCGACGAACCTGCGGCTCCCGTCCGAGCCCGCGGCGATCGCCGTCACCACGGCCCGGCCCTGGACCCTGCCGTCCGACCTGCACTTGACGTAGGTCGCGTCGAGCCATAGGTAGGGGAAGCCCATGTCGAAGCGGGCGCCCCGCAGCTCGTCCACGTCGGCATCCAGCTCGGAGCACATCCTCGACACGGCCGAGCTGCTCAGCTCGCCGAAGCCCAGCTTCGAGGCGGCCCTCTCTATCTTTCGGTGGGAGAGCCCCAGGCGGTAGGTCTCGGCTATGGCCCCGACCATGGCCCGGTCCGTCCTCGAGTAGGGCCTGAGCACGTCGTCGGGGAAGTAGGTGCCCTCCCTCAGCTTCGGGATGCGCAGGGTGACCCTCCCGACGCACGTGTTGAGGCTGCGCTCGCGGTAGCCGTTGCGGCGGGGGGCCCCCCCCCCCCGCCCCTCCGCCCCCGCATCGTGTCCC
>URJE01000062.1 GCA_900547965.1 uncultured Eggerthella sp. | reverse complement strand
CCTAGCCTGAATAGGGGCAAATCGATCATGCTTCTTTTTCTGCACAACCTTGCAAAACATCAGCGAGCGATACAATAAACGCAACCATCGCACACGGAAAGAGGCTGCCTTGAAGTTCCTGATTGCTTCCGATATCCACGGCTCTGCAACGTGGTGCCGCAAATTCATCGATGCTGTCCACACTGAAAAACCCGACAAGATTATCCTGCTGGGCGACATTCTGTATCACGGGCCGCGCAACGCCTTGCCCGATGGCTACGACCCCAAGGAAGTAATTGCCCTGCTCAACCCTCTAGCCGATCGCATACTTGCCGTACGCGGCAACTGCGACGCCGAAGTTGACCAGATGGTGCTCGACTTCCCCTGCATGGCAGACTATTCCACCATCCTTGATCCTGAATACATCGACGAAGATGCAGGGTACGAGATGCAAACCCCCCGAACGCTGTTCCTCACTCACGGGCACGTATTCGGTCCCGACAGAGACGGAGCAGTAGGCAATCTTCCCCAGATGCCCGTCAATACCGCGCTTTTGTACGGACACACCCATGTCAAAGTGAACGAACCCTGCTCGGAAGATCCTACAGTTTGGCTGTTCAATCCCGGCAGCCTTTCGCTTCCCAAAGATGGCAGCCACAGCTACGGCGTGTACACTACCGGACTGCCAATCGAAGAGTCGTTTAAGCACGTCATTTTGAATTAATCCTGATGATATGCCCCTGCCGATCGGAAATTTGTTCAGCAGAGGACCATATACCCCTTTGGATCCAGGACAAAAACCGCCTGCAGCACCAACAAAAAACTACGCGATCATCATCGCGGCAGCCGTCATGGCAAAAATGCCCACCGCAACCGTGATCACATTGGCAAAACCAGCCAAGCCCACATCGCCTTTTGCCCAAAGGGTGTATACCGGCCCGAGCGCGCCCATGGGAGACCACAACAAGGCGGCAATAACCAAACGGGTAACAGGATCGAAGGGAAGCAGTGTCATTGCACCGATGCTCATCACAGCAGAGAACAGGAAGCGCAAGCCCAGCAAGCGCACCAGCTGGAACACTTTGCCTTTGCCCAACGAAAACTGAACCATTAAACCCAGCATGAACATAGCCAAGAACGAATTGGCGTTTGAAATTGGCTCGATAAACGAAACTACCTGCTCAGGAATGGTAACGCCCATCAGCGAAATGATAATGAGCACGCAATACAGATCGAATGGCACAGACGAAAACAGGCGCTTCGCGGCCAACACGGCACGTTCGTAATGGGATCCGCCCTTGTCGAGGATCGCACTTGAGAACGCATACGTTCCCCCGCTCATCATCAAAGCATTACCGGCATCGAACAGGCACACAGCAAGTGCCGCAGCCGGCGGAAAGAGCGCTTGGGCAAAGGGAAGCACAAAGCAGCCAATATTGAAGCCCGATATGTTCATCATCATCAGAACCCGATGGTCTCGGTCTTCACGCGCGGTGAGCAATGTGCCGATCAGCCACGGAATAAAGGTGCAGCCCAACCCCACCAGGGCTAGGAGCAGCAGCGAAGCATCGAAGCCATTCGAAGCGAAAGCATGGAAAATCGCGCAAGGCAAAGTGATGCGGAAGACGATTTTCGAAAGTGTGTCGGTGAAGCCCCTGGGCAGCTCCATCGTTCGCGCAACAACGAAACCGAGCGCGATGATGGCAGTAAGCGAGGCGACTGTTAAAAGAGCATTTTCCATAGCGCCCATGATAGCGCCGCAAGAAGACGATCTAGCAAAAAACCTCGCACGCATTTTGCTGAACTATGGCAGCAAGCTCCGATTCGCCAATGCCCCGTATTCGAGCAAGCCGCTTTAGGGTCTCAATAAGCTGGAGCCTCATCTGGTCGTATGAGTAAAGTACCGAAGGGTGTTCTCGCTCAGGATCAATCGCGGCAGGGGCATCGGTCTCCAAAAGAAGTTTCTGCAAGGGAATCGCCTTTGCGTATTCACGCCCTTTTTTCGTTTCGAGCATATGCGCGCCAACCGAAAAGAAGCATCCCGCATCCACCGCTTGCTCCAGCTGCTGGAACGAGCCGCTAAACCAATGGAAAATGCACGTGCACGACACGAAACAACCAGAGCTATCCAAAATGCCCAAAACGTCGCCGTACGCTTTAACGCAATGGACGGAAAGAACCTTGCCGCCGCCCTTTGCGCATGCATTTGCGATATGACGAAACGCGCGGAGCTGGGCATCGTACGTTGCTATTCTGCGCTTCGAGAAGTCCAAGCCAACTTCACCCACATACTGCGTTTCGGCCAAAGCGCCATCGAATGCACGTAGCTCTTCGGCAAGGTGCCGCTCGTCTGCGGAAACCCACCAGGGATGCAGTCCCACCGCAAGCTTTATGGAAGCGGAATCGCCAACAGGCCGCAAAGGGTCAGCCGCCGAGCAAAGCGCCCCTTTGGTATCACAATACTCGCCAGGAGTAACCGAAGCGGCGAAAACGGGCACTTCGGCACGCTGAGCCTTCGCGGCGAAATCAACAGGGTTAGAAACGAACCCCAGATGGAAATGGGCATCGGAAAGATGGAGGCCCGTTGCCTTCTCTGCCTTTTCGCTATAGGTTGCCACTTACCGCACCTCCCCGCACACTCGCAAGTCAGGCATAGCGCTCGCCCACGATTCATCAACGCCACCCATCCTACCGTACCACTCGGCAACTTTTGCGTTACGCTGGTTCTTAGAACAATGAACACGTTCTGTTAGGAACCATCATGACGGCGAACTACGCAGACCAATATAACAACGGCGAAATCGAAGAGGTGTTTCCACGCATCTGGCGCGTGCCTGTGCCCCTTCCCGACAACCCGCTGAATTACCTGAACTCGTACTTCATCCTGAGCGAAGATAAAACCACCATTGTCGACGTAGGGTTCGACCATCCCGACTGCGAAAAGGCACTCGACGACGCTTTGCGCAAACTAGGCCGCACCTGGGAATCGGTGGAGATCGTCCTTACCCATTCCCACCCCGACCACACCAGCAACCTCGACCGCATATGGCGACGATGGATGCGCATATACGCAAATATGCACTCCATTCAAGAAGTGCAAAACCTTATGAACATGCAGGCAACGGTATTCAACCCGCTCATCGGCTACCTTACACACCCCAACACGTACGATGAACGTAGCATGCAGGCACGCGACGCTTCCACCTACCGCGTTTCTGCTGAGCTTCTTCCGCTAAAAAACCAGCCTGACCTGTTTTACCTGGCCGATGGCGACGTGTACCACAACGGCAGTTACCGCTTTCGCGTTATAACCACACCTGGTCACGATGACTGGCACATCTGCTTATACGAGCCCACAGCGAAAATCCTTATCGCAGGCGACCACGTACTGGAACGTATCACTCCTACCATCATGAGCTGGGTTTGCTCGTACGATGCGTTAAGGGAATTCCTAACGAGTCTGGACAAGGTACGCGATTTGGACGTTGATCTTATCCTGCCCGGCCACGGCCGTCCCTTCACGGGGGTTGCCGAGCGCGTCGATTTCCTGAAAAGCTTCCACGCTAACCGACTGGAAGAACTGTACCAGCTGGTGGTCGATGGCCATGCCAGCCTGATCGATATCGCACGCAATGCCTCATGGAAGCACCCCAACTGGGACGAATGGACCATCGACCAGAAATTCTATTCGCTGGGAGAAACCTTTGCCCACCTGGTATATCTGGTGAATGAAGGACGGGTGGTGCTCACCACATGCGAAAACTGCCGCCGCTTCTATCCCGCCGATTCCTTCGAGATGAGAAGGAAAGAGTAGCGCTGGCATCACATAAGCTAGCTAGGCATCGCTCCCACCCAGACAACCACCCCTGGTAAAAAAGAAAGCGCGTTGAAGCATCAGCCCCAACGCGCTTTCTGCAATTTGGATTGCTAGTCCATCGGCACAACCGCAGTGGGTACCTGCAGATGAGCCAGCACGCCACAGGTGGTAGAGCCAAACAGCGCCCTACTTACCGCGGAACGAGCATGCGTGCCCAGCAGCAAAACACGGCAGTCCTTGCTACGCTGCATCAAAGCCTGCGTAGGGGAAGGAGCCTCGATCGAATGGCCCTCAACCTCAAGAGCAGGCTCTGCTGCGCGAATAGCCGCAACACGTGCGTCGAGGTTGCGCTGGAACGATTCGCCAACCGGAGCCAAGCCGCCACCCATGAACTCAGCAGAGCGCGAAAGCAAGGTGGGAATGCCCCAGGAGGAAATAAGCTCGAGCGGCTCTTCGAGCACCTTTGCCAAATGAACGCCCAGTTCAACAGCCTTGTCGCTAACCTCATCCTGCGGGCCAACGCCCACTACTATGCCCTTGGCCTCGTTGTAAGGATCCCAGTCGGCGGGAACAACCACCGTGGGAACGCTTGCCGAAACCGAAACGCGCAGGCCCTTTGCGCCCCATACGCGTTCTGCAACCGAAGCACCATGATGAGAGCCCATCACGATCATATCGTGGCTTTCCGCTGCACCGACTAGAGCCTCTACGATATCGCCGCTCACATATGAAGCGTCCATGGCCAGCTCAGGATAATCGTCGCGAACGAATTGCTGCGCTTCGCCCAGCACGTTTTCCACTGCTTCGCGCAAAACGCGATGGTCGGAGCCGGTGAGCTGGTCTGACGCAGGGTCGATTACCGCAAGCAGCGTCAAATGGGCGCCTTCACGGTTGGCTAGACGAGCAGCCCATTTCAGTGCTTTTTTGCCGCGCTCGCTACCGTCGATGCCTACCAGAATACTTTCCAAAGTTTCCAAGTCCTTATCCCCTCGTTATTAATGGAACATCGGAATCATCAGCCACAGCGCAAACAGCACTACGACCACGCATGCCGCAAAACATGCCACCGAAGCGAATCGAAACAGGTAATTGGGAGAGCCGTCTCCACCTTCAGGAGCACCACTCTTTGCCCACAGGCGCAGGCCCGATGCGTACATCACGCCAATGCAACCGGCAATGCCCACCGCAACGATCAGAACCGTTGCAAAATTCATAAGTTCTTGCATGTGATTCCCTTTCTACGCTGCAGCCGCGGCCGTTGCAGCCTTAGCGTTTACCTTGACTTCGGAGCCTTCGTTTACGTTCATCGCGTTAACGGGGTTGCGGCGCGAAAGCCTGAAGATGACGAGCGCGGCAACAATGGCGATTGCGGCAACAGCAAGCGTGCCCCAAACGTTGATCTTGGCAACGGCGCAGGCAGCAGCACCAATCACGCCCGCAGCAGGGAACGTTACCAACCAAGCGATGAGCATGCGAGCGGCAACCTTCCAGTCGATCGTGCCGCCCTTCTTGCCCAGGCCCGAGCCGATGATGGAACCGGAGCAAACCTGCGTAGTGGAAAGGGCAAAGCCCAAGTGAGAAGAAACAAGGATGGTGGTTGCCGAGCTAGCCTCTGCAGCAAAACCCTGAGGCGTTGCGATTTCGGTAAGGCCTTTGCCCAGCGTACGGATTACTCGCCAGCCGCCCATGTAGGTGCCCAATGCGATTGCGAGGCCGCACACAGCAATAACCCACAGCTGAGGACCAGAACCAGTAGGCTGCAGACCGACGGCAATAAGGGTAAGGGTGATGATGCCCATGGTCTTCTGAGCGTCATTAGTGCCATGGGAAAGCGCTACCAAGCATGCCGTAATGGTCTGGCCATGGCGGAAGCCCGTCTCAACATACTTTTCGTCGAGTTTACGGACAATGAAATATATTAATTTCACCGCCACGAATGCTGCCAAGCCGGCAACGATAGGAGAAATAAGAGCAGGAACAAGAACCTTTGCAACAACAGCGCCGAAGTTTACGCCCTCAACGCCTGCGCCCACGATTACCGCACCTACCAAGCCGCCGAACAGCGCATGGGAAGAACTAGAGGGCAGCCCAACCAGCCATGTCATCAAGTTCCAAAGAATTGCGCCCACTAATCCAGCAAATATGAATTCGGCGCCGATGGTAACTTGTTGCTCATTGATGATGCCACCCGAAATGGTTTTTGCCACCTCGGTGGACAAAAAAGCACCAATCAAGTTCAACGTACCGGCCGCGATAACAGCCGTTTTCGGCTTCAGCGCACCCGTTGCAATTGATGTTGCCATAGCGTTTGCCGTATCGTGAAAGCCATTCGTGAAGTCGAACGTTAACGCCACCGCGATAACCAGCACAACGACAACCAGTGTTGCGATATCCATGTTCTTCTCTGTTCCTCCCTTTTCATTCGTCATCACGCGCAAAGGGAATCGCCAGAGTATCCAACAGGCTTTATCCGAGTTTCTGCCGCCTGCAAATCCGCATGGTTTCCCTTATTGCGGATGCAAGCTTAGCAAGCGAAATCTTACATAAATGTAAAGCGGGGTTAATCATTGTTACGTTTGAAATAGCCGCTGAAATCTCCCGAAGGCAAAAGGGGAGCAACGGGGAAGCCCGAGCGGCCATTTCTTACAAAGACGACCAGAAATAGGCTGATCAAACAGCAAAAAGATCGTCGGTCATCCGCTCCCCATACTAATGCGGGCATGCATTATAGCCCTTCGAACACGGTTCGAGAACAACAAACGCCCCGCTTCGACAATGGCTGCAATGCAGGAAAGGATTTAACAGACCGGACAAATTCCGATCTAACGGCCTTCGCCGTTACGAGCCGCCTTCAGGTCGCACACGGTATACAGCCCCACAATCACGACTGCAGCGGCAATAAGCATGAAGAACAACGCTGCATAGGAAACCAGGTAGGTGCCGAACGCTTCGGCGAGAAAACCCGGCAGCAGCATGAAAATGAAGCCGCCCAAGGCATAGCAAATCTGGAAATTGCGAATGGTCTGTACTTCCCTTCCCTTTGGCGCAAGCTCAATAGACCATACCGAAATACCCACCGTGCCCAAGGAAAGACCCAGGCCAAACATGACCGCAGCCGCTGTGGCCAACCAGCTCGACCCCATATCGCTTAAACACAGCAAACCCGTGCCCCCGATGAAAAGCAAGAAAAACAGCACCGAACCGTTGCGTGTGCCAATGGTGTCGAATATCACCCCGTTGAAGAGCTTCGACACCATCAGGCAGGCGCCACTCACTGCGATGAGGGCTGCTGCAGCCTCGGTTGAAAACCCTTCGGAAGTGAACAAGACGCCCAAATAGCCATTGCCCCCTACGCTCGCACAGCCAACGAATATCATGGCCACCATCAATACGGGAAGGAACGAATGGGGTACATCCCTATTCATGCGAGCGCGCTTCGGTTTGCCTGCGCTCCTGCTCTTTTCGGTCTTCTTCGAAACATAGGGCTTTAAGCCCATGTCTTCTGGGAAATTGCGCAGCAGAGCAAACACCAAAAGCCCCAGCGCCAATGCCAAAGCCGCCTCTAGGGCAAATGCGGCAGAAAGCGAAGTGGCATTCACCACCGCAACCACAATAGGCGGCAAAACCACCGCGGCAACGCCCGAGCCCACGGCGGCAATGCCCGCAACCGTTGCAACATTCGTTTCAAACCAGCGTCCGATAAGCATGGTTGAGCAAATCATGCCACCCAATCCATAACCCAGCCCCGTAAACACCGAGGCAATGCATAGGTCAGCGTAGCTTTCGGTATTGAGGGCATACAGGCCAAAGCCGATAGCCACGCAAATCGAGGCAACGAAGGCGCCAATGCGGCAGTTGAGCCAACTGTAGTAGCGCGCCACAAAGAACATGGCAACAAGGGAAACAAACGTGCGCACAGAAAGGATTACCGAGCCCCCTGCATGCCCAACCCCCGGAATGGCAACAAGATAGGGCTGATATACGGAAAATGAAGTTGAGGGCAATCCGATATTGGTAAACAGGATCAAGAAGCAGCAAACGCAAATAACCTTTTCATAGTGACGTTTCACACTACCCAAAACCGTCATGCGTTTCCCTTCTGAACAACAAGGCGCCCCGAAGAGCGCCTGAATACTTCTATTCAAAGGATAGCAGTGAATTGTTGTGAGTTAGTGAAGCGGCAGGTTCGCAAGGGCAAGGGGCTTGGTCGCCGCTATATCAAGCGCCCGAAACTCCACTTCAGGCAACGTTCTGCCAAATGGTCGGCAGCGTTCAGCGACCGCTTCATCGACCTCCTTGGCCTTAACCCGACGCCGCCCGTCAGCTATACGGGCCTCACCTCGCCAGCGCCGCCATGCACAAAAAACGCCGCTCATTGAACGGCGTTACAGCTTAAGCAACATGCGCGCTGGGAATGATCTGTATGTTTTGCAACTGGTTGAGGGTGTGCGCATCAACGCCAATACCGGCGGCACCGTTTCGCACCCTGGTCACATAATCTTCGCGGAACGACCAGTCGTAGAAAGGGCCGCGCAGGGAAAGATAGATGAGTGCTTCCAACGTGTAAGCATCCTGGGCGGCAGGCTCGAATTCGCCAAAACCAAATGCGCCCGAGATGATGGTGCTTTCGGTATGGTTGCCGGCGTACTGCACTTCCACATAGCTTTTCTCGTAACAATGGGAAGAAACGCCCTCGAAACCATCCATCTTGTTTTCGTTGGCATTGCTCAAGTCCCAGAGCGCGCCCTGCACGTGCTTGCCCGGTGCGGGGATTACCGTTGCGAAGCCCGCTGCATCCATTTTCAACTCATAGTTGGGCAGCGTTGCTACGCCCAGGTATTCAGCCCCAGGGCAGCGGAACTTCATTTGATCGAAGTCCATGTTTGATCCGTATGCGAAGTAAAGCTTGTGCATGACTGCAATTATGAGCGTAGAGCACCCCGTTCGGTACCCTGCCATTCCCCATAGCCGGCATTAGGCTGAGCCAATAACAGAAGGATTGGGGCAAGTGGGAAAATATCCACAGGCATCAGATTCCCGCCCAACGAATAGAGCCTCGCTTGCGAAAAAAGTGCGCAAGCGAGGCTCTATCTTTTCGTTCTATACCTAAGTGGAAATCCGATGCCTGTCCTTATTTCTCCACCTGAAACATGGCAATCTGCTATGAAACCAGGTTTGCCGTATTGCCCTCCAGATAGGACGCAACATTGTCCGCCACGATAACGGCACGCTTTTCCATTGCCTGATGAGAAGCAAAGGCAACATGCGGAGTTACCACAGTGTTCTTGCTGTTCAGAAGCGGGTGATTAGCAGGGAACGGGGGCTCCATCTCCAAAACGTCAATGCCAGCACCGGCAATGTGCCCCTCGTTGAGCGCAGCAGCAAGCGCTTCGGAATCAACAACAGGACCGCGAGCGCAGTTGATCAGCACCGCCGTGGGCTTCATCAGCGCAATCTTCTCCGCGTTGATAAGACCCGTGGTTTCAGGGGTCTGCGGGATATGCAGGCTTACCACGTCAGATGTCTTCAGCAGTTCATCCAACTCGACAAAATCAACACCTGGGATTTCCTTCTTGGTACGCGAGTAGCACACCACTTCGCAACCAAACGCCTGGGCGATGCGCATCACACGCGAGCCGATAGCGCCAGCGCCAACAACGCCAAAGCGCTTGCCCTCAAGTTCGGGCCCCACCAGACCATCTTTCGTGCCACCCTGACGAACAATAGCGTTCAGGACAGAAATGTTGCGCAGAACGTCCAGGGTCAAACCGAACACCAAGTCGGCAACGGCAACCGTGGAATAGCCAGCGCAGTTGGAAACCTGAATGCCATGTTCACGGCAATACGCCATATCGACATGGTCGTAGCCGGTGAATGCAACGCACACGTACTTGAGGTTGGGGTTTTTCTCCATCACGGAAGCTGGATACTTGATGTTCGACACCACTACGATGTCGGCATTGGAGCTGCGCTCGATAAGCGAAGCCTCGTCCTCTTTGCGATCGGGATACGTTACCACCTCAACTTCATGGCCCTCGGTTGTCTTGGCAAGCAGGCCACGCAGGGCATCGTCGGAAATTCCCAAGGGTTCCAGTACAGCGATCTTCATAGGTCTCCTTCCGGATTCGTGTGCGTTTTGCGGACAGGCCCCGCCCAACGCTGCAGCGTCAGGCGAGGGCCGAACCCGTCGAAGAAGGGCTAAGCAGGTTCTGGCAAGTGTCCACTGCATTCAATGGTAGCCAGCATGCCCACTCGCGCCTGTTCGTTGCGCGGTTCATCGGCAAGCGAGCTAATGCCACCAGCAACGGAAACGCCCTCGCCGCTCACGCGCGGATTCAGCACGCTCGCACGTGAGTAGGGTACCGCACCCGAATTGCAGAGGCGCTCGCCACAGAAGAATCTGCATAGACAAGAGCCGCACCTGCGCTGCAAAGGCATCCACCGCTTAAGCACGCCCCCTAAAAGCGAGGGCAAAAACAAAAATCCGGTTAGTTTTGCAAGAAATTTGCGATTGCGGATCCCTTAGCAGATTGCATTTGGCGCAAAACGGCGATTTTGGCCCTCAAACGAGGGGGCTTGCCCGAAAA
>URJE01000061.1 GCA_900547965.1 uncultured Eggerthella sp. | reverse complement strand
AGCGGAAATACGGAGGTCGCGGGTTCGAGTCCCGTACATCCCGCCACTTTGCATGTAAGGCTTGCCGCAAGGCAAGCCTTTTTGTTTCTGGGGTCTATTATTGGCACTGACTTTCGAACGACTTAAAGAGTGTTTCTCTGCCAAAGCCCCCTAATCCTCATGTTGCCGCATTCCTTATCGTTTCATGCATGGTGTATAGTAAGCAAGTTCAACTTTAAGTTGCGTATGGCCAACGTTTCATTAGATACCAGGAGGATGGAAACGCGATGGGCGATTCTCGTCAGACGAAGCCGGTGGAAATCGCCGCGTTCGACTTCGACGGTACCTGTATATCTGGCAATTCGCCAGTCATCTTGGTGAGCCATCTGGTTCGAAAAGGCCTCTTGGGCAAGGGCACGCTTCTGCGCATTCTTTGCTGGGGCGTTGCTTATAAGCTCCGTTTGCCACAGAATGAAAGTTGGGTTCGCGGCGCGGTCTTCTCTGCCTTTGAAGGCAAGAGGAAAGAAGAGGTCGATGAGTACCTGCGTGACTTCTATGATAGCCACCTGGAAAAGCTCTTCCGCACTCAGGCCAACGAAGCTATTGAAGAGCATCGTGCTGCAGGTCGTGAGGTATGGGCGGTAACGGCAACGTTTGAGCCCCTTATCCAGCAGGCCATGACGCAGCATGCTTATACTCGGGCTTTTTCCACCCGAATGAAGACTGATTCCGATGGCTGTTACACGCGTGAAGTGGAAGGCTTGCCGGTGGAAGGAAGCCAGAAGCTCGAGGTTCTTACCCGTGAGGCCAATGCCCGATTCGGGGAAGGGAACTGGGTTCTAACCCACGCTTATGGAGACCATCATTCCGATCGAACCTTGCTCGCTGCGGCTGAACATCCTTTTGCGGTTACCCCCGATAGGCCCTTGCGCCGTACCGCGCGCAATCGGAATTGGCCGATTTTGAACTGGCGCTAGCCCATTTCTACGTGCTTGATTGCTTTGCGGTTCTATATCTCGTTTGTACGGCTTCAGCAAGCGTTGTGATTGCGGCAACGCTGGCTTAACGCTTTGTAACAGAGTTCGGTCTGCCGTTCACCCTATGGGTATTTGACGGATAATGGGTTTGTTTGAGCCGCCTGTATTGGAGCGGCATACAATTAAGTGCGATTAACGAACTCTCATATCAGTGCGCTCCTGCTCCGGCTAGCTGGGCGCGCTTGCAACTATTGTTACCTGCCAAGGAGGTGCACCAGGATGAGTGAAGATACCGCAAGCGGCCAAGCTCCTTTTCGGGACAGTCGCTCCAATTCTTCTCAGGCATACCTTAAGCGTGCCGCTTCCGCGGTTGCGGAAGGGGATAGCGTTCTCGGCATTCATCTGTATCTTGCTGCCTATGAACGCGCTTTGCGCGAAAGTATCATGCCGGGCGAAGAAGTGCTTGAGGGCATGAGCAAGGCATGGGATTTAGCCATCGAAACGAAACAACGCTCCCTTGCTGAATACATCTTTGAAAAGCTTGAGCCCTATTGGGACAGCAACGAGGTTTCTCGTCATGCTGACGAACTTCAGCGCTTGGCCTTTGACAAGCTCGAGGAATACGGTTTTGACCGTGATGCCATTGAAGGCATGGCCGATATGGTGAACCAGGATCTTATGGAAGCTGCCCCCGATATGCTGTGTCGCTTTGAGGAAGGCGCTCCCGCTGCGGCTCCCGCCCCAGCTGTTGCAGAAGCCCCTCAGGCTGCTGCAATTTCTTCGCAGAACGCTTCAGGCACGGCGGAGGCCCACCAGTCTTCGTCGGATGCCAATCGGGAACAAGCTGTGAAGGATCTCACTTCGCTCATTTTCGGGCAGCCTTCCGAGGCGAAGTCTGAACCTGCGACACCCGAGCAGCGTTTCGACTATCGATCGCTGGTTGGGTTTGGCGATGCCATTGCAACCATGGGGGAGTTGGGCGTTGGTCGTTCGCGTGACCCCGAGTTTGCCCGCTTTGTCGCCATGCTCAATGCCCGTCATGGCCTGCCTGGTATTCCCCGGCTGGGCACCTTGTTGTTCCGTTGTCCAGCGCGTGAAGACTCCAACTATTTCATGGTTGCCACGGCTGGTGAATTGAATATGCCCGCAATACGTATGCGCCTTGATCAGAATGCGCAAGGCCAAGCGGTATTGTGCGTAATGGCATCGGCTGATTTCAAATCGCGTATCTCTGGTGTGCCGCGTGCTGGCTTCGAGTCGCCCACTGTGGTCATCCTCGAGGATTTCGATTTATGGGATCTCCCCGATTTTGATCCGCAGCTTGCTGAAAATCCCGTGCAGGGTCTTCTTCAGATGCAGCTGTCCCGTGGCGCCCGCGAAGCTTTGGCGCTTATCCAGACAGCACTTGAAAGCCCCGAGGCAACGGTTCTTATTTCCGCATCCGAGCCAAATGATATTGATCCATTCTTCTGGGAGCTTATCGGGTCTCAGTATCGCATCATCGATATCGACCTCCCCAATGCACGTGAGCGTCGTGAGATTTGGCGAGAAGTCCAGGCGCAGCATCCCTCTACTCGAGGCTTGGATGCTACTCGTATGGTGGAGCTGTCTCGCGGTCTTTCTCGTTTTGAGATTCTTGCCATTGCAAGTGAAGCGGTTGAAGAGGCCTATCGGAAGAGCATCGCTGAAAACCATTTCTGCGCCGTTGAGACTGGTGCTATGGTTTCACGTTTAGCCAATTTCCAGCCATTGGATTCTGCGGAGTATCGCTGCATGGAGGATATGGCGGTTGAAGAGCTGCGCCGGAATACTTCCGACTTTGATGATCTGCTGGAGGGCTAACGGCAAATGAGCATTACGCGTCGTTGCGACTATGCGTGTCGCATCATTCGCGCCGCTTATCGTAGCGGCGACACGTATATCTCCATCGCAGAGGTGGCTGAGCAGGAGAGTATTCCTTATTCTTTTGCTCGCAGCATTCAGCATGAATTGGTGAAGGCTGGGTTGCTTAAAACCATTCGTGGCGTGAAGGGCGGTCTTGCTCTGGCATGCGACCCTGCAAAAACCACTGTGCTTGACGTTCTTCGGGGAGTAGATGGCGGCATAAGCATAGCTGACTGCACGTGTGCCGATTACCCTTGCGTCCATAAGGATTGCTGCTCGTTCAACGCCTTGTGGTGTGCGTCTAATGCGCTGATAAGCCATCTTTTTGCCTCTGTTACGTTAGAGGGGCTTTTCACTCAGGGTGCAAATCACCCTGCTATTCAGGCGGCGTTTGCCTCATGCGAGAATACGCCGGTTGCCAAATAGCATGGCTGTCCTAATCCCCTCAACCTGCTCTGACGAGCTGAGCCCCGAAGAGCAGGCCCTTGTTGCTAAAGTGTGGAGCGAGGGCGCTCGTTTGTACCGTGATTTGCCTTGGCGTAACGTAGAAGACCCCTATGCCGTTATGGTTTCTGAGATCATGCTTCAGCAAACTCAGGTTGTACGCGTTGAAAAGTATTGGAAACGTTTTATGGCGCTGTTTCCGACATTGGACGCATTGGCCAGTGCTGAAACTTCTCTTGTTCTGGAAATGTGGCAAGGGTTGGGTTACAACCGTCGTGCGTTGGCGTTGAAACGTACGGCAGAAATCTGTTCACGAGAATTCAATGGAGCTCTTCCCGAGTCCCAGGAAGAGCTGCTTTCTCTTCCCGGCATCGGGAAGGCTACCGCAGGCGGCATCATGGCGTTCGCCTACCAGAAGCCTTCGATGTATCTGGAGACAAACGTGCGCACGGTGTTCATCCACGAGTTATTTCCAGGGCGTGAAAAGGTCTCCGACAAGGAATTGGAGCCCTTGGTGTGGCGAACGTGCTCCAAGGAAGATCCTCGCGGCTGGTACTATGCATTGCTCGATTACGGTAGCTATCTGAAGTCGACGATGCCCAACCCCTCTCGACGATCGAAGCATCATACGAAGCAATCGAAATTCGAGGGGTCGCGACGACAGAAGAGGGCGGAACTGGTCCGTTTCGTTCTTGCTCAGCGCGAAGCGAGCTTTCGTGAGCTTGTCTCTGCCCTTTCCGATTTCGAAAAGAAACAGGGCAGGAAAGCGCCTGATGCGGATCTTGTTCGCTCGATTGCAAATGATCTGGTTGCCGAAGGGTTCTTTTCCCAGCGAGGCGAAGGGGAGAATGCCCGCTACTATGCCGACTAGGACCTGTTGGAGCATCGTGTGGTTCCGCTTCGCGCTATGCCGACAGCAAGAAGCATCTTCGCTCGATAAGCAAAGCGCCTGTTGCCATTTCAAACCGTCTTTCACTTTTAGCATAGAGAGAAGTGGGGGACGGTTCGCGTGAGGGGCAACAGGCGCTTTTTGTTTTGCGGTAGCGGCTATCTATTCGGCGGGGTAGGATCCAAGCACCTTTACTTCGCGCAGTTTCAGGCGAAGGCAGTCGAGTGCGGTTTTGATTGCGGGATTGGCGGGCGTGCCTTCGATGTCGATGAAGAAGAGGTAATCTCCCAGCCCTTGTTTGGTGGGGCGGCTCTGGATCATGGTCAAGTTTACGTTGGCGTAGTTCAGTTCGGAGAGAATCATTAATAGGGAGCCAGGCTTATCGGCGTTCAACGAAAGCGCCAGCGTGGTTTTCATGTTGTCGCTCTCGAGCACTGGTTCGTGACCTTGGCGGGCAATGAGCACGAAGCGCGTCTGGTTGCCGTAGTGGTCTTCGATACCCTCTTCGGCAATAGTGCAGTCGAACAGCTGTCCTGCGAATTTGCTGGAAATGCCCGCCACTGTTTTGTCCTGAGAAGCTTTGCGCGCGCCTTCTGCAGTGGATGAGACCGCCAAACGCGGCACAGAGGGGTAATGGGCGTCGAGCCAACGGCGGCATTGGGCCAAAGCTTGAGGATGGCTGGCGATGGTGGTCACCTCATCGAGGGAGGATTCTGGGTTCACCATAAGGCAGTGGTGGATGTTGAGCACGGTTGAGCCCATGATGCTCACGCCGCCCTTGAATGCCAAGGTGTCGAGCGTGGCGGTAACCACGCCTTCAAGCGAGTTCTCGATCGGCATAACTCCGAATTCGCAACGACCGCGATCAACCGCTTCGTGAACCTCGTTGAAGGAAGGGCACTCCACAAATTCGGGGTTTTCGCAGCCCATTTTCTTTGCAAAAAGACGGGCAGCCTCATCGGAATAGGTTCCTTGCGGTCCGAGGTAGGCGATGGTTGCGTTGCTCATGGAGCGTCCTTTCTGGGATAGCGATAATTTGCCAATGATAACGCTTTATTGAGAAAACGCTGTGGTGCTCGTGCTTCTTGCCCTTGGATTTAATGCCGCCTTAACAGGGCGGTGCTGCTCTGGTGGTCTAAGTGGGGTGTTATTGCCGTTGATGGACTCGATTGTCGGTGCGACCGTTGGGGAAGTGTCGGATTGTTTTGGTCGCAGCTTTTGCGCGGGCGAACATGTTGCCGGCGCAAAAGCAAGGCATTGTCCGCAAAAAATCCCAGTTTCAAATAATGGTGCGCCAACGTGGCGAGGAAGCGCGACTTGCTTCAATATGCCGATGGATAAAAATTAAATTCTGGGTAGTAAAGAAAAAACACCTATCCAAATAACGGATAGGACGAACACTGAAATATGTCCATTATTTGAAGAGCATTCGGTGATTGCAGGGTAACAATCTAGTTGCAACTCGCATTTTTTAAATAATAGAACGGTCAAAAACAATGAAATGACCGAAAATAGCTCATAAATCATTTTTAATCACTGAAAAGTGGAGAAATAATGTGTTACTCGAAAATAAGGCAGTAACATTTTCTGACCATTGGCGGGAATTACTCGATATTCGGCAATTAACCAGTCTTTTTTGGGAACAAATCAACGAGAATATGCATCAGAAGTTTTGTAGGACAAAGACACCCTTAAGGAGGTGTGCACATGGTAACAGAGGCTATTAGTCCGGAGTTTCTGAGCAAGCTCGAGGCACGTGGTGTTTCTCGTCGTAGCTTCATGAAGCTCTGTGGCTCTCTTGCCGTGGCTGCAGGCTTGTCTGAGCTGGCAGCACCTCGCGTCGCTCGCGCGATCGAGGATTCCGTTATCGGCGCAGAATCTGGCGGCCTGTATCCCGCAATCTGGATCGAGGGCGCTTCTTGCACTGGTTGTACGGAGTCGTTCGCACAGGTAGATGCCCCTGATCCCGCAACCGTAGTGTTGGAAATGGTTTCCCTCAACTATTGTGAGACCCTTTCCGCTGCTGCAGGT
This sequence comes from uncultured Eggerthella sp., assembly GCA_900547965.1. Lineage (GTDB taxonomy): Bacteria > Actinomycetota > Coriobacteriia > Coriobacteriales > Eggerthellaceae > Anaerotardibacter. The sequence continues at coordinate 4,324 of URJE01000061.1, read as the reverse complement.
TGGTCCATGGAAGAAGCAAAGGCACAGACGATCGAGGCCGGAAACTACATCCTCATTTACGAAGGTGCAGTTCTGGAAGGCTGGAACGGCGAGGCGCTGCGTGTTGCCAATGAGCCCGGTACCGATCACTTGGTCCATGCTGCAGAGAAAGCAAATGCAGTTGTTGCTCTCGGCTCTTGTGCTGTAAACGGTGGCTGGATGGGTGCAAACCCCAACTCCGCTGGTGCTCTGGGCGTTCAGCAGTACCTGAAGAAACAGGGTATCAACACCCCGGTTATCAACATCCCTGGTTGCCCTGCTAACCCTGAATGGCTTGAGGCTGTTCTCGTAGACGCAATCCTTGTTGGCAAGCTTCCTGAGCTTACCGCCGAAAACAAGCCTAAGGTCATCTTCAACCAGACCATCCATGACAACTGCGAGCGTCGTGGTCACTTCGAGAATGGCGAATTCGTCTACGCATTCGGCACCGAAGAAGAGGCCAAGGGCTACTGCCTGTATCCCATGGGCTGCCGCGGTCCTCAGACCAAGGCCAATTGCGGTGTTGTTCGTTGGAACCATCGTCGTTCCTGGTGCGTTGCAGCGGGCGGCCCTTGCATCGGTTGCTGCACGGCTAACCCCAACGATCCTGGCGAGAACTGGGTTGAAACCAACACGCCCTTCCGCGCGCGTTTCCGCGACCTGCGCATTGGTGGCCTGGTTGTTCAGCCTGAGGCAATCGCTTGGACGCTCACGGGCGTTGTGGCTGCCGCACTTGTTATTCACGGCTTCGGCATGAAGAAGATGGGCCGCACCGACGGTGGCGCTGATTTCGAGCCTATCCGCGAGTGGGATAAGAAGCATCCCAAAGAGTCCATCGGCCAGTACGACGAAGAAGTTCTGAAGGGAGGCAAGTAACCTATGGCACGTTCCGTAATCGATCCCGTAACCCGTATTGAGGGTCATCTCCGCGTAGAGATGGAGGTTGAAAACGGTGTTGTTTCCGATGCTTGGGTTTCCGGCGGCTGCTTCCGCGGCATGGAACTCGTAGTTAAGGATCGCACGCCTGAAGATGCTGCTCACATCGTGCAGCGCATCTGCGGTGTTTGCCCCGTATCCCACTCCCACGCTGCAACCATTGCTGCTGAAAAGGCATACGGCATCACCATTTCCAACAATGCCCGTATCATCCGCAATCTCATCGAGGGCGCACAGTTCCTGCACAGCCATATTCTGTGGTTCTACACCTTGGCTGCTCTGGACTACGTAAACCCCCTGAACGCTCTGAAGGCAAACGTAGGCAGCGCCTACGATCTGGTAGAGGCTGCAGGCACTTCCTGCCAGTCCGACCTGAAGGCACTTCAGGAGCGCCTCACCAAGTTCGCAGAAAATGGTCAGATGTCCATCTTCTCCGGCAACTGGTGGAAGAACGGTCAGTCCGATACCGAATTCAAGCTTCCTGCTGAACTCGACCTTATCGCTACCGCTCATTACATTGAAGCTCTCACCATGCAGTCCAAGGCATCCGAGGTTTGCGCCCTTCTTGGCGGCAAGATGCCTCATGTTATGACCATCGTTCCCGGCGGCACCTCTTTTGTTCCCACGGAAGAAAAGCTCGACGATCTGTGGTCTCTCGTTCACGAGCTGCGTGACTGGATCAAGGCAACCATCATCCCTGACACCAAGGCTATTGCTCCTTATTACAAGGAAGCTCTTTCCTTCGGTAAGGGCTGCGGCCGCTATGTTGCTTGGGGCGTTTTCGAGCGTCCGAGCTTCGCTCTGGCTGATCGTTATCTGCCTTCTGGCGTTATCGATGAGAACCTTAACCTTTCCGAGGTTGACGTTGACCTCATCAAGGAATACATCGGTCATTCCTGGTATGTGGGCGACTCCGACCTCAATCCCCGTGAAGGCATCACCGAGCCCGAGTTCACCGAGTACTACAAGGCTGGCACCCTGCGCGAGGAAAATGGTCACGAGATCGGCGATATCAACGATCGCTACTCCTGGTCGAAGGCACCTTCCTACGACGGTAAGTGCATGGAAGCTGGTCCGTTCTCCCGTGTTCTTGCTGCTTACCTGCGTGGCAACGAGTTCGTTAAGCCTGCTGTTGACGGTCTGTGCGCCGACCTTGGTCTTACCATCCCTCAGCTGCAGAGCACCCTTGGCCGCGTAGCTGCTCGCAACGTCGAGCCCATCTACATTGCCGAATGCATGGTTGAATGGGTTGACGAGCTCATTGAGGCTGTTAAGGGTGGCGACTCCGAGTACTTCCGTACCCCTGAAACCATCACGGGCGAAGGCACGGGCCTTTGGGAAGCACCTCGTGGCGCATTGCTGCACACCGAAAAGGTTAACAACGGTAAGATCACCGATTACCAGATCATCATTCCTACCACCTGGAACATCGCTCCCCGCAACGCCGAAGGCGTACAGGGCCCGATGGAGCAGGCTCTTATCGGTACCCCCGTTGCTGACGTTGATATGCCTATCAACGCTCTGCGTACGGTACACAGCTTCGACCCCTGCACCGCTTGCGCCGTGCACGTGACCGAGCCTTCCACCGGTAAGCACTTTGAAACCGTTACCAGCCCTTGGGGGGTGAAGTAAATGGCACATTTGGCTCATTACCGTGAAGCGCATCCTCTGCCGATGCGTATCACCCACTGGATCAACCTTAGCTGCATGGTTCTGCTTATTTTCTCTGGCTTCTTGATCCACTTCCCGTTCTGGGCAGCTCTTACGGGCGTTGCTCGCGGCGTGCATGTATTCTGCGGTCTGGTGCTGCTCTTCAACTGCATCGTTCGCTATGTGCTTGCATTCTTGGTTACCTCTGCTCCTACGGGCGGCACGCGTAACCGTGTTCGCGACTACAAGACCTGGATGCCTCAGGACGACAACAAGCATCAGCTTATCCCTTGGATCAAGTACTACTTGTTCATGAAGAAGGATCATCCGCTTTCCGCAAAGCTTGGTGTTCCTCAGAAGATCTCGTACTTTGCCATCGGCATCCTGATCCTTATCATGGCTTACACGGGTCTTTGCCTGTGGGTACCCACCTCAGAGTGGACCTTCTTCGCAGCTGGTACCGCTTTTGTTGGTGGCGCGATGTCTATGCGCATCATCCACTACTTCATGATGTTCGTATTCATCATCTTCACCATGCTGCATGCATACCTCGTATTCATCGAGGGTACTGCTAACGCAAACCTTATGTTCTTTGGTAAGGAGCATGGTGGCTTGGTTTACGATCCTAACCGTCACGTTATCGTTGGCGAGGATCATTCCGTAGACCATCACTAAGCATATACCGTAAGGTAGAAGCGCTTAACAAAGGAGCTCGGCCGCAAGGCTGGGTTCCTTTTTCGTTTTCAAGAGTATGTACATGATTAAGGAAGGTGCGTGGTGGCGAATCGGGGGAGTGTGAAAGCCAGGAGCAAATCAGCTACTAGGCTCTTTGGAAAACCAGGTATTCGTTGAGGGTGCCCGTGCGTCCATCTGCCTGAAAGCGAGCCTTTAAACAAGCTTCGTCCGCAATGGCGCTTGCAAGATCATCGATCTCTTCATCTGAAAAACTATGACAATAACGGTAAGCTCCTGCTTCGTTTCTCCAGCCCAGCAGGCAATCACCTTTGCCGAATTGCTCTTCGGGGTATCCCAGCTCTGCTATTCCTGATGCGGTACTTGTTTTTGCCTTAGCGGCAAGCCCCTCGTCGGTCAAGAACCGCCAAAGCGAAACGCAGGAGAAACCCCCTGGCTTAGTTGCTCTTATCAACGTCTGCAGGAACGTCTCACGCCATTCAGGAAGGGGGATATGGTGTAGAAAGCCGAACGACACGCTCAAATCCGCCCATGTATCGAATCGAAGCGCATCGGCCAAGGTGCCTGATTGCAACTCCTCCATGACATCGCAGTGGGTGAATGAAACGAAAGCATTCGAGGGAAGCTGAATGCTGCTTTGGGCCAGTTCGTCACAGGCGTCAAGTGCTTGGACTTCGATAACGGCATTGGGCATTGAGCGAGCAAGGTGTCTCTCGAAACGTAGATTGCCGCAAGCAACATCAAGTACATGGAGAGGCAATTGGTCAGGATGGGGCTCACTGGTCAACCCCGATTCTTCGAGGCAACGAATCCAGCCTGGCCATGCGCTATGGCGGGTATCGGAAAATGAGTTTGCCCAAGTTCGGTAAAAATGGTTGTTCAACTCACAGATATCTTGGGCAAATTCGGGATCCATGTTTACCTTTCTTGTTGGTTTTAAATTGGGCGATAGCGGTACTGTATGTAAGACTCGCTAAGGGCTAAGGGCTAAGGGCTAAGGGCTAAGGGCTAAGGGCTAAGGGCTAAG
>URJE01000060.1 GCA_900547965.1 uncultured Eggerthella sp. | reverse complement strand
GGCCGCACCTTTTTCTGGCAAGGTGCCCGGACACCAACTATTGGGACACGATCCTCTTCCATTCCCGCAAAGCGGAAAAAGGGCCGTTTTGCAGCTGTTTACTGCAATTTTTAAGCCGCGATCTGCGTATTGGCACCACCCGACAATCCGCAATCGCAAAAAAGTTGCATCCTGACCCGATTTTTTGTTTCTAGGTCCTCGGAATAGTCTATGGATGGCACCGTTGAGCAGTTGGGGTTCGTGCAGCAAAACAAAAAGCCAGGCATATGCCTGGCTTGCATGAGCGAAGATGACGCCCCTCCTTGCGGGCCTCAAATCCTAGAAATGCAGCGGGCGCCCTTACGAGCGCCCTCTCCACATAAGCAACCTCACTCCCCTGCAAGATTGCCATTTGGTGAACTCCGATCCCCATTGGCATTCACCTTCCCATTACTACGTGCCCCCCAGCACGTTTGAACGGGAGCCACGCTCTTACTTCCCCAAGCAAGAGCAGTAACTTGCTGAACTCATTATTGCGCACCGTTGCGCAATTCTCTTATTAGAATTATTTGATATATGCATGTTTCATTTACAATGCTAATAAGCATCTACAGACGCAGATTGCCGCTCGTATCACTTGCTGAAAGACACCTACTTTCATGCTCCGCCAGGCGTCAAAACCTAACGGCCAATTGCCTTACCCGCGCATGAAAGCCGTCAGGCTCGCGAATAACGAAACGAATAACGAAATAGTCTAGCTTTCGGCTTTGATGTCACCGTCACCGGGATGCTTTGCAAGAACGAATACCGTGGCCATGATGAATATAAAACCGACAATGTCGATCCAGGAAAACGAGGTTCCCAACCACAGTACCGCGAACAAGGTTGCCGAAACCGTTTCGATGCTGGCGACAATGCCCGTTTTCGTTGCGCCAATATCTTTAACCGCCTGGAAGTACAAGGTGAAACCAATGATGGTGCCAAACAGCACCAAGCCAAAGAACAGGAGCAGCCAGCCCGAAAAATCAAATCCAGGATTTACCGTCCACGATTGAAGAACCACGGAGAAAATAATACCGCCAATAAGAAGCGCACCAGCGACAACAGGGACGCTTCCATAATGGAGCATCAACCTGCGAGGGATAAGGGTGTACATGGCATAGGTAACGGCAGAAACCAGCGACCAGAACAAGCCTGCTGGGGTTAGCGCTAATGAGCCGGGGTTGCCATGCGTGGCAACAAGGAACGTACCCGTTATCACAAGGGCAATTGCCAAAACCTCACGTTTAAGGGGACGGCGATGGCTCCTTAAACATAAATACAGCACAACAAGAACGGGGGCAATGTACTGAATCACCGTTGCCGTGCCGGCATTCGAATTCTGGATTGCAAGTAGATAGGTAATCTGGCATGCTGCCAGGCCAAACACCGAGAAGATCACAAGCGACGCCACCGTATTTCGATTGCGCCACATTGCAAGAAAAGGACCGCGCGCTATTGCAAGGGCGAATGCGCACAACACGATGCCGGCACATAGCATACGGACCGAGGACACCCAAAGCGGATCAACATTGTAATGGTGAAAGAGGTACTGTGCGCAGGCGCCGGAGAAGCCCCAACTGATGCCTCCAAGCAGCGCAAAGCAGAAACCTCGTATGTTCTTTGAAATAGTCATGGCGCATAAGAGTAACACCCTTCCCCTACGCGTGCCATACATACTTTTGGCTTTTACCAACTCTGCACCACTCGCCGCCAAAGTCCTGCCGAACCGAGCCGCTCGTTCGCAACTAGGTGCGACTCACTCGCCGCGCGCAAGAAAAAAAGGTCCCTCACGGGACCTTTTCAAGCTTGTTTGATTATTGAAAAATCAGCGCCAAACAACTACTTAGCGAAACTAGCTGCAGCCTCGTCAAACTGACGCAGATACACGTTGCGAGACTCAACTGCGAACTGAGCCTGCTTCTGAGCGCGAGCCTCGGAAGCCATAGCCTCAAGCTGGGCACCGTTGCCGCAATCGTACTTAATGAACATACCGAACGCTGCAACAACAAAGAATGCGGAAATAGCTACTACATATGCCATAGATGATCAATCCTCCTGGACGTACCCGGTTTGCATGAAACCGAAATTAAAACCATTGCCAGCAACCGAAATCCGCTTTGCGCTGAACTCAAATTGCGGGTTCATATTACGACCGTCAGAGGGGATTGCAAGGCTTCAAACAGGACCCTTGGCTGTTTTGTCGCATGAACGGGTTATGATCACGTTCAAAACGCGTTCATTTGAAATAATTACCCATTTCACCAATATTGATGGGCGTTATCGCCACATTTCCTTCATAAACGCTGTTTTTCCATGAGTAAAGCCACTATAATGCTCAATTTTCTTCACGGCATTATTGTCTATTTCAATACAAAGCTTCGAACTGGCTTTTTACCATTTGAACAATTCGAATGCGTTTCATTGTCAATGAGTAGCACTGCCTAGAAACAGGCATCTGCTCATTTAGCCATATTCAACCGAGAACCACTCTTCAAGAAGGATGTTCGCTTCCACTACGCTCGAAATCTCAACGATGCATTCCGCATGCCGCTCTCATAGCTCAATCGCCCACTACACTTCAGGGAACAACGGTGCACTCCTCGCCCCACTACGCTTCAGGGAACGACGGTGCACTCCGCCGCCATCCTTATCACCAGGCAGCTTCCGCCGCGCTTCGGGGCACAAGCCCATAGCAACCGCGAAGACAAACGCGCGCAGGATGACCGGAGCGGTGCGGATCAGCGCCATAGCCGTATTTGCGGCGTCCGATCCCGCGCTGTTCGACAAGCGCATTGCCGCACAGCGCCGAAAACAGAAGAAGGCTCCCAAATGGGAGCCTTCCAATACATCACGTAGGTAACGTAACGCTTAGCGCTTCGAGAACTGCGGACGCTTACGAGCCTTCTTCAGGCCGTACTTCTTGCGCTCAACCATACGGGAGTCGCGCGTGAGGTAGCCAGCCTTCTTCAGGTCTGCACGGTAGTCGCCAGCCTCGAGGAGAGCACGAGCGATGCCGTGGCGCAGAGCGCCAGCCTGGCCAGAAACGCCACCGCCATTGCAGCGAGCGATTACGTCGAAGTGACCCTGGGTGTCGGTTACAACGAACGGAGTGGTTGCGTAGTCGAGAAGAGCCTGACGGCCGAAGAACTCAACACCCTCGCGACCGTTAACGGTTACCTTGCCAGTGCCGGGAACGATGCGAACGCGAGCAACAGCGTTCTTGCGACGGCCGGTGCCGTAATACATTGCTTCGCCTGCCATTAGTTATCCTCCATCTTGATCTCGCGGGGCTGCTGCGCTGCATGCGGATGCTCTGCGCCAGCGTAAACCTTGAGCTTCATGCCCATTGCACGACCGAGCGTGTTCTTGGGGAGCATGCCCTTTACTGCGTGCTCGATAACACGCTCGGGATGCTTCTGCATGGCCTCCTGGAAGGTTTCGCACTTCAGGCCGCCGGGATAACCGCTGTGACGATAGTATTCCTTGCTGGTAGCCTTAACGCCAGAGATCTTGATCTTGTCAGCGTTGATGATTACGACGAAGTCGCCAGTGTCAACGTGAGGCGTGTAGGTGGGCTTGTGCTTACCCTTGAGAATGTGAGCGGCCTTCGAAGCGACGCGACCAAGAACCTGGTCCTCAGCGTCGATGAGAAGCCATTCGCGCTCAACTTCGTTGGGCTTTGCGTAATAGGTCTTCACAGTGTTCCTCCAATAAAGTAACAAGTGTCGTTTTTCAAAAGTTGCTGCCAACCCGAGGCGCGGGATCCTACTCCGCATCTCTTTCCTTCCCGCAAAACGGTGCTGCCGAAAAGCTCTGGACCAGCTTGGCCGGCGCAGGGACGTTTCCCAGGCGGAAAAGAGTTCGAATCGCAAGCATGTACGGGGCTTTTGAAAGCGAACTTTTGCAGTTTATACTGCTTTCGCGGCCTTCGTCAATCATCGCAGCGCACCGATTTGGGCCTTTGTGAAAATCTTCACGTTTTCTGCAGGATTTTTAACAAGCAGATTGCCAAGAGGCGCAAGCCCCGTTAACTCTGCTTTATACCCGCTTGTATCCCTGCTCGGGAGCAAGCGTTGAGCGCTGATCCCACAACGCGGCAGCAAGGTTGCTAACCTCGACGCGGCTTGTTTCACCATCGGCAAGATTCGTCATGATTGTAATGAGGTAGTATTTGCCGTCTTCTTCGATAATACCGGCATCGCATACGGCATCGTCGCTCGACCCATTGATCCAGCCGGCCTTGTCATACACCGTTACCGATTCGTCAGCCGAACTTACCTTCGTCTTCTTAGCTTCGCCAACCTCTACCGTTTTCTTACCAGGGCATAACGCACCAAGAAGTTCCCGGGTCACGCTTTCCGCCTTTTCGCGGCTTACCGGATTGGAGTTTGGATCCACACCGTTACGAACCATCGAAACGGTAGTTCCAGAGAGCATCTTTTTTGCCCACTCAGTTATTTCCTTATTGGAATCAGACGAGTTCAAATAGAGGAATGTGTTCATCCATAGCTTCAGCGATTCACGAGCCGAGTAGTGGGGAAAAGACGTGTCGTTGGCAAGCGTAGTAGAGATATTCATAGAAGAAAGCCACGCAGAAAGCGATTCGGAGGCCGAGCTTTCAAACACGCTGCGCATGCGGTAGTACGAGATATTGTCGGAATTCATGATGGCATCTTGCGCGCTGGAGTTCACCCGCGAAATGCTGGTTTGCCCCGTTTCAAGCGCCTGCTGGCATCCATAGATAAGCACATGGCCCTTGAACGAAGAAGCTCCATATACGCGCTGATCAAGGTTGTAGACGTATCCGCTACCGGTCTGCAAATCGATAAACGCGAAACCAACAGCTTTGTTATTCTCGGTAATGGCCGAAACGGCATCCCGCACCTGTGTGGCTCCCTCTTCGCTTAATTGCGGTACGTAACTCGCATTCGAATCGGCAAGAGAAACGCCTTGAACGTTAGTACCTGGATCCGACACGCCATCGATGGCCTGAATGGAGGGAGTGTAGCTGATCTCCATTTGATCGGCCTGCGAACCATCGCTCTGCGAGGAATTATCAGCCGAAGAAACGCAAGAGCCAATGCTGGTCACCAGGAGAATGGCAATCAGCACTACAGCGACTATGCACAAGACGGGCGCAAGCGTAGCAAGAGGCAAAGAGGACGAAGCGGCACGATCGGCCATCCACGATGAGTTAAGGCCCTGACCTTTGCGAGGGCTGAAACCACGATTGCCCGAGCCCACATACACTTCGCGCTCACGTGTACTGCCGCCGCGTCGAGACGAGGAATCACCAGAACTGCGACCGGTGCGGTTTCTGCCTTCAGAATAGCTACGTGCCGCACGAGCGGATTCGCGCTCGCGCCCTTCGCTGCGCACCTCATGCTCGGCGCGAGCAGATTTACCCCCCCCGCGTCCTTCATCGCGCATTTGACGCTCGGTGCGAGCGCCTCGCACGTCGCGATCGCGAAAACCGCGCCCACGGCCCGATTCGCTTCGCCCGCCCGAACGGTTTGAGGAGCGCTCAGAACCAGCACGCGCTTCTTTTGGACGCGTGCTTCTGGTGCGATCCGTGCGGCTGCCCGATCGGGAAGATCGCTCTTCTCGGTGCTGGCTCTCGTTTCGCGAAGAAGATGTTTGACGATTATGCATGAGCGCATAATAGCAAGTGAACGCATGTTATTGACACGCAATTGCTTAAAAATTAATACTCCTACCCCGAACTGGCCGAAAGCGATAAACAAATTGGATTTTTTTGCCCAGTTTCTCAAGCGCAGGCTTTGATGACCATCTTCTTAAGCTCCTAAATATCTATCAATTGAACACTTAGATAATCTTATAAAAGGTTACAGAATGGTACCTAATTAGCACTCTCACCTTTTGAGTGCTAATTAGCGCGTACTATTGCAGTCGTCAAAAGAAACAACAGCCGTGCAAGGGAAATCGGCAAGCCAACAATCCCTTTGCATGGCAAAGAAAGAAGATGATAAGCATGTTGGCACGTAGGAACTTTTTCAATGACTTTATGAGCGACCCGTTCGATTTCGGATTCTTCGGAACCGAGCCAACACCCAAGGTAAACGCCTCTCTGATGAAGACCGACGTCAAGGAAACCGACAAAGCCTACGAACTCGACATCGACCTACCTGGGTTCGACAAGGAAAACGTCCAAATCGAGCTAAACGATGGCTACCTCACCATCAACGCTTCCACCAACGAGGAGAAAGAAGACAAGGACGAGAACGGCACCTTCCTTCGTAAGGAGCGCTTCGTTGGTTCATGCCGCCGCAGCTTCTATGTCGGCGATGACGTTTCAGAAGACGACATTTCCGCTAAATTCGAAAACGGCATCTTGAGCATCAACGTACCTAAGAAGGAACTGCCCAAGCCCGAAGATCGCAAGCGCCTCATTTCCATCGATTAGCCCTAGCGCCTGCCATCTCCCACCCAGTTAGCCACAACGTAGCCCAAACATGAACTGGGGTGAGAGCATTGGGGCGTCCTATCCAGGTAGCCCAACATAGCCCGAACAACGCTTGGCCTTTTATTTGCCTCCCATTTCCCAGCCACGAGAAATGGGAGGCATTCTTTTGGCGCAACCCAATTCAGGCGGAATCGGAAACGCCACAGGCCTGGTGGTTTCCCGTATACTAAATTAAGTAGAAGGTGCTTCGCGTCGCATGGCTTTACAGGCCAATCTCTATCGAGAAACCCATTCGAAGCACCGTTTCGTACGCAGCAAAGCGAGGGGCCGACATGTCGTACATCGAATTCAACAACGTTGTTAAACGGTACGGGTCGGGCGCGGCAGAAATCAGGGCCCTTGATGGCGCGTCTTTTTCCGTCGAGAAAGGCGAACTCGCCGTAATCCTTGGCGCATCGGGCGCCGGTAAAACCACCGCTCTGAACATTTTGGGAGGCATGGACAGCGCCACCGATGGCAGCGTGCTCATCGACGGGCAGGATATCGCCCGAAGCAGCGAATCGCAGCTAGTGGAATACCGCCGCGCCGCCGTGGGGTTCGTGTTCCAGTTCTACAACTTGGTTCCCAACCTTACGGCGCTTGAAAACGTTGAGCTCGCTTCGCAGATCTGCCCCGATTCCCTCAATGCCGCCGAAACGCTCTGCCGCGTTGGACTGGAAAAGCGCCTCAACAACTTCCCTGCCCAGCTTTCCGGCGGCGAACAGCAGCGCGTTGCCATCGCCCGAGCACTCGCGAAAAACCCCAAGCTCCTCTTGTGCGACGAGCCCACAGGAGCCCTCGATTACCGCACTGGCAAACAGATTCTTCAGCTGCTGCAGGACACTTGCCGCTCTTCGCGCATTACCGCACTGGTCATCACCCACAACGCCGCCCTGGCCCCTATGGCCGACCGCGTTATCCGCATGAATAGCGGACGGGTAACCAGCATCGAAACAAACGCACACCCCACACCTATTGCCGAGATTGAATGGTAGCCAATCATGGCACGGGCATTTTCAAAAGACACCTTCCGCACTATCGCCAACAGCAAGAAGCGCTTTATTTCCATCCTGGTCATTTGCGCATTGGGCGTAACCATGGTGTGCGGCCTGCGCGCATCCTGCGTTGACCTACGCAATTCCGCCGAGGCCTTCTTCAGTGAGCAAGGCCTCTACGATGTATGCGTGCAGTCAACCTTAGGACTGACCAAAGACGATGTTGCAGCCGTTTCCTCACTCGAAGGCGTTGCCGCCGCAGAAGGAACCTGGGAAGAAGAAACCTATACCCCACTTGGCCAAAAACGCGCGAGCGTAGGGGTAAAGGCCCTTTCAAACGAGGGATTCAACATGCCCAAGGTTCTTGATGGATCTCTGCCTGCAAATGAGCACGAAGTTGCCGTGACAGAAAACTACCTTACCGACTCGGGTCTTTCGCTCGGCGATACCGTAACACTTGAAGATAACGACAACGAGGTGTTTGAGCGAACCCAATACACCATCACCGCTAGCGTGATCGACCCGACCGAACTCACCAACCCCAATGGATCCATCGCCATACGAGCCAATGCATCGCCCGATTACTCGTTCTTCGTAACACCCGATGCCGTAACCGCCGATGCGTTCACCGCCATATACGTGAAAGCCAAGAACAGCGCAGGGGCGAAAAGCTTTTCCCCTGAATACTCCTCATTGCTCGACAACCTCACCACCCAGATAGAGGGGATCAAGAAACAGCGCGAAGAGGCACGGACGCAACAGATCCGCCAAGACGCGCTCGATGAAATCGCCGAAGCGGAAGCCGAGGTAAACGAAGAGCTTTCCGATGCACAGCGAAAAATCGACGACGCACAAAGCACGCTTGATTCAGGCAAACGGGAAATTGCCGCGAATAAGCGCACTTTGCGCAACAGTGAAAGCACCCTGGCACAATCGGAAGCCGAGCTTCGACAGCAAGAAAATCAGCTGGCGGGCGCCTCGAAGCAGATCGAAAACGGCTATGCTGCAATCTCAAGCGCACAAGCTCAGATCGACCAAGGCCGAGCCCAGGCAAATGCCGCTTGCGACGATGCCGCAGCGCAGGTCAATGCCGCTTTGGCTGCCGGCATGATAAGCGAAGAGGAAGCTTCGGCCCAACTTGCGGGCATTGAAGCGCAGCGCGCGCAAACGCTTGCCCAGCTTGATGCCCAGGAAAAGCAACTTTCCGCCTCGAGGCAGGAACTCGACGCCCAGGCAGCGCAGGTTTCAGCGGGCAAGAAAGCCATCGCACAGGGATGGGAGCAGCTTTCCGCAGGAAAGCAGCAGCTGAAATCAGGTAAAGAGCAGCTCTCCGCCGCTGAAACTGAACTTGCAGAAGGACAGGCAGAACTCGACGAACAGCGCACTCAATTCGAGGACAGCAAAGCAGAAGCCCACGCAAAATTCGAAGACGCGCGAGCTGAAGTGGATGAGATCGAGCAAGGACGCTGGTACGTGCAGACACGCGAATCAAATGCGGGCTATGCCAGCGTCGAATCGGATGCTTCTTCCATTGAAGCCATTGGGTTCGTGTTCCCTGTGGTGTTCATCGTGGTTGCCGTACTCATCGCGCTTACCACCATCACTCGTTTGGTTGAAGAGGAACGCGGGCTTATCGGCACCTACAAGTCGTTGGGATACCGCAGCCGCACCATCCTAGGTAAGTACCTGACGTACGCGCTTTTGGCATGCCTCCTGGGCAGCGCCGTGGGCGAATTCTGCGGGTTCGTGCTCTTCCCCGCATTCCTGTTCACCGTGTTCCAGATAATGTATCTCCTGCCCACGTATTTACTTTCATTCGATACGTTCTATGGCGTGGGCAGCATGCTGTTCTTCATTGCGGGAATTGTTGGGGCTGCAGTATTCGCCTGCCGCGCCGAGCTTGCGCAAACGCCCGCCACACTCATGCGCCCGAAAGCACCCCGTTCCGGCTCGCGCATCCTACTTGAGCGAATCCCCTTCATCTGGAAGCGTTTGGCATTCCTGGATAAGGTAACGGCGCGCAACTTGCTTCGCTACAAGAAGCGCTTCTTCATGACGGTATTCGGAATCATGGGATGTATGGCTCTGCTCATCTGCGGATTTGCCATCAAAGACTCCGTGCACGCCCTTTCCCCTATGCAGTATGGTGACATTTATCGCTATGACGCCTTGGCCGTCACCAACCCCAGCAACTTCAAAGAATGCGAGACGTTGCTTGAGGGAAGCGAAGAAGTTTCCTCTATCCAAGAAGTTGCCGTCGATTCGGTGACCCTCACCTCCAACGGCGACGACGAATCGTTGCAGCTGTTTGTACTCCCCGATGGCGCTGATCTTTCTCCCTACGTTTCACTCAAAAGCGGTGAAGAGGCGCTGTCCCTTTCCGACAACGGCATGATTCTCACGCGAAACGCTGCCGACCTTTTAGGAGTAGGCGCAAACGACGAGATCACCGTGAAAACCAGCGCACTCGACGAAGCGACCGTTCCCATAACCCAAGTTGCAGACAACTACTTGGGCAATGCCGCTTACCTTACGCAAAGCGCCTATGAGCAGCTGTTCGATGAAGAGGTTCAGCCCAACGGCTTCTATCTTGCGCTTTCGGGCAACGACACTGAAAAAGAGGCATTCGCCGACAGCCTGGCTGAACGCAGCGAATTCCTTTCCATTTCCAGCACTCAGCAGATGAACGAGGAATTCTCTAAGTCGTTCGACCTGATCAACACTATTGTGTACGTCATCGTCTTCTTGGCAGCGGCGTTGGCATTCGTGGTGCTGTTCACGCTTTCCGCAACCAACATATCCGAACGCACGCGCGAACTGGCAACTATCAAGGTGCTTGGCTTCCGCAAGCGCGAAGTTAACCACTATGTGAATAAGGAAACGGTACTGCTAACCATTATCGGCGTAGTTTTAGGCATCCCTGCAGGATACGCATTCAGCCACATGCTCACCTATGTACTGAAAATGCCTTCCATTTACTTTGCGGTGACCATCGATCCGATCAGCTACGCCTACGCATGCGGCCTCACGCTGCTGTTCGCCTTCATCGTGGCGCAGCTCTCCAACCGCACCCTTGCTAAGATCAACATGATCGAGGCGCTGAAGAGCATCGAATAGGCATCCGCATTTGCGGGAAGCAGTTCTTTCATCTGCTCGGTTCGTCAGGGGTTTAGCCCCATTACAGTCCGAGATAGGCCGTCGATGAACTTCGGCGGCGATCATCCGGCGCATGGCCATGGCAAGATATCGCTCTGATGCATCCCCAAGCTGCCGACCGTGGCAAGATTGCGCCCCGATGCGTTCACGAAGGGGCCTCGGACAAGAAAAACGCCAGTTCGTGGCAATATA
>URJE01000059.1 GCA_900547965.1 uncultured Eggerthella sp. | reverse complement strand
AGACCCCTATAGAAGAGGCAGAACATTCTCTGTCCAACTATAGGGGTTCACTGCAAAACTTGGACGGTGCAGTTCATATTTGGCCCGGGGCCCTCGCGTAGAAGCAGACGAGCATGCTGCCCGCAGCGCTCAGAACGGTATTCCCGCCCTCGCAGGAGACCGAAAGCGGAGCTTAATACGTCTCGTCGAGCGGGGCGTGGGCCTTCACATCGCAATCCAAGCCAAAGAACTTGCCCTGCTTATAGCGATCGAGCGCAACCAACGCGATCATGGCAGCATTATCGGTGCAGGCAGAAAGCGGCGGCATGGTAAGGCGCACGCCGAGCTGATGGCACATAGCCTCATAAGCGTGGCGTAGCTCGGGATTGGCAGCAACGCCACCACCCAGGCAAAACTCTTTTGCGCCCGTTTGACGAAGCGCCGTGCGAGCCTTCGCCACCTGTACGTCGATAACTGCAGCCTGAAAGCTTGCCGCCACATCGGCCTGGTTGATCTGACGGCCCGCCTGCTGCTCTTTTTGCAAATAGGTCATAACCGAGGTCTTCAAGCCTGAAAGCGAGAACTGCAGATCGCCCGAATGCATCAGCGCACGGGGGAAACGAACAGCCTTAGGGTTGCCTTTTTCGGCCAAAGCAGAAATGAGCGGGCCGCCAGGGTACCCCAATCCCATTGCCTTTGCCACCTTGTCGAAGGCCTCTCCTACCGCATCGTCAAGCGTTGAGCCCATAGTTTCGTAGTTGCCCCAGCCTTTCACATGCACCAACATGGTGTGGCCGCCCGAAACGAGCGAAACCACCATAGGCGGCTTGATGTCGGGGCAGGCGATCTTGTTCGCGTACAGGTGACCTTCCAGGTGGTTCACGCCGATAAGAGGCACATCGCAAGCCCAGGCCAAACCCTTTGCAAATGCCGCGCCCACAACCAGAGCGCCAACCAAACCAGGCGCATAAGTTACCGAAACGGCAGACAAATCGCTCCAAGAAAGATCGGCCTTGCCTGTGCGCTCGCGCGCTTGAGCCAAGCACTCGATTACCACCCCACCGATAGCCTCAATATGCTTACGGCTGGCAATTTCCGGCACTCCCCCGCCGAAACGGGAGTGGAAATCAATTTGGGAGGCAACCACATCAGCGATGATGGTTCCCGCTTCGTCGATAAGCGCTGCGGCAGTTTCGTCGCATGAAGACTCGATAGCCAAGATGAGTTTGCCCTCAAGCGGCACGCACTCCCCCGCCGCTTCGCCCGCATGCGCAGCTGCGGCATTCAAGCGCAACTCCATGCCAGCAACATCGTGCTCGGAAAGAGGAAGCGGCCCTTCATAGATGCAGGCGTTTTCCCCGTCGGAATAATAACGTGGGCGAATGCCGATATCCTTCAAGCCTAAACGCTCATAGAAGGCATGCGCACCCGTATTCGATGCACGGACTTCAAGGGTCATTTCTTTTGCGCCCAAATCGCGCGCATCAAGGGCGATATGCGCCAAAAGCTCTTGCGCGATGCCCTGACGCCTATAAGCCGGATCGGACGCCACCTTCAGCAACTGCACCTGACCATCGTTTATCCAGCCGCCAGCATAACCCACCAGCTTCGCTTCGCCGACGTTCACTGTACGCTTACGCGTATCCGCGACCTCGAATGCCGCCCACCACGTACGGTCGGGACGGGGCAACTCGTCAAGAACTTGAGCATCGTTCCAGGCGTCAGCTCCCATAACCTGGGCCTCCATAGCGGCAACCGCGGGCACCCATGCCGCTTCGAGCGGCTGATAGCGAATCACCGATCCGCCCTGCACACCCGACTCGAGGTCCTTCGCTTCGACGGCATTGGCTTCGGCATCCTGTTTGGCAAACTTGATACGTTCATGCTCTTCCGCGTCGGAAAGGCGCGTGTACACAGGCAGAAGCACACAAGGATCACCCAGCGCACCACCGTCAGAGTCGAACGATCCTTCCACCCAGGCTTTCTGGGCCGTAAGAAGAAGGCCGGCGCCTGTTGGGTAGCGCTCTTCTTCGCCCGCTATTTCACCATGGCCTTCGCATAAATCGGAGTACTTTTTCAGCGCATCGCCCACGATGCGCTGATCGCTTCCGCTTCCCAGCCACTCGGGCAAAGCAGCAGCTTTCATAACGGTGTCGGAATTCAGGCGCTCGATACCGCTATCAGCTACGTGATAACGAACAGGGTAGACTTCTTTACGCATAGCGTCACCCAATACCACCACTGAGCCACGCACCCCATTGGCCCATTGCTGCCATGCCTGAGCATCCGAGGTGGAAACGCCGAACAGCGGCACGCCCAAACCGATGGCAATGCCCTTGGCACTTGCAAGGCAAATGCGCACACCGGTAAACGAGCCAGGACCACGACCGCACACGACGCATGCGACTTCGCCACGCGAAATGCCCGTATCCTTCAACAAGGCATCGATTTCGGGCAAAAGCTTAACATTCGATGCGCGAAACGCACCAACCTCGCGCGAGGCGATGCATTCGATGGTCTTCTTGGCGCGATCGAGAAGGCCTATCCCCAAGGAGATCATTTCGTTTGCAGTGTCGAAAGCAACTACGTAGTTGTTCATGCGAATCCTGTTCTTATTGCATTGCGACCGATGAAGACGGCTCTGTAAAAGCAACGGAAGCGGCGCGGAACGAGCAAGCGGCGCTTGATGCTGATTTTCTTTCGCTAGCTATCCTAGCGCAAGCCCCTGAAAACAGAAAAGCCAGGCACGATCCTTCCGCAAAGAACGTGTCTGGCAAAAAGCTAAGCCAGCGCAGCCTGCCAACCCTGAAGCATCGCCACAGCTGATCCGTGGGCACGCGCCCGAATCGCCCGAATGCCTTCGCCCTCAACGGCAAGGTATACCTCGAGCCGATCTTCCGGCATTTCTTCGGGGAATTTCGAAGCCCACTCGATACAGGAGATGCCATCCCCTTCGACGTATTCGTAAAACGCCAAGTCTTCCAATTGATCGGGAGAATCGAGGCGATACAGATCGAAATGATACAGGGGGATACGTCCATCGGTATATTCGACCACCAAGTTGAAGGTAGGACTCGTTACCGCCTGCGCAACGCCCAAGGCAGCCGCCAACCCCTGGGTAAAGTGCGTTTTCCCCGCGCCCAGGTCGCCGTCAAGCGTCACAACAGCACCTGCGTCAAGCACGCCAGCCAACGCCGCCGCGCAAGCCTGCGTATTCTCTACCGAAGAGCTACGCGCTATTTCAACCCATTTGTCGGACATAAATATTCCCTCCGGAAAGCAAGACCTAACAAGAACGCCCAATGAGGACAACCCCCATTGGGCGGTTTGGCACTTTAGCGCCCATGCATGCGCATTTGATGGCGGGCGGAACTACCTGATGGTCTTTTCTGCGGCAGAAACCGTATGCTCCATCGTTATAGAGGTGGTAACAGAGCCGAGGCCGCCGGGAACCGGGGTGATGGCATCGACAATAGGCTCCACCGATTCATAGTCAACGTCGCCACACAGGTTGCCGTCCTTGTCGAAGTTGATGCCGACGTCCAAAACCGTCTGGCCCTCGCGGAAACAGGATGCGTCAAAGGCGCGTGCGCGGCCTGTTGCACAAATAACGATGTCCGCCGTGCGCATGATCTTGGGCAGATCTTCCGTGCGGGAATGGCAGATGGTCACGCTGGCATTGCGGCGAAGCAGCAACATAGCAACGGGTTTGCCTACCACGAGGCTGCGGCCAACAACAACCACATGCTTGCCCTCTACGGGGATATCGTAAAAGTCGAGCGCCCTTACGCAAGCTTCTGCAGTGCTAGGAGCGTAACCTTCCTTGGCGTCGGTGAAAACCGCACCAAGCGATGCCGTGGAGACGCCGTCGATGTCTTTCGCCATAGCAAGCTCATCGCAAACAAGCTTGTCTTCCATTTCAGAGGGAAGGGGACGGAACACCAAACAGCCGTGGATACTTGAATCGGCGTTGATGCGGCGGATTTGCAAGAGCAGCTTTTCCTGAGAAACCTTTTCATCGAGCTCGAACACGCGCGTGGTCAGGCCCAAAGCCTTTGCGCGCTTGCAGGCGGTTCGCTCGTAACTCAGGTCGTCGGGGCGAGACCCCACACGAACGATGGCGAGCGTAGGTTCGATGCCCAAGATCTTCAGGCGCTCAACACGATGAGCAAGATCAGCGGCAATCGCATCAGTAACTGGTTTCGATTTCAAAATGCGGGTCATACTTATCTGAGTCCCTCCAACACAAATACGTAAATATCATCGGCACGCTTGCCCCATTCAATAATGAGACATTCCGTTTCGTCAGTGTAACGCTTCGCAAGCTCACGATCCTCAAGCATTTTCGCATTGACGAAGATGTTCAGGGCAGCGCCCTTAAGCGCTCCCTTCGCAAAGGAAACACCCGTGGCAACATCGGAAAGCGCCATCTTTGAGCCATTATGAGCCATAAAATCGGAAAGATCGATAACGCGAGCGCATGCTTTCATAATCGACAAGGGCACTTCGATAGCATCGATAAGCGCCTTCTGCATTGCTTCGGCGCGCTGCGCCTTTTCTTCTTCGGTGGCACGGGGCATCTTGAAGCATGCCGCCAAAGGGGCAAATGCCTCGGAGTCCTTCTTCGACAAGGCAAGAAGCTCTTCGCGCACCTGCTGAAGCTGTGACAGACATTCCTTCACCTGGTCTTCCACGTCGGCGTAGCTTTTCTTGCCAACCGTCAGGTTTCCCACCATGGAATTCAACGCCGATCCCAAGGCCCCCACATATGCAGCGGCTGCGCCGCCACCAGGGGTTGGGGTGCCAGCAGCAACCTCGTCAATTAATGTCCACTCGCTCAAGATGTTTCCTAATCGTTTATTGCCTACAACAATGATACGGGCCAGCGCACCTGCGCCAGCCCGATAATACCTTTCCAGTATTTCCAGCTATTTTCTAACAGCTTAGAACAAGCCAGAGATCTTGCCCGTTTCATCAACGTCGATCTTAAAGGCAGCAGGAGTCTTGCCCAAACCTGGCATGGTCATGACATTACCAGTAAGGGCAACAACAAAGCCAGCGCCTGCAGATACCTTGACCTGACGAACCGTGATGCGGAAATTGCGCGGAGCGCCAAGCAGTGCAGCATCGTCAGAGAAGCTGTACTGGGTTTTCGCCATACAAACCGGCATAGATCCGAAGCCCAATTCTTCGAGCTGCTTGATTTCCTTCTTCGCAGCCGGAGCAAAGTCTACCCCATCCGCATGGTAAATGCGCTTGGCAACTGCCTCGATCTTTTCCGCGAGGCCCATCTCGTCTTCATAAGTGAAGGCGAGGGAGCTTTCCTGCTCGCACAGACGCATAACTTCTTCGGCAAGCTCTACGCCGCCTTCACCGCCTTTTGCCCAAACCTGGGAAAGGGCAACGTTAACACCGAGCTCCTGGCACTTGGCGCGAACCAAGTCGATTTCCGCCTGGGTGTCAGTGGGGAATTCGTTGATAGCAACAACGCATGGAAGGCCGAACACCTTGGTAATGTTTTCCACATGCTGAAGCAGGTTGGGAAGACCCCTTTCCAGCGCTTCGAGGTTCTCCTCGTTCAGATCGGCCTTGGCAACGCCACCATGGTTCTTCAGCGCACGAACCGTGGCAACAACTACAACCGCATCAGGTTCCAAGCCAGCAAGGCGGCATTTGATGTCCAGGAACTTCTCGGCTCCCAGGTCGGCACCGAAGCCAGCCTCGGTTACCGCATAATCGCCCAGAGCAAGAGCCATGTTGGTTGCCATGATGGAATTGCAGCCATGTGCGATGTTGGCGAAGGGGCCGCCGTGCACGAATGCAGGGGTTCCTTCGAGCGTCTGCACCAGATTGGGCTTCAGCGCGTCCTTCAAAAGCGCCGCCATAGCGCCTTCAGCATGAAGATCATGGGCGGTAACGGGCTTGTCGTCGCGGGTATAGCCAACAACAATGCGGCCCAGGCGCTCCTTCAGGTCGGTGATGGAGGTTGCCAAGCAGAAGATGGCCATAACCTCGGAAGCAACCGTAATATCGAAGCCGTCTTCACGAGGAACACCATTAGCTTTGCCGCCCAAGCCGCACACGATGTTGCGCAGCTGGCGGTCGTTCATGTCGACAACGCGCTTCCACGTGATGCGGCGAACGTCGATGCCAAGCTCGTTGCCATTGTGGATATGGGCATCAAGCAAAGCGGCAAGCAAATTGTTTGCCGCGCCAATAGCATGGAAGTCGCCCGTGAAATGCAGGTTGATTTCTTCCATGGGGATTACCTGGGAATAGCCACCGCCTGCGGCGCCGCCCTTGATGCCGAATACCGGTCCCAAGCTAGGCTCGCGCAAAGCGATTACCGTTTTCTTGCCCAAGCGGGAAAGGGCATCGCCCAAGCCGACCGTCGTGGTGGTTTTGCCTTCGCCTGCAGCGGTGGGGTTGATTGCAGTAACCAGCACCAACTTGCCAGACTTGTGGTCTTCATTGCGGAGTAGGTTGTAGTCAACCTTTGCCTTGGTTTTGCCGTAGCACTCGAGGTACTCTTCCGAGATACCTGCCTTTTCAGCGATTTCGGTAATGGGGCAAGGCGTTGCCGCCTGCGCGATTTCGATATCTGTCAGCATAAACAGTTCGCTTCCTCTTCTTGGCTTATTGCTCTGTCCTACTGGTTTTTACTGGGCAATCTCATCGTAGATCATACGCAAACCCTGCAAAGTGAGTTCAAGGTTGATTTCGGCGATGTGCTTCGTTGCGGGGGCGATGCGGTGAGCCAAGCCGCCGGTTGCCACAACCTTGGCTTCATAGCCCAACTGATCGAAGACGCGCTCAACCAAGCCGTCGACACGAGCCGCCTCACCGTACACCACGCCAACCTTGAGCGCGTCGGCCGTATTGGTTCCGATTGCCGTGCCCGGGTCTTCCAGCTCCACGGAGCGCAGCAGCGCCGCACGGGAAAGCAGACTGCGCATGGAAGAATCGACACCGGGGGCAATGATGCCACCCACAAACGTGCCTGTCTTGTCGATGATCTCGATATTGGTAGCAGTACCGAAGTCAACCACAATGACGGGCGAACCGTACAGGCATTTCGCAGCAGCAGCATCTGCCACGCGATCGGCGCCCAATTCGGCGAACTTTTCCTGGTCCATGTTGATAAGATGCCCCACCGTTTGAGCGGAAATAACGAGCAACTTGACGCAAAACGAGCGATAGCATGCCTTTTCCCAATTGTGGGTAAGGGCGGGAACCACCGATGCCAGAATGGCGCCGTCGATGCACTTGGGATCAACGCCTTCTGCAGCCATCAGAACATGCAGTTTTATTCGAAGCTCATCGCTGGTGTGGTCCACGTTGGTAGCCACGCGCCACATATGAACCAAATGCTCGCCATCGTATACACCGAGCACGGTTTGGGTATTTCCCACGTCAATCGCAAGTAACATGTTTCTGACAATCCCTTCAGGTTTAAGCGATACGAGCGAATGCTACCATACTATCGATTTTGGACGGCAATCCCTTAGCCGTAACCGTAATTAACGCATCCGCAGAAGGTGGCGCAATGGAAAATCCCGCTCGCATACTCATCGTAGACGATGAGCCTTCCATCACTGAATTTGTAAGCTATGCCATGCAGAAGGAAGGCTACCTCACCGAGGTGGCTTCCAACGGCGAAGAAGCGCTCGAAAAAATAGAGAGCGACCACTTCGATCTGTTCATTTTAGACATTATGCTGCCCGGTATCGACGGATACGAACTGTGCCGCCGCATCCGCGCGAAGATGACCACGCCCATCCTGTTCCTTTCTGCGCGTGACAGCGAACTGAACAAAGTCGTAGGACTCGAGCTTGGAGCCGACGACTACCTCGCAAAGCCCTTCGGCGTGCGCGAGCTTCTTGCGCGCACCCGCGCCCTCCTGCGTCGCAGCCAAGGCCTGGAAAGTGCGCAGCCCACGAATGAAGTAACGGCAAGCGGCATCACCCTGAACGAAGACACGCATGTTGCCCAAGGCGAAAAGGGTCCCATCGACCTCACCCCGCGCGAATTCGAGCTGCTAAGCTGCCTTATGCACAATGCCGGCAAAGTAGTCTCCCGCGAAGATCTTCTCCACGATGCATGGGGATGGGAATTTATCACGGAAACAAAGACGGTCGATACGCATATCAAGCGCCTTCGCGATAAGATCGAAGCAGCCGGATACGATCCGAAGCTTGTTGAAACGGTGCGCGGATACGGCTATCGCTTCAAGAAATAAGGGGCGTTTGCAGACCGGCGCTTACGCCATCTGCCGCTTCGAGGGGATTCAATGAGGCTGTTTACCAACATTTCTTTTCTTACCGCTTTGCTGGCTATTTTCGGCTGCTCTGTTACGGCAACTGTTGCCGTACTGGTATTCGGCTGCTCGCACTTCATCCTGGCATTCATCATCCCCGTTTCCTGCCTCTGCTATTTCTTGAGCTTGCTCATTGCGCACTTCATCGCCCAGCCGCTCACTGAATTGGCGCAGAAAACACGCGCTTACCGCGAAGGCGATAAAAGCATCGTGTTCAAGCCTACGGGTGCGCTTTACGAAGTTGACCAGTTGTCCGAAGACTTCCGCGAGCTGAACCGCGCCTACGAGGCAAAACTCGACGAACTTTCGAAAATGCAAGACCGTCAAGATTCTTTCGTAAGCGATGTTGCCCACGAGTTCCGCACACCCCTCACCGCCATCAGCGGCAATGCCGAATTGATGCTCGACCCCGATATGCCCCAATCGACGCGTGAACATTTCTGCGAAATTATCCTGAGCGAATCGGAACGCCTGAAGAAGCTCACCAATTCGCTTCTGGCTTTGCAGCATGCCAAAGAAGGCGTGCCTGCAACAGCCTTGAAGCGTTTGGATATCGCGCCCGTTGCCCAAGAGGTTATCGAAATGCTTGAGCCTATCGCCCAAGACAAAAACGTCACCTTAAGCGTAGAAGGCGCCGCCCCCGACATCCTGGGCAACACCGATCGACTCAAGCAGGCCATCATCAATTTGGTCGACAACGCCATTCGTCACGTCGAAGAGGGCGGGCATGTTCGGGTTCTGCTTTCTGGCGTGAACGACCAGGCAATTATTGCTGTGAAAGATGATGGCTGCGGCATCGAAGACGATCCTTCTCTTCTGTTCAAGCGCTTCTACCGCAGCGATGCCTCGCGCGCTCGCAACAGCGGGGGCGCTGGCCTTGGCTTGGCCATCGTGAAGGAAATCGTAGAGAGTTTCGATGGCACGGTAACGGCATTCAACGCCCCCGAAGGCGGCGCCGTGTTCGTAATGGCCTTCCCTGCCCTGTAGTTTTTCGCTGCCGCTCTGACGCTCCCACGCAAAGAACGAACCGCGACGCTGGTACCTCAACATAAAGGACGAGTCACAGCACTTGCAGCCCCGGATGGGCCCCAGAGGCTCGCACCTGCGGATGAGCCACACGGCGCCTGCGCCTACGGATAAGCCTCATGATGCTTGCAACTGCGGACGAGCTCCCACAGCGCTTGCGCCTCCACGCGAGGGGGGGGCGGCCCGCACTTTC
Organism: uncultured Eggerthella sp.; assembly: GCA_900547965.1. Lineage (GTDB taxonomy): Bacteria > Actinomycetota > Coriobacteriia > Coriobacteriales > Eggerthellaceae > Anaerotardibacter. The sequence continues at coordinate 1,318 of URJE01000059.1, read as the reverse complement.
CCAGCTCGCCGCCAAGCAGGCTCACGCTTGCACCTCCACGTGAAGGGCGATCATAACGCTTCGATGCGCCCAGAACCACAACGCTGGCGGTGCGCCCCCGCGCAAAAGGCGGAACCGCAAAAGAGTGGCAAAAATTGCTCATTATGCATGATTTGAGAGCTCCGGACAGGAAAAGAGGCCCTTCCGGGCAAGATATTCGTGAGATGTATTCCCCAACTGCGTTTTTCCCGGTTTTAAGCATACATAGGAAGCAGATCTTGCCAAAATTAGCTGATTTTGCATGCATCTCGGCGATATCTTGCCACGAAGGGGTGTTTTTCCCGTCCGGAGCCCTTTTGGGAATACATCGCGACGAAATATTGCCATAGCTTGCCGCTTAAGGATGCGCTACGGCTAGATCTTGCCAAACAGGTGTCTTTCGGCTGCACGAGAATACGCAATGGCCACTTCTTGCCAGGATTCATCCAGCACTCATGCACAAAAAAGGAGGACCGCAAGATGCGATCCTCCCCACTTAACGACCAATCAGGAATCCAGGCGCCCTCAAAGCAGGCATGGTGGCAACGAAGGCTGCCGGTCACCCGCGCGGAACAGCCAATAGAACCCGTATCCCCCCCCTACTTAGAGCGGTCGGGCCGATTAGGCGCCCGCGAGGAACGGCCACTATCCTCAAAGGACCTTCGCAGCCATGCGCCCGTCGCGACGGAACAGGCGAAGAACGGCAGCAGCCTTACCTCCAAACAGCCCCTGAAACCGTACCCGAAAACCCTAGCGAGAAACCACGGCGCTTACCGCCTGGGCGATCAGCACGGCAGCGACCATCTTCATCACGTCGATCAGGACGAAAGGCGCCACTGCAGCAGCAAAAGCAGCCTCGGCGCTAAGATGAGCTGCCAGCATGAGCCATGCCCAGCCAAACACGTAGAGGACAGCCAGGAATACCACACCCATAACCACATTACGGGCAAGAACACCCGCGGCAATGTGGGTGCCGAAGAAAGATTTCTGCTCCTCGGAAGCAAACAGAGGGGTGCGCTTCAACAGGGCAGCAACGGCAATGGCGACCAAAGCTGCCACGAAAAAGCCCACGATGAAACCGCCCGTGGGGCCCATCAGCGCAGCCAAGCCACCCTTAAAGGAAGAGAACACCGGAAGACCCAGACCGCCAAGAACAATATAGCCGCCAATTGCAATCAGCGCCTGCTTTGCAGGCAGGGCGAACAGCACGAACATCACAGCAAGCGTCTGCAGGGTGAAGGGAACCGGCCCAAAGGGAACCGTAACCCATGCCGCAACCGCCATAAGAGCGATAGACAAG
>URJE01000058.1 GCA_900547965.1 uncultured Eggerthella sp. | reverse complement strand
GGGGAATACACCGCGCGAGCATCTTGCCGCCAAAGGGGCTTTTCGCCGTCCGAAGCCCTCAAATCATGCACCGCGCGCAAATCTTGCCACCCTCTGATGGCCCTGCCCCTGCGCAGAACTGGGCCTGAATTCCAAAACCGTGAACAAGTGGGCGCAGAACCGCCAGCGGAGGCCGCAGGCTGGGCCGGGCCGGCGTCAGCGCTGCCAAAAACGCCCATCGAAAGGACGAGTCCCTCTTGACGGAACCATAGGGACACCTCCCCAAAAAAGCGCATTTGCGCAACAGCGTTGCGTGCACCTTCACTTCCGCCTATAAGAGGCGCATTCGGCAAAACGCCTATCATTGCCTTGGGAGCACGAGCCTAAAACACGACGCTCCGCCTTCGCCGGCTAGAACCAACCGGTATAGGTTTTCTGCAGTACGGCGCTGGCAGCCCAGTTTGCAAGCGTAATGAAGTCGAACACGGGCAAACCCGTTGCTTTCTGAATCGCCGCCGCATAAGGAGGCAAATCGCTGCACTCAAGCAAGATGGCCTTAATGTCAGGATGCTGCTGACACAAGTCCTTCGCTAAGCTGCATAAATCATCGGTAAGCTTGCCATTATCGAGCTCATGTCCACCCCAGCGAATGGGAGCGAAGCTTTCCATATCGCCCACGTTCTGAACAATGAGTCTTTCGGTGTTGCTGCCAACCTGGGCAAGCAAATCATCGTTCAAGCTGGAGCCATCGGCAGCAAACACCGCGATAGAACCCGCTTGGGCAAAACCTGCTTTGATAACCGGCAGCTGGCACAAGCTTGACATGAACACGGGAACATCAACTGCCGCCGCAACATCTTTCTGGAAATGGGCGAAATAACCGCATGCGCCAATAATTGCACGCACGCCCTGCGCCTCCAGCTTCTTAGCAGCTTCGATAATCATCTGTTTGATGGCGGGATCGCCCGCAAACAGTTGCTCGATCTCGAAATCAACCACTTCGTAGCACACGGGATAGCCGAAGGTGCACGCATTGGCAACGTTGCCCGGAAGCTTAGGGTAATCCAGCTTCACGGCAATGATGCCGAGCACTTGCCCCGAAAAACTACGGGGCGGAAGCCCGTGGATGCCACGAACCTCCGCCTTCGTCTCAAGCGCACCATATGCGCTTTTCCAGTTGCTCATTTACTCGCCCTCAGGAGCTACGTATTCGCCCTCGCGCAGATAAGCTTGCATCTGCTCCTTTGTCATATGGCCAATGCCCAGCTCATCCAAGGTAAGGCCGGTCTCGAAGAAGTTGGTCTTGTTCATAACGCCACCCAAAACGATCATGGAATCGATGATAGGTGTCGGAACACCGAACTTCTTACCCAGCTCATGGTACACATGGCAACCAACAGGAACATCTTCGGTTACATAGCGGTTCTTGATGGTGAAGGGGCCGGTAGCAAAACCGACTTCCCACTGCTCCTCGAAGGGAACGTTGCAGCCCTCGCCCATGTACTCTTCACCCAGAACGCTGGTGCGCTGATAGAACACTTCTTTCTTAAAAGGCTGGATGCCAACGCCCATAGCTTCCGCCAGAGCAATTTCCTCGTTATAGAACTGATACTGAACTTCAGAAATAGAGGGGCAGAAAGAATGGGAGTAGATGGAATAGTCGTGGATGTTCTTGTCCAGGACCGTGCCGAAGTTTTCCATCGTGGATACGCCCAAAACCGTACCGGGAACGTGGATAACCGGGTTCACGTTGGAGAAGCCGATATCCATAACGGTATCGCCGCATACTGCGCCATCGCCTTCGGTGATGGCATCGAAGCAACCCAGGGCCTTCGAGCTTTCGACGAAATCTTCCGTGTCCTTCGCGGGAAGCGCAGCACCACGCAGCGTAATGGCACGATACACCAACGAGCAGGTGGGCTTGGCAACGCCGCCTTCGGTATCAACGCGCGTACCGTAGGGAGCGCTTGACCAACCACCGATGATAACGTTCTTGGTGCAGCCCATTTCACGCATCATCTTGCGAAGCTTCAAGCTGCCATAATTATCGGGAATGATGTGGACGATCTGGCCGTCTTCCAGAACGGGAATGAGCTCACGGAAGAAAACCTCATGAGCGATGGAGGGAATGCCCACAACGATGAGCTTGGCACCCTTAACCGCTTCGGCTACCGAATTAGTTGCCAGAACGAATTCGCCCTTGCCCATACGACGGAAACCGTACTTGGTCTGCGTTCCCGGTGCCTTGTCCTGCAAGGTGATACCCGTGCGCATAACCGTGCCCAGCGCATTGTCAAAGAACGGGTCCAGGTCGCAAATGCGAACTTCCTGGCCAGCCAACGCGCAGTCGGCACCACAGGTTTTGCCAACAGCGCCACCACCCAAAATGGCGATAGGTGCGCGGCGCAGCTCTTCTACGTCTACCAATTCAATAACCTCCTTAGCGTACGGCCTTGCGGCCATACTCCAAAAAACACTCAGACTCAGAGCAATGAAAGCCCAAGCGTTACCTTCATCACCACAGAAGAATACCACGCACAAAACCCCGAATCCGAGTGCAGGCGCGCTTATTTCCTTATTACCCTATCGGAATTCTACCGACCCTAATCCTACCTGCAAAAACAGATACCCTTTCCCTATCAAGGCTGCGCTATTTCACAAAAACAACGCCTTAAGGAAAGCTGAAATCTCACGACTTTCAGGTCGAAACTACGCCATTCGGCACCGAAACGCCTTACGCGAAAAGAGCATCCGCCAGCACCCACTATACGAAGAGCATCTGATACCATCATGGCAATCAAAACACAGGAGGACTCATGGAAAACGCACCGATGCATCGCCCAATGCGCCAGGCAAGCCGCCAAGTACGTAACGTTGACCAGCTTCACGCCATTGTCGAAGCCTGCCATACGGTACGCATCGGCGCACTCGATGAAGAGGGCATGTTCATCGTCCCCATGAGTTTTGGCTACGACTGGGCAGACCCTGAAAGCCCTGCCAACAATGCCCCTACCCCACGCCTGGCGCTGTGGGTGCACTCGGCCTCCGAGGGGCGCAAGGCAGAGCTTTTCGATCGCGAGCCGCGCGTTGCCATCGAGATGGATATCGAAGACGGCGTAATAGAAGGCCCTTATGCTTGCGCCTACTCCTATGCCTATCGCAGCATCATAGGCACAGGCACCGTTCATCGAGTCCAAGGCATCAACGCAAAGCGCTACGGGCTCACCCGCATCATGAACCATCTGGCTCCAGGAGCCAGCGCAGGTTTTACTGACCAAGCACTAGCGCGCACAAACATCTACTGCATCGACATAGATTCTTTCACCGGAAAACAGCGCGCCTAGAAAAGCCGGTAACGAGAAACCGCCCTTCGTTTCTGCGTCAGCACGAAACGAAGGGCGGTTTGCTTTAGAACAAGCTGAAGACCTCAACGTTACTGGGCTCACTAGCAGACCAGCTTCGACTCCTCCACTTTTTCGATATACCAATTCAGGAACTTCATCAAAGGCTTGCGGAACACCAATCCAAGCAGCAGGAACGGCACAACGAACAGCAGCAGCAAGCCGATCTCTATCCAGAAATCGTTCATGTAGACACCCATCATGGCTGCACGCATAGCATTGATAACATGCGTTGCCGGCAGGAAGGGGCTAAGAACCTGGAAGAAATCGGGCAGCATTTGGAGTGGGAAGCTGCCTCCACCAGAGGTTACCTGGATGATGAGGAGGAAGACGGCAATAGCCTTACCCAAGTTGGCAAACGATACCACCAACGAATAGATGATGAAGGTAAACACCAAACCCGCCAACCAGAAGCAAATCAGATACAACAACGGATTGCTCACCTGCACCTGCAAGAACAGCATGTTGCCCAAAGCCAAAACGGTACTTTGACACAGGGAAACGAAAGCGAATACGCCAAAACGCCCCAAGAACAGCTGGTGCAGTTTTGGATACCCCAGCTTTATCTGAGCTTTGCGCGACACCTCCACCTTGATAGCAACCGCCAACAACAACGAGCCAACCCACAAAGCCAACGTGGTGTACAACGGAGCCATTTGAGAGCCGAAGTTGTCTGCAGGGAATACCGCATTGCGCTCAAGCTGCACGGGAGCCGCCAACGCCGATGCAAGGGCATCGGGGTCGGAATAGAGCACCGTGCGCAGCTGTTCGAGGTCACCCGAAGAAAGAGCCTCACGCATAGCAGTGGAAAGCGAAGTGAGCTTTTGTGCTGAATCATCCAAATCGGATGCCGTGTCGAGCAGCTTTTGCTTAGACGTTGCAATGCGACCAGCAAGGGAATCGGCGCCATTCTGCAGATCGTCCCCCACCGAACCAAGCGTGGACGCACTCGAGGAAAGCGAGCCAGACATAGCGGAAACTTGGTCCATCAAGGTATCGAGCTGAGGTTTGATGGTGTTGTTGTAATCCTCGGAAAGCTGGCCTACGCTGTTCTTCGCCTGAGCAGCAAGAGCGCTTACCTTGTCATGCTCGGCTTGAGTCGAAGAGGCATCGGCCCTGATGGAATCAGCAGCCGTACGCAAGCCATCCGCCAACGCTTTCTGGGAATCGGCAGAAGCCTGCAGCTGCACAGCAAGCTGCGTGAGCGTTTCCTTCAAATCGGGATCACTCTGTGAATTCGCCAAACTCCTTACCTGATTTGCCAGAGACTCGAATTGCGAAGCCTGAGCCCCAATCGAAGAAGCCTGATTGTCTAAGCTGCTCGCAGAAGTGCCCGCAAGGGTATTGGCAGAGCTGAAGGCTTGATCGATCGCGTTTGAGACCCCTTCGTAACCGGCGGCACTGTTGGAAATGGCCTCACCCAAAGCGGCATTAGACGCCTTCAGGGCATCTCCCATGGAAGAAACGGAATCTTTCGCCTGGTTGGCAGAGTCCATCACCTGAGCAGCAGAATCACCTGCCTGTCCCAAAAGCACAGCCGACCCCGCTACCAAAGATTGAGAGGCATCGAGTACCTGAGCATAGGTTCTCAGCGTCTGCGAAGCATCAGACATCTGAGCACCCATAGTATCCACATGGTTCGCCAAATCGCCCAATCGACTGTCGATATTGGCATTATCCGAATACTTCAGCAACGAAGAAGCAACGTTCATGCCCACTTCGGCGAGCGTTTTGGCAAATACTTGGTTCACCATATCGGACGCCTTGCTGGCACCTTGATCGGTAAGCTTCGGAGCAACCACGTTCTTCTTTTCGTTGCTGTAGTAAATCAGATCCGCATGGTCCGATTCGCCTGAATAGAACGTCATCATGTCTTTGCTGAAGCTTTCAGGGATAACCACTGCGGCATAGTATTTACCCGATTTTGCGCCGTCGATAGCGTCATCTTCGTTCGTGAATATCCAATCCATCTGCTCATTGGCGCGCAACGAACTGGCAATCTGCTCACCCATGTTCACTTTCATGGGAACCAAATCGCTCTGATAGCCCTCATCGTTATTCACCACCGCAACCTTCAGGTTGCCAGTGTTGTGAAACACGTCCCAGCATGCCAGCACGTTGTACCAGCTGAAAATAGAAGGCAGCAACACCAAGCCCAAAACGATAAGACCGGTAATCAGGTTACTGAAGATACGCTTCATGTCGTCGACAAAAAGCTGGCGGATCACTCTCATTATTTCAGCCCGCCTTTCAGATCAACCGGTTGCGGAGCCGGAGAGCTCGAAACGCCGTCGCGCGCCTGAAACAGCTCTCGCAACTCGTCATCCGACAGATCGTCAAGAGCAACTTCGTGAGCCAAACGATCACGGATGAATTCGATCGCAACCAGGAAGATGATGATGGTAACCAGCCATATCAGCCAACACGTAAGCATGATCACCTTCTCGAAGCCCAAGAGGGAAAGAAGAGGAGTGATGATGGCAGGCACTGCCAGACCGAAGAAGAAACCGCCTCGCCTTAAGCGTGGATACAAACCCATGAAGCGCTTGGCGCTTTCTGCTAGCTGGCTACGATACTCTTCCCTGTCAGCCAAAACACGGAACAGCTGATCCATACGATAGCGGCGCGCGGGAAGTTTTGCTTCTTCGCCATTCAAGATATCGCTCGCAGCAATCTGCTTGCTGAACATACGATTCACATTGGTGAGGTAAGGGCGCAGCAGGAAGCCAATGACGAAGAACACCAAGAAATAGAGCAGCAGCATCCCCACTTCGCCGAGCCATTGCAGTCCGTAGAAACCGGCAATGGTTTCGCGCAGCGCGTTAATGCCATACGTGAACGGAAATACCGGATACACAGCCTGGAAGAAATCGGGGGTCATCTCAATGGGATACAGGCCCGTTGCGCCTGGGATCTGCACAAAAATCAGAATGATGCAGAGACCCTTGCCAACATGCTGCAGCAGCACCGAAAGCGCATACTGAATGCACAGATAGGTAAGGGACGCGAACATCGCCGTCAAGAAGAACAGGGGCACACTTGCCACCTGAACGCCCAAGAACAGGTTACCAGCGCAGCACACTATGGCCTGAAGGGAAACCAAGGGTGCCAAGAACAGCCATTTGCCCAGGTACCGTTCGCGCGAAGAAAGATTGGGGATGCCTTCATCGTCAACCTCTTGGCGCAAGATGACCAAAAGCATGAACACACCGATCCACAACGTCATATTCATAAACAAAGGGGCCATTGCGGAACCATAAGCATTAACCGAATACAGCTCTTCAGTCTGCAGCTCGGTCGGCGAAAGCATGAAGTCGGCAATCTTGTCGGGATTCAAGCCGTCTTCGCCAAGCAAATCCCGCAAAGTGTTAGCGGTGCCCAAAGCAACAAGATCGGTTCTAACCGTATCGATGTCATCTTGAAAGCCGGCAAGCACGCCATCGGTTTGACCGAGCGCGGATGCCGTGGTTTGCAGCGCGGAATTAAGCTGATCGAGCGCCGTCATGGACTGATCAATAAGAAGCGACTGGTTAGAGACCGCCGTCGAAAGACCCGAAAGAGCATTCGAGAGTTTCGTGGTGCTATCGCTTAATGCTGGGAGCGTTTCACTGGTTAAAGTGCCGCGATATTTATCAGTGTTTTCGAGTGTGCCTTGAAAAGCAGTATTCACTTTTTCGGATGCCGAAGCTATATCGTTCGAAGCCGACTTCAAAGCTGGATAGGTATCCTTCACCCCAGAAACAGCAGATTGCAGCGAGTTGTTCTGCGCTTCAAGGGTCTTGGCGGATTCCTCGATGGCCTGCTTCGCCTCGTCGCTCAAACCAGGTGTTTCCTCAAGCGATCGCAGGGAAGCGATTATGGCAGTATTCATCTTTACCGTTGCTTCGCCCTGGGCAACCGCTGCATCAACCGTGCCCTCTGCGCCTGAAATAGATTCGTTTACCTTGCCCACAGCAGCGTTTGCGTTAGTGGCAGCCTGAGAAGCGAGATTGGAGGACCGATCCAACACGCCCGTCATCTGCACCACAAAGGGACCCAGCGCCTGCTGGGTTTCAGAAAGCAAGCTGGAAGCATCCGAGAGCTGCTGGCTCAAGTTGGCTATATCACCTTTGGCTCCCTGCAGCTTGTCTTTTGCATCATTGGTCTTAGAAGAAAGGTCATTCGAAGCGGATGACAAATCGCCAACTGCATTACGCGCATCCGACAACGAGGCATTGGCTTTGTCCAACTGCTTTTCGATAGAGGTTCGCGCATCGCCGATATCGCCTTCAGCCTGCTTCAAACCCTCGTCGATTTCTTCAGCAACTACACCGCTGACCGTAGAGACAAAGGTAGAATTGATGGTCTCGTCCAAGGTATTTGCACCCGTGTCAGTAACCTTGGTCGAAACGCCACCTGCTTTTTCATTTACGTAATACTCGAGCTTTGGCTGAGTGATGTCGCCCGTTAGAAACGTAGTGACGTCGTAGCTGAAATCCGAAGGGATGATAAACGCCGCATAGGCCTTCCCCGATTTCACTTCTTCCATGGCGGTATCGCGGTCGGTGAAAGTCCAACCGAGTTGATCGTTGTCGTGCAGCTGATCAACCACCTGGCTGCCCAAATCAAGGTCACCCATTATGTCGGTTGAGGCACCTTCGTCTTCGTTGACCACGCACACACGGATGTTTCCCGTATTGTCGTAAGGGTTCCAAAAACCTTCTACGTTGAACCAGGTGTAGAGAGAGGGCAGCACCACCAAGACGAACACGACCACCAAAGCAGCCGGCGCCTTGAGCAAACGCAGATAGTCACGCTTAAGAACGCGTAGGGCATTCTTCACGTTGAGGAACACCTCCTTGCATAACAATCACAACTGCGCCTCCGAAACAACGAGCGCACAGATACCGAACACACAGAACTCAGTTATTGTATCTTGCTACCGCCGATAGCCCCTCATCCATCAATTCCTTTACAGAAACTCCCCATTTGTGGATTAATCGAACAATTTCAGACAAGTGTCGGCTTAAACCGCATCGAAGACAAACCAATAACCAAAGGCATCGCCCCGCACTCCTGTAAACACCGTCCCTAAAGACCAAGAGCCCGAAGCAAAACATTGCTCCGGGCTCAATGAAAACTGGTTATAGAGATCTCGCTGCCCCCATTGATGGTGCGTAACCATTAAAAGCACCGATATACGACTAAATAGCCTTTCCTCTTTCAACGCGCGCTGAGTCACCTTAGACAAAGAAGCTCAACGCCCGATTTATTTGGCGAGACAGAAGTTACTTTTCCGCCGTAACCTCCAGCAGAATACGACGGAAGGAGTCGACCACCTGCCAACGTTCGGAACGCGATGGAATGCCCAGCTCGATGGTGTAGCTCGACTGGGAAGAAAGGGGGATACGCAGCAAATCAGGGCTCGCCATAGGAGAATAATCAAGCATATCGGTGGGGCAGAATACCGCTCCCAGCCCTTCAGAACACAGGGAAAGCAGGGTGGGCATATTGCCGCTGGTAGCCACAACGTGAGGCTTGATGCCAGCGTTGCGAAGCTCGGAATAGGCAACACGTCCTGATATATCGTCAACCGATCCAAGGATGAAGGGGCACTTCTTCAGTGCGCCAATGCCCTCCTCCTTCAGGATGCTGATAGCTAACTCAGAGCTGGTTCCCATAGCCTTCGAAAGTACGTCGGACCGAACCGCCAAGACGATTTCTTCCTTATAAATAGGTTCAACCTCCACGCCAGGGCATGTGCCCTCGAAGCGAGCAATAGCGACATCCACCTCACCGCGCTCGGCGCTGCGCAGAAGGTTGCGATTGGTATCTTCGATTAGCTTCACGGTAACCGCGGGCAGCTCTTCGGAAAGACGATGAATTACCTTGGGCATAAGATAGCTTCCGCGTGTATGGGAAATGCCCACCTTCAACACGCCCGCACCGCCACCGGCCACTTCGCCGATCTGACGAATCATGTCCTGCTGAGCCTGACGCTGCTCACGCGCATACAGCAAGAACACCTTGCCTGCCGAAGTGAGGGAAATAGGAGTACCGCGTACCACCAGTTTGGCACCCAGATTGCGCTCGAGCGAAACAAGACGCGCACTTAACGTCTGCTGCGAGATTTGAAGCTCATCGGCAGCCTTCGTGAAGTTCTCATTTTCTGCAAGCTTTATAAACCAGTCCCAGCCTTCGAGCGCCATAACTGCCTTTCCTCACTACGTAGTTATTACGGAGCCATTAGTATAGGTAGGCACACGAATAAACGTGCACCCTTTCGCTTAGCGGAGCCGAAAGAAGGGCCGTCTCCGAGACCAAACCCAACATGGCAACAACGATTGTCGAACCACCCGCCGAGCGAATCACAGCATGCAAAACGCTACATGCCGTTCATCGTTAACAGAATACCGCTATCCAACGAATTTTGTTGCATAACAAAATTAATCATGCTTTTACAAAAAATATACGGTTAGTTCACGTAAAATTGTCAAACAACGAAATGCCGAACGCTCTCGGCGTTGGGTTTGTAGACGCACTCTTACATGCGATCGCGCAATCCCAACGCCGAGGCGTTCGACTTTCACTTTCAGCAAAACGTAAAAGAAAGAGAGAAGGACATGAAGAAAAAGCTTCTGGCTATTTTCGTTGCAGCTTGCGCCGCGTGCATGGCACTCGCACTGGTTGGCTGCGGAAGCAACAGCTCGTCGAACGACAGCAAGAGCAGCAAGGAACTGCGCTTCGTAACCGGTGGCGAGTCTGGCACGTATTACGCTTACGGCAGCGTTCTTGCCCAGTACGCAACCAACAACGCTGGCATCACCGTAAACGCTCTTTCCAGCGAAGGCTCCAAGGCAAACATCCAGTCCCTTGAAAGCAACGAAGCTGAACTCGCATTCTGCCAGACCGACGTTGCAACCTATGCCTACAACGGCACCAACCTCTTCGACGGTGCAGCTTACAAGGACTTCTCCGTTGTTGCAGCTCTGTACCCCGAGCAGGTTCAGATCGTTACCTGCAACGCTGACATCAAGTCCGTTGCCGACCTGAAGGGCAAGACCGTTTCCGTTGGCGCTGCAAATTCCGGCGTTTACTTCAACGCAGTAGACATTCTTGGCGCTTATGGCATCGATGTTGAAAAGGACATCTCCGCTGTATATCAGAACTTCGCTGACTCTGCCGACTCCCTGAAGAACGGCAAGGTTGACGCAGCATTCATCGTTGCTGGTGCTCCCACCACCGCCATCACCGACCTTTCCACCTCTAAGCAGGCATACCTGGTATCCATGGACGCCGAGCACATCGCCAAGCTTCAGGAAACCTCTCCCTACTATGCAGCTGCAACCATCCCCGCCGGAACCTACAGCGGCATGGACGCTGACACCACCACCGTTTCCGTTCTCTCTGTTGTTCTTGCAAACAACTCCGTAAGCGAAGACGACGTCTACAACTTCACCAAGTCCCTGTTCGACGGTGCTCAGAACAACGCTGACGCACACGCTAAGTACAAGGAACTCGACCTTGAAACCGCTACTTCCATCACCTCTGTTCCTTATCACGCAGGTGCTGCCAAGTACTTCAAGGAGCAGAACGTAGAGGTTCCCACCGCTTAATCGCCTAATAGGCAAGCCGTACGCTTTAACGGCAGAGCGCACAGCCAGGGTCGCAGCGAATATCGTTGCGACCCTGCTTTAGTGCTCAGAGCTTTGGGTGCGAGGTGCGTTTTTTGCAACGACATGCGGCAAAAAACGC
>URJE01000057.1 GCA_900547965.1 uncultured Eggerthella sp. | reverse complement strand
CCGCCAGTAGGGTATGGGCAGCCTGCGCCCCAGCCCCCGTTCGAGCAAGCGCCGCAATCTGCTGCGGCGTCAACCGTTGCTCGGAAAGAGCCCCGCAAATCCCGCGGATGGATTGTGGCGCTCGTCGCAATTGTTGCGGTGTGCCTGGTGTCGGTTTTCGGCATCGTGTCTTGCACTTCAGCCATCGCCGGTCTGGGCGGGTCAAGCTCCTACGACAGCGAACCGCTGTTCCCGAATACGGTTGCGGTTATCGATATCGATAGCACTATTCAGTATGACGGCACAACGAACAGCCCCGATGGCCTAAAGCAGCAGCTTGACGTTGCTGCAAGCGATAGCAGGATCATTGCAGTTGTGCTGCGCGTGAACTCAGGGGGCGGTGTGGCTACCGCCGGCGAGGAAATGGCCACCTATGTGAAGGAATTTCGAGAGGACACGGGCAAGCCGGTAGTGGTCTCGAGCGCTTCCACCAACGCGAGCGCTGCTTATGAGATTTCCAGTCAGGCGGATTACATCTTCACGGCGCGCACCACTGCCATCGGCGCAATTGGCACCGCTATGCAGTTGGTCGATTATTCGGGACTGATGAGCATGCTCGGCATCTCTGCGGAAGATATTATCTCTGCCGAAAGCAAGGATTCCACCTACGGTACGCGCAAGCTTACCGATGAAGAGCGGGCATATTATCAGGCTCAGGTAGACCAGATCAACGAAACGTTCATCCAGACCGTTGCCGATGGTCGTAATATGTCTGTCGACGCAGTGCGTGCCTTGGCTACGGGCCTCACGTTTACTGGGACTGATGCCGTGGAAAACGGTCTTGCCGATGAGATTGGCACGAAGGAAGACGCTATCGAATATGCAGCTGAGCTTGCGGGGCACGCGTCCGATTATGAAACGGTGAATCTCAGGCAGAATAGCTCGGATGATATTTCCACCCTGCTCGACCTGATATCTGAAAATAAGTCTATTTCCGCTGACCAGTTGGCTTCAGCGTTGAAGGAGTTGGAGAGCAATGGCTCCATCGCAAAATAAGAAAGAACGTATCGAATGGCCGAAGCGTGCCGTTGTAACGGCAGGCATGCCCTATGGCAACAAGTCTCTGCATTTTGGTCATGTGGGTGGCGTCTTCGTACCCGCCGACTGCTATGCTCGCTTCCTCCGCGATCGCATCGGCTCTGAAAACGTGGTATTCGTCTCTGGTACTGATTGCTTTGGCTCTCCTATCGAAGAGGGATATCGCAAGGAAGTTGAATCCGGTTCTTTCGAGGGAACCCTGGAGGATTACGTTCGCCGCAACCATGATCGTCAGAAGGCAACGCTTGATGCGTACGACATCAGCCTTGATGTGTACGAGGGCAGCGGCCTCGGCCATTGCGGTGAGGTTCATCGCTCCATTTCGGCTGCTTTCGTACAGCGCCTCCATGAAAAAGGGTTCCTGCATTTGGAAAGCACCCTTCAGTTCTACGATGCCCAGGAAGGTATGTTCCTGAATGGCCGTCAGGTAGTGGGGCATTGTCCTGTTCAGGGCTGCAAAAGCGAAAAAGCCTATGCCGATGAATGCGATTTGGGCCATCAGTACGACCCGGTTGATCTCATCAACCCGATTTCCTCGGTTTCGGGCACGGTGCCGGAAATGCGCGAGGTGCGTAATTGGTACTTCGACTTGCCTGGCATGTCCAACGTAGTTCGCGATTACGTTGATGCCCTGGAAGACGATCCATGCATTCGCCCGGTTGTTACCAAAACCATCAAGGAATTCCTGGTTCCGCCTATCATTTACATCAAGGTGGAACTGCATGACAAATACCAGGAAATTGCAGACAAATTGCCCACGCATGTGTACCGCGATGCCGCCAAGGGCAAGCAAAGTTTCGAGATCGAATTCGAGAACGTTTACGATCGCGATAAAGCGCGTACCATATTGGCCGATGCGAACATTCGCTTCCGCACCGGTAAGGCATTGGTGCCCTTCCGCATTTCCGGCAACGTCGAATGGGGCGTGCCCGTTCCCGAAATCGATGGGGTAGATGGTCTCACGGTATGGTGTTGGCCCGAAAGCCTTTGGGCGCCGCTTTCCTTTACTATGGCGCGCAACGACGATCGTGGCCTTTCGCGCTCGGCATGGCGCTCTTTCTGGTGCAAAAAAGATGCAAAGGTATATCAGTTCATCGGCCAGGACAACTTGTACTTCTATGGCGTTGCCCAACCCGCCTTGTTTGCCGCCCTTCAGGAAAAGCAGCCTGTGGTCGCCGATGCTCCTGAGGGTGAATTGCAGCAGACAAAGCTTATTGCCAACCATCATATTCTGTTTGGTGACAAGAAGGCCTCTTCATCTGGTTCGGTGAAACCGCCTACGGCAGACGAGCTTTTGGAGCACTATACCTCTGAGCAGCTTCGCGCTCATTTCCTCGCGTTAGCGCTCGATCAGAAATCGGTAGGATTCAAGCCGAAGATCTTCGACCCTGACCCTGAAAAGCGCGAAGATCCGCGTGTTGCCGACCCTGCCTTGAAGGAAGGCGCGCTTCTTACCAAGGTGTTTAACCGTTTGGCGCGTAGCTGCTTCTATGAGGCGGCAAAGAGCTTCGAGGGGTATATGCCTCTTGGGGCAGTGAGCACCGAGGTGCTTGCCAGGGTGAACAAAACCATGCACAAGTACGAAGAGCTGATGTATCACGTCGACCTCCATTCCATCATGGCTTTGATGGATGAGTTCATTCGCTACGCCAATAAGTATTGGTCAAGCGGTATTCGCGAGGCGGAAGCCAATGGAGATGCTGATGCACGCCGTCAGGTATTGGTCGATTCGTTCTATCTGCTGCGCATCGCAACGTTGCTGATGCATCCGGTTGTCCCGCGTGGCACCGAGCGCATCTGCGACTATATGAATTTCGAGTTCGAGGATTTCTTCAGCTGGAATTACGATTTCGACAGCATGGAAGAGCTGTGCAACGCTATGGAGCTCGACGAGCATCGTCATCGCGTGCGTGATCTCCCTCCGCGCACCGACTTCTTCAAGTTCCATCCCAGCCAGATCAAAAAGAAATAGACCCCCGAAGAGCCTCGCAACATATGCCGACCTCCCTTGTGCTCTTGGAATGAATCGCTGTCTCCAGGAGCAACGCGGAGGATTCGGCTCAACATACGGGGCTCTTTCCGTTGTGTAGCCCTCTTGCACTTTGCGACACTTCTTTTAGGTGGGGCGTTATGAAGGAACAGGGAAGAAAGCTTAACCACCTTGCGAAAGCGCGCTCCTGCGCTATACTAAGTAGGCTTATCTCGCCTTGGTCGGAAACCAAGGCATAGTAAGGAGAACCAATGAAAAAAGATATCCATCCCGAGTACGTTGACTGCACGGTAACCTGCACCTGCGGCAACACCTTCCAGACTCGCTCCACGAAGTCGGAGATTCGCGTTGACATCTGCAACGCTTGCCATCCGTTCTTCACCGGCCAGCAGAAGCTGATCGACTCTGGCGGACGTGTACAGCGCTTCGCTAACAAGTTCGGTGCTGCTACCGAGGCTGTTGCTGCTCGCGAAGCTGCTAAGAAGGCAGAGCGTGCTGCTGCTATCGAGGCCGCCGAGGCTGCTAAGAAGGCAGAACGTGAGGCTAAGGCTGCTGCCAAGGCTGCTCGTGCTGCTGAGTTCGCCAAGAAGGCTGAAGCAGAAGCTGCTAAGGCTGCTGCGGAGGCTGAGGCTGCTGCTGTTGTTGCAGAAGGCGAAGCAGAAGAGGCTGCTGAAGAAGCTGTTGCTGCTGAGGTTGCAGAGAACGCTGCTGAATAGCATTTAGTTTGTGTTCAGACGAAGGCGTCCGCATTGTGCGGGCGCCTTTTTCATTTTTCGCTGTAAGCCCGCAGGCTACTAGGTGTGTTTCGAGTGTTGTCTTGTGCATGTCCTCCATGCCCGTCCAGCGTTGCCGTTCTGTGGCCGCTCTGTTTGGGTTGCTCCCCACGGCGCCGCATCCGACTGCCTGTGGCACCGTGACCAGATCGCTCTCCACGGCGCCGCACCCGATCGTCTTGCCCATAGAACGCTGCGCCCGCACCGTTCATAGCATTGCACCCAGGCCGTCCCGCCTATAGTGCTGCCGAAAGCCGTTCCGGGAGCTCGAAAACAAAAAAAATGGCTCGAATTGCAACTTTTTTGCGATTGCGGATTGTTGCGTGGTTCCATATCGCGAGTCGGGGCGTGAAAACGCGGATAATTGGCCATAAAACTGCCTATTTTCGCTTTGCAGGGGCGGGAGGGAGTCCCTAATCGAAAAAAAGTTGCAAAGATGCGAGGATTTTTGTTTTTGCTTTCACGCAGGGGCTGTCTCTCCCTATTGTGCAACGGCTTGGCATCATCTTTGTTTTTTCGACGGTTGCGATGGCTTGTGCCCGTAAGCTGGATACGTTGCGGGAAAGCGCGGCGTGCACGGGCGCTCGGTCGTGCTGTATGCAGTGCGCATGTCCCATGTTCGTGGAAAGCGCAAGTGGTGCGCGTGGAAGTGCCGCTTGCTCTTGCGTGCAAAGGGCGTGCGCGCCCTTTGCAGCCCAT
Source organism: uncultured Eggerthella sp. (assembly GCA_900547965.1). Lineage (GTDB taxonomy): Bacteria > Actinomycetota > Coriobacteriia > Coriobacteriales > Eggerthellaceae > Anaerotardibacter. Next base: position 6,657 of record URJE01000057.1, on the reverse strand, counting down.
GGAGCATTGCGGACTTGCTTGCTCTTGCGTGCGGCAGGCGTGCGACTCTGCTTGGCTTGCGACGGGTGTGCTGCTCCGCTTGGCTTATAGCGGGTGCGCGGCTATGCTTGGCTCGGAACGGGCGTCGCTGGCGTCAGGCCCTTGTTAGTTTTACTGCACTTGTGCGCAGGTAGGAAAAGGAATTGCAATGAACGATAGCTATAGAACGACTGCAAGGGATAATCACGATACTTCTAACGGCGGATTCTCGGCCGAACCTGAATACGTGGTTCCCGAAGTGTTGCCCATGGATGATGAAGACAACCCAAAGCACAAGATAAAAGGTGCAGCGCAAGTGGCGGCGGGTGCTGCCTTGACTGCTGCAGGCGTCCCCATGCTTGTTCTGCCTGGTCCTGGTGCTGCGGCAATTGCGGGTGGTGCAGCCTTGATAAGCAAGGGTCAGCGTAATTACTCGGGTCGTACGGCAACGCCTTTCGAGGAAAAGCTTGATGATGCCGCTGAAAAAGCTGCCGTTGCGGTTAAAAGTTCCGCCGAGAAAACGGCCCGCAAGGCAGCTGAAGAGGCCCCAAAAGTTGCGAAGAAGGTTGTTCGCGAAGCGCCACTTGCTGCCGGGGCGGCAGCTCGAACGGCAAAGCCCGTCGTTAAGGGTGTTGCTGGTGCGGCGGCTCAGGTGGCGAAACCTGTTGCGAAAGGCGTTGCCGGAGCGGCGGTAGCTGCGGGCGGACAGTTGGCTCACAAGGGTTTAAAATACTTGGAAAACAAGAAAAGCGGCAAAAAATCAACTCATTAACCAGGGGTTTTCTTGCCGCTGCTCATAATGCTTCGTATTTTATGATCACAATTTAGCAAGGGGAGGTTTGGGGGTTATGGATAAAACTGCATTTCGGTCGCTAGCCTACGGCATGTACCTGGTTAGCTCCTTGAGGGATGGAAAGCCAGTTGGCTGCGTGGCAAACACGTTCACGCAGGTTACGAGTAGCCCGGCTCAGGTGAGCATTGCGCTGAACAAAGACAATTTCACCACGCAGGGCGTGCGTGAAACTGGTGCGCTCGAGGTGGTGGCGCTCGGTCAGTCCGCTTCGATGGAGCTTATCGGCGCTTTTGGGTTTCATTCAAGTGCCGATACCGATAAGTTCTCAGGCTTTGCCACCGAAACGTCTGCCCAGGGTATCCCTTATGTAGTGGAGCAGGTTTGTGCTCACTTTTCGGTAACGGTTGAGCAAGAGATTGACCTGGGAACCCACGTGCTCTTCATCGGGAACGTGGCAGATGCTGCATCTCTTGGCGGCGAGGAACCCATGACGTACGCCTACTATCATCAGGTGAAAGGCGACAAGACTCCACCGAAGGCACCGAGTTTCAACGAGGATGCTCCCGCAAAGAAAGAGGAATCGGATCCCGCAGCGGGTCGTACCTTCGCTTGGCGTTGCACGGTTTGCGGCCATATCGAATATGTTGACGAACTTCCGGAGGATTTTACCTGCCCGATATGCGGAGTGGGCAGAGACCTGTTTGAGCGCATAGAGCTGTAGGTCTGATTCCGACAAGTGAAGCGCGGTTGTGGTGCCTCCCGAAAGCGCAGCTCTGATGTGTCCCGAAAGCGCGGTTGTGGTGCCTCCCGAAAGCGCGGCTGCCGCTATCGTAATGCGCCCTGGAAGAGCATTTTTCCAGGGCGCATTTTTGTGGGCGCATCCTTCAGTCGCCTTTTAGCGTGTTCTTTCCGCGAACCGCCCTGTTTGGGGGCGGTTGGCTGGAGTCGGTTCGCTATGATGGCGCAAGAAGAGAAAGGACGAGCCCTATGAACGTAGAGCTTTTGCAATATCCTGAACACCCTGAACGCGCAGTGGCAACGGCGGCACGTCTTTGCTATGCCCCTGTTGGCGCAACCGAGCTCATGGAAACTATGCCGCCCGAACGAGTACAGAGCGTGCTTTCCACCATTATGAAATCAGGTCATTTTTCCACCCTGGAGCATGTGAGCTACACGTTCGCGGTAGACGGCGTATCTCGCGCACTCACTCATCAGCTGGTTCGCCATCGCTTGGCCAGCTTCAACCAGCAGTCTCAGCGGTATGTTAAGTTCGCAGGGGATGTTGAAGTGGTGAAGCCGCCTACGGTTGCTGCTCAGGAAGATACTTCTCGCATCTTCGATGAGGCAATCGATGCTGTCGTGGATGCGTACCATAAGCTGCTTGATGCAGGCGTTCCCGCCGAAGATGCCAGATATCTTCTTCCCAATGCCGCAGAAACGAAGATCGTCATAACCATGAATATCCGCGAGTTGCTTCATTTCCTGAGCTTGCGCTGCTGCAACCGTGCTCAATGGGAAATCCGCGAACTTGCCAATCGCATGCTTGAGCTTGTTCGCCCTACGGCGCCCTACATCTTTATGGACGCCGGCGCCCCTTGCGTCCGCGGGGTTTGCCCTGAAGGTAAGATGACCTGCGGAAACCCCTATCCAAAAGTAGTAAGGGAGTAGCCTTTCTTCATGGGAAGCGATCTGAAACGAGCATTTACCGAAGATGGCCAGCGCCGTACCCATATTGGCGGGCAGGCACTTATCGAAGGCGTGATGATGCGCGGCAAGCTCAACTGGGCTGTTGCCGTGCGAGAGCCCGATGGCCATATGCACTCCGAGGAGCATCCTCTGTCCAAGAAGGGGAAGCGCGCCAAATGGCTTTCTTGGCCGCTGGTGCGCGGGTGCGTGGCTCTGGTCGATTCGTTGGTGCTGGGATACAAAGCGCTCGAGATTGCTGCCAACCACGCGTTCGATGACGAAGACGAACAGACCGAAACGGTTGCCGAGGAAGTGGCGGCTGGTGGCTTGTGCATTGATGGCGAATTCAACAACCGAGTATGCGGTTTCGAGGACCAGAGCCCTATCGGCAATGCGGGCCCTCAAGGGCCGGACGGCTGTCAGTCCGGGGGAAATAGGTCCGAGCAAGAACCCCCGTTTTCTTGGAAGCGCGATTTCGGACGTCCCGACACCATGATTGATGCCCTTGGTGCCCAGCGAACCCTTGAAGTGGTAACTGAGCCTGACCTCACTGGGCGAAACTCGAATGACAATCAAGAGGGGCCGTTTTGCGCTTCCGAGGGTAAAGATGCCCCCGCTCATGTCGCCAAAGAGGAAGAAGAGCCGTTTTTCGGAAAAGCAGAAATGGCAATTTCCCTGGTTATGGGCTTGGTTTTAGGCGTGGGCCTGTTTATCTTCCTGCCGGCCCTGGCATCCAACGTGTTGGTTGGCGAATATGAAACCAACCCCTTCGCCTGGAATATCATCGATGGCTTGATGCGCGTGGTGATATTCGTCTTCTATGTATGGCTGATCGGTCGCATGAAAGACATCAAGCGTATGTTTTCCTATCATGGCGCCGAGCACAAGACCATCCACTGCTACGAGCACGGGCTTGAGCTTACGCCGGAAAACGCGCGGAACTTTCCGCGACTGCATGTTCGGTGCGGCACGGCATTCTTGATCATGGTTATGATCATTGCCATTTTGGTATATACCATCATTCCGCTGAATTTGCTCATCGAGGGATGGGGAATCAGCGGCCCTGCCGCATTTGCCCTGCTTATAGTGGTGCGTATTGCCCTTATGCCTCTTATCGCAGGTATTTCATACGAGATTACCGTGAAGTGGGCGGGCAGCCATCCCGAAAACCCTTTGGTACGCATCGTCTTGTGGCCGGGTATGCAGATGCAACGCTTAACTACCAACGAACCCGACGATTCCATGCTGGAATGCGCCATTGAGGCTATGCGTTTGGTTCTGGAGCGTGAAAAGGCAGAGTCGGAAAGTGCGATGAGCTAGCTTTCCGCTCTATTAACGGCTCTTTCGATGGGGCAATGCGGATCCGCTGTTATGTTTTTCGCTCTGAGCTCCGTAATTCGGGTATGCTGAATCTTGCTACGCAGCAGAGGGGCTCCAGGCGTGGCAAGCGCGGTGCTATTCTGCCGCATAGTTAAGGCTGTGTCCCGGAAGGCATTGCCAAACAAAAAATGGAGCAAATCCCCGCACACGTTAATAAGAAAATCGGGGTTAAACCGTGTGAATGGTGGCTGGGCTTAAGGCTCGGCAGAAAAGGAGGAACCGCGTGAAACTGGTTGTTACCGAGAAGAACGACGCGGCTCAGAAGATCGCAGATTTGCTGGGCGCAACAAAGCCCAAAGCCGACAAGGTATATTCCACTCCCGTATATCGCTTTACCGTCGATGGCGAAGACTGGGTAACCATTGGCCTTCGTGGCCATATCTTGGAGCCTGATTTCGCTACGGCACTGGTGTATAAGAAGCGCGGTGGATGGCGCGGCGTTTCCGCCGATGGCGAAGTTATGGAAGCCGATATTCCCAAAGTGCTGCCCAAGCCGCCTTTCAAAAAGAAGAAGCCCTTTACCGAAGATGGCGTGGAGCTGAAGGCGTGGAAGATGGATGCGCTGCCTTATTTGGTGTATTCGCCCATCGAAAAGCGTCCTAAGGAAAAAGATATTATCCGTTCGCTGAAGAACTTGGCGAAGAAGGCCGATTCCATCATCATCGCAACCGACTTCGACCGCGAAGGCGAGCTTATCGGTTCAGATGCGCTTTCGTGCATTCAGGAAGTTAACGATACAGCCCCTGTTTCCCGTGCGCGTTATTCCGCATTTACCAAGGAAGAGATAACCCATGCATTCAGCAATTTGGTAACGCTCGATGCCAACTTGGCTAGCGCGGGCGCTTCGCGCCAGGACATCGACCTCATCTGGGGTGCGGTGCTTACGCGCTACCTTACCCTGGTGAAGTTTGCCGGCTACGGCAACGTGCGTTCTTCTGGTCGTGTTCAGACGCCCACTCTGGCGCTTATCGTTGCCCGCGAGCGCGAGCGCTTGGCGTTTGTTCCTGAAGATTACTGGGTGATCAAAGGCTCTTTTGACGAAGATGAAAATGCTTTCATCGCTCCTCATGCAACGGCGCGTTTCAAAGCTGAAGCGGAGGCCAATGCGGTAATGGCCCATGTTGAAGGCCAAACCTTGGCGCATGTTGAATCCATCACGAAGCGTAAGCGCACCGTGGCTCCCCCCGTGCCGTTCAGCACCACAAGCCTTATGGCGGCAGCTTCCGCCGAGGGCCTTACCCCCGCGCGAACCATGCGCTTGGCGGAAAGCCTGTATATGGATGGCTATATCAGCTACCCCCGTGTAGACAATACGGTGTATCCTTCTTCGCTCGATTTGGCAGACACCGTGAAGAAAATCATGGGCAACCCCGCCTACACCCCTTACTGCAAGCAATTGCTTTCGGGCGGCCCTTTGCATGCGACACGCGGCAAGAAGGAAACTACCGACCATCCGCCTATTTACCCTACGGCCATGGCGACGCCCGACAACCTTCCCGCAGCAGAGTACAAGCTTTACAACCTGATTGCTCGTAGATTCCTGGCAACGCTCTCCGATGCGGCCATCGTGGAAGGCACGAAGGTCTCGCTCGTTGTGGGCGGCGAAGAGTTTGTGGCCAAGGGCGATGTTTTGGTAAAGCCGGGTTTCCGCGGCATCTATCCTTACGGCTTGAAGAAAGACGAGCAGCTGCCTGCGTTGGAAGAAGGTCAGGATATCGCTTTCAACGGTGCAACTTGCACAAAAGACCAAACGAAGCCCCCAGCTCGCTATTCGCAGGGTCGCTTGATTCAGGAGATGGAGAAGCTTGGCTTGGGTACGAAGTCTACCCGCCATTCCATTATCGAACGTCTGTATACGGTGAAATATGTGCAGAACGACCCTATCGAGCCTAGCCAGCTGGGTATGGCAGTGTGCGATGCTCTCGATAAGTTCGCGCCTCACATTACCCATCCCCAAATGACGGCAGAGCTTGAAGAGGAAATGGACAACATCGCCGAAGGTCAGAAAACAAAGACCGAGGTGGTAACCAATTCGCGCAATTTGCTCTCGGAGCAGTTGGCAAGCCTCCTTCCTCATTCTGAGGAAGTGAAGGATGCTCTGGCTGACGCTGTTGCCGCCGATGCCTACGTGGGTCCGTGCCCTAAGTGCGGCAAAGATCTGCAGCTACGCTCTTCTCAGAAAACGCGCTCGATGTTCATCGGTTGCGCGGGTTGGCCCGATTGCGACGTCACCTACCCGCTGCCTAAGGGCAAGATCGAGGCGTTGGAAGAGAAGTGCCCCGTTTGCGGTATGCCTCAGATTAAGGTCACGGCATTTCGCTCCAAGCCCCGCGTTCTGTGCATTGACCCGGAATGCGAAACCAATAAAGAGCCCGACTTGGAAGTGGGCATTTGCCCCACGTGCAAGGAAAAGGGCCTAGAGAAGAAGCTTATTGCGCGTAAGAACCCGCGTACGCTGAAACGCTTCATTCGTTGCGAGAACTACGATGAATGCGAAACGGGCTATCCGCTTCCGCAGTATGGCAAGCTTACGGCAACGCAGGAAGTATGCGAAAGCTGCGGTGCCCCTATGGTCATCGTTACCACGCAGCGTGGGCCTTGGAAGCTCTGCCCGAACTTCAATTGCCCCGCCAAGGAAGAGGCGGCAAAGAAGAAAGCCGAAAAGGCCGAGGCGAAAAAGGCCGCCAAGAAGCCTGCGGCAAAGAAGAAGACCGCAGCCAAGAAAACCACCGCAAAGAAGGCAGCCGAAAAGAAAGCTGCCGAATAGAACAGCAAGCAAG
>URJE01000056.1 GCA_900547965.1 uncultured Eggerthella sp. | reverse complement strand
AAACGCTATATGCGGATTGACCACTGGTTTGTAGCCGCACCCTGCCATGATGGTGAAGCCAAGCTTTGTGCCGTCGGCTGCTTCGATTTCGCCCATGTCGAAGTCGAGCGTAAGCGCTTCGTCTACCAATTTGCACAGAGCGTGCGATTCATTGGGCTCGAACAGGTTAAGCGCTAAGAGATTCGCGGTACCAGCAGGGAAGGGAAGGATGGGAATCCCTGTGTTGCGAAGCTCATAGCTCACTGAAGCGATGGTTCCATCGCCGCCGCTTGCTACCACGAAGTCGTATTCGGCGGCATCCTCGAGCAGTGGCGCAAGTTCAGTATCCGGTCCGAAAGAGCGAATGGTAACGGAGTCGCCCTGCTCGGCGTAACTGCGCATGAAGTCATATACCGCGCCGTTGCGGAGGCCAGAGCGTAGATTATGTATGACGAGTACTTTCACGGTCACCCCTTTTGTTACCATGCAATGGTACATGATATGACCGCTTGCGGAGCGAAACGCCCATGGGCTGAGCATAACCGCGGGTGTTGTTAGATAAAACGACATGAAGGGTGTTCAATGCTCGTCGAAACCGACGCTGCTTTACGGGATTTTATGGAGCGCTGCGCCAAAAGTCCCTATATGGCTATAGATACCGAGTTTTTGCGCGAGAAAACGTACTACGCAAAGCTCTGTTTGGTGCAGATCGCTATTGAAGGCGAAGTTGCCATTATCGATCCGCTGGGAATTCGTGACCTGTCGGTGATGGCTCCAGCGCTTTCCGACCCGAATATCATGAAGATTTTCCACGCTTCTTCTCAGGATATCGAGATTTTGTATCACGAAACGGGCGTTGTTCCCACGCCGGTGTTCGATACGCAGGTTGCTGCTGCATTGTTGGGCAAAACCCAGCAAGCATCGTACGCCTCGCTGGTCCATACCTTCTGTGGGGTTACTCTGCCGAAAAAGGATTCGTTTACCGATTGGTCGCGTAGGCCGCTTTCCGCCTCGCAGGTGGAATACGCTGCAGACGATGTTACCTATCTGCCGAAGATCTATCGCGATATGGTTAGTCGCTTGAAGGAAAAGGGTCGTCTTTCCTGGTTGGATGATGCGTTTGCAGAAATATCCAATCCAAAAAAATACGAAATCGATCCACGTACGCGATGGCGCAAGCTGCGTCGCGTAAACCAACTCACTCCTCGTCAAATTGCTGCAGCGCGGGAATTTGCTGCTTGGCGCGAAGAACGTGCCCAAAAAGCAAATATCCCGAGAAAATGGGTTGTTTCTGACGAGCAAATCGTAGAGGCATGCCGCCGTGAAGCCCGAACCTTGGATGAGTTGTACATGGTGCGCGGTATGCGTGAAAGCTTGCGTCCTGCTGAAGGTCGTATTGTGCTGAAGTGCATCAAATGCGGGTTGGAATGTCCAGAAGAGGACCTTCCTGTAGTTCAGAAGGCCCACAAGAGCGAGGCTAACGTCGACATTGCGGTAGATCTGATGAACGCCATCGTCCATCTACGCGCTCGTCAAAATCGTATTGCTCCGCAAACGTTGGCTCCGCAAAATGAGCTCATGAAGCTTGCACGTGGCCATGAGGAAGATTGCGAATTGCTTACTGGTTGGCGCTATCGCGTGGTAGGCAAGGAGCTTTCCGCATTCCTGAACGGTGAGTTTTCTTTACGACTCGATGACGGAAACTTGGTTATCGATCGTCCTCGCAAATCAGCGGAATAAATGCCGTTATCCTATTTTGAACTTTAGTGTACGAATTTGAGCTTATTGGGAGACCATCCAATGCATATGAGTTATTTGCTGATCCTGGTTGTTACTGTTGCGATTGGCGCGTTTGCTACCTGGTATGTTAATCATCAGATTAAGAAGTATTCGCATGTGCCCAATTCCAGCCACATGACGGGCTATCAGGTTGCCGTTGGCATGCTGAGCTATTACGGAATTGAAGGCGTGCAGGTGCATCGTGGTGGTTCTGATCAGAATTTCTTTAACCCTAAAGACAATTCGGTAACGCTCTCTTACGATGTTTTTGACGGCTCTTCTATCACCGCTACTGCTACGGCGTGCCACGAGGTGGGTCACGCATGTCAGTATGCAATGGGTTATGCGCCCATGAAGGCACGCGGCGCTCTTGTTCCTGTGGTTGAATTTGCCACCAATACGTGGTTTATTTTGCTTCTGGTAGGCATCTTCTTGAATATGGCTGGTTTGGTGACCTTGGCAATCGTGTTCTATGCTTTTGCAGTCCTGTTCCAGGTCGTTACGTTGCCTGTGGAATTCAATGCTAGTCGCCGTGCGTTGTCCTACATGGCCGAAACGGGTATTCCCGGTGGTGAACAGGCCGGTGCTTGGAACGTGCTTCGTGCGTGCGCCTTTACCTATGTGGCTGCTGCCCTCGTTTCGATTCTGCAGCTGCTCTATTACCTCTCTGCATTTAATAACGAGAATTAACCCATGGCGCGTGACAACACGCCAGATATGAGCGGTTTTGGTTATATAGATTCGCCTCGAGGCGGACAGGCTGCCCCAACCCACGAAGATGTCGTTGCGGCTGCCAAGAGCGCTGCGGCGCGTGCGGCAACGTACCGTTCTGCCGACCCTGGGTTTGCTGCGGGTTCAGTAGGGAGCGCCTCCTCGCCAAAGAAGGAATCGGATATTCTTTCCGTTACTGAAGTTACCAATATTGCAAATTCCATTCTGAAGAACCATACGTTTCATGTAATGGGCGAAGTCAGCGAACTTTCCGATAAGCCTGGCTACAAGGCCGTGTACTTCACGGTCAAAGATGAGGGTGCGGTTATGACGTGCCTGATGTGGAAGAACCGCTATCAAGCCAGCGGTGTGAAGTTGTTTATCGGCGCTAAGGTCGAATTAACAGGCAAGTTCAACATATTCGCTCGTTCTGGCAAACTTGATTTCAACGTTTATGGTATCAAGCTTGCTGGTGAGGGGGCTCTCCGCCAGCAGGTGGCCCAGTTGGCCGAAAAGCTAAAGGCTGAAGGGCTTATGGATGCATCTCGCAAACGCCCTATTCCACGCATTCCCCTTACCGTGGGCATTGTTACTTCTCCAAATGGTGCAGTAGTACACGATGCCCTGCGAACTTTTCGCCGGCGTTTTCCTTTGGCGCGCATGGTTGTTGCTGGCGTGCCCGTTGAAGGGCCTACTGCGGCGCGCGATATGACTGATGCCCTGCAGCTGGTTTGCGATGCCGGTGTTGAGGTTATCCTGCTTTTGCGGGGCGGTGGTTCGTTCGAAAGCTTTATGCCTTTCAATGATGAAGGCTTGGCCCGTGCCATTGTTGCTTGTCCTGTTCCTGTAGTTACGGGCATTGGGCATGAGCCTGATACCACCATTGCCGACATGGTGTCGGACTACCGAGCGTCTACGCCAACTCAGGCAGCTCTCGCTGTGTCGCCTGATTCTGCCGAGTTGAACTCATTGGTGGATATGCTGCTTTCCCGCATGGATAAAAGCTTGGTCAATCGCCTCAACCGTTCGGTTGAGTATTTGGACGCAATGGCTTCCCGCCCTGTTTTGCGTGATCCTGCTTCAATGTACGAAGCTGACGCTCGCATGCTCGATCTTTACCAAGACCGCATGGAGCGTGCCGCTGCGCTGCAGGTTGGCAGTTCTGCGGATGCCCTGGGTCAGCTTGCAAACCGTTTAGACCGACTGGGCCCGCACATCGCCTTGTCTCAGCAGGAGCGTGTCGAGTCGTATACAGCACGTCTGCAGGCGTCCTTGCCGTTTTCTTTGCAAGTGGCTGAAAGCGAACTCATGCGCGCCTCTGCTTCGCTGAAGGCTTGCGGAGAAGCCATGTTGGCTAAACCGACGCATGAAGTGGATTTAGGGGTTGAGTCGCTGTCGCGCTTGGGAAAAACGCTGCTTGATTCCTATTATTCGGAGGCTGCTATGGCTGCCTCGCGCCTGAATGACCTTTCGCCACTGCATATTTTGGAGCGCGGTTGGTCTATTGCGCGTAACGAAGAGGGAAGTGTTTTACGCAGCGTAACCGAGGTTCAGCCAGACGATTTGGTCGAGGTTCAGCTATTAGATGGTGCCCTTTCCTGTCGTGTTGAGGGGGAAGTGGCTTCCGGTTTGTCAGAATTACTTTCATTGGAGGATTCCCATGAGTGAAGAACAAAATGTCGATCTAACGTTCCGTGAGGCAATTACCGAGCTTGGCCAGATTGTGGAAGCTCTGGAAAGCAACAAGCTCGAGCTTGAAGAAAGCCTTGTCAAATACGAGCGAGGAATCGTGCTTATCCGCTTTTTGCGCGGTCGCTTGGAAAACGCCCAGCAGCGTGTTGATGTTTTGAAGGGCGAACTTGGCGTGCCTGTAAATGACGATGTGGTAGACACTACGCTGCAGAAGGCGTAAACCTGATATGTCCATTCCGTGCGCCGGTGCGCATGGCTATTCGAAAGGAACCGACCATGGCCGATTGCCTGTTTTGCAACATTGTCGAAGGGGCTATTCCTTCTAAAAAAGTCTACGAGGACGATGTCTGCTACGCGTTCGATGACATTGCTCCCGAAGCACCCGTTCATACGCTCATCGTTCCCAAGCAGCATTTCGCTTCACTCGATGATGGGGTTCCAGCAGATCTTCTGGGCCAGCTGATGGCTCGTGTTCCCGAAATCGCCAAGATCAAAGGCATCGATGAATCTGGCTACCGTGTTGTGGTAAATACGGGTGCAGATGCTGGCCAGACGGTTTTCCATCTTCACATTCATATTCTGGGTGGAAAGAACTTGGGCGAGCACGTTCTGTAGTATTTCCCGCTTTTGGGGGCGGAGGATACGTGGAGATTATTTGACGGCAACTGTCCTTTGTACGCCGTTCGTCTGCGTATACGCCCCTTTTGAAGCGCCATTTCTGCCGTTCACCAGTCACCGTAAAATCACTTGCAGTGGAATACGGCTCAAGTCGTTTTTGCGTAAAATAGGTTCTGCAATCGACCACTCTAGGAGGGGATTGGTTTTGAACATTCTTGTCGTTAACGCAGGCTCATCTTCGTTGAAATACCAGTTGGTTAATATCGCCAACAATAAGGTGCTAGCGAAGGGCTTGTGCGAGCGCGTTGGCAGCGAACAGTCCCTCCATAAGCACGGTATCGATGAAAACGAATTCGTGTACAAATTGCCCTTGCCAGACCATACCGCTGCTATGCGTGTGGTTCTGGACATCCTGAGCACGGGTCCCAATGCCGTCATTAAAGACATGAATGACATTGCGGCTGTTGGCCATCGTATCGTTCATGGCGGCGAGTTCTTCAAAGAGTCCGCGCTCATCGATGATGATGTAATTTCCAAGATCGATGATTTGGCAGAGCTTGCGCCGCTTCACAACAAGGCTGCACTTGCTGGCATCAATGCATGTCGTGCCCTGATGCCCGAAACGCCGATGGTTGCTGTGTTTGACACCTCGTTCTTCCAGACCCTTCCGCAGTATTCGTACATGTATCCTATCCCTTACGAGTATTATGAAAAGTACGGCATCCGCAAGTATGGTTTCCATGGCACCTCTCACCGCTATCTGTGCGAGCGTGCAGCGGCTATTTTGGGCGAAGACCTCAACGAAATCCGTCTCATTACGTGCCATTTGGGTAACGGCTGCTCTATTACGGCTGTAGATCATGGCAGACCAATCGACACCACCATGGGCTTCACCCCGCTTGATGGCTTGATGATGGGTACCCGTTCTGGTTCTATCGATCCCGCTATTGTTACGTTCCTGATGGATCATGAGGGGTATACCCCTGAAGAAATGAATACCATCCTGAACAAGAAGTCGGGTCTGCTTGGCATTTCCGGCATCAGCAACGACTTGCGTAGCGTTCGGGAGGCTTCCGACGCGGGCGACCCTCGTGCGATCCTTGCCTATGAAATGTATTCTACGCGTGTAAAGAAATACATCGGCCAATGTCTGGCTCTTATGTCGGGCGCTGACGCTATCGTTCTCTCCGCTGGTGTAGGTGAAAATTGTGACAAAATGCGCCGCATGATCTTTGCGGGTTGGCAGCCTCTCGGCATCATCCTTGATCCCGAAAAGAACAAACAGCGCGGCTTTGAGCGCATTATTTCATCTGACAAGTCGAAGGTTCCGATTATCGTTATCCCTACCGACGAGGAATACATGATTGCTCGCGATACCTACAATATTGTTCACAATCGTAGCCAGATTGTTCCTGCTTCCCATTACGGTACGAAATAACTGGTTTTCAACGGTATCGTTCCATAACTACAAAGCCCATGATGCAGCTCAATGGCTATGCATCATGGGCTTTTCTCATTTGCCTTCTTGCCGATTTCGATCGTTTCGGCTGCGGTTCTAAGAAGGTGCTCGTGGGTTGTTTTTCTCTGTATTGTTCCGGTTTCACCAAATAGAGCGCGCCCCATCGGCGTAGAGCGGAAACCCATTTACCATGTCCGAACAATCGCATGCCAAGAACAGTGCGGCTGCAGCGATGTCCATCGGGTCGCCGACTTTTCGATTATGCGGAATCGGGCGGGTTATTGCCTCATAAGCCTTTTCTTTATTGAGCGTGCTTTGGGTCATATTGGTATCTATGTATCCTGGGCAAATGCAGTTTGCGCGGATGTTGAAGCGCGACCATTCGAACGCCATGCAACGGGTCATTTGCACAACAGCCGCCTTTGCTGCCGCATAAGCTGCCATGCGCGTAGATGCTACTCGGGCAACAACTGAAGCGAGGTTGATGATATTGCCTTGCTCTTGCTGGATCATTATTTTCGCTACGCGTTTGCAGAGGAAAAAAACTGCCTTGAAATCGGTATCTACCACTCGATCGAATTCATCTTCGTCGGTGTCGACTATCAGTTGGTCGTTGCTTAGGACAACCCCTGCATTATTAACAAGGATGTCGATACGACCAAAGCTCTCCATGGCTACCTTAACCAGGTTTTCTTGGTCCTTGTTGCTGCATACATCACAGCGCACCGGTACGATTCGTCTACCGGATTCTTCCGCGATTTCTTTTGCTCGCGCATTGATTTTTTGTTCATCGATATCTGCGATTACCAGATCTGCTCCATGACAGGCAAAAGTACGTGCTATGGCGCGTCCGATCCCGATTTCGCTGCCAACACCGGTTATAAGTGCGGTTTTTCCTGTTAAGTCGAATTTCGGGATACCGATATTTCCTGTGGTGAGCGTGGTGTGAGAGCTCCCTTTCATAACCACCTCCTTCGTTGGTCGCTTTGGCGTAAAGCGATGTTCCTCTCGCTATTCATGATATCTACCTTAGTAATTGGTAGGTTATTGCTTTGATTAATACTTCTAATAATCTGCCTGAAATCTAATAAGTAATTGCTGATAGGGCGGATGAGTAGTCAATCAAGATCGCACTAATCTCCCCCTGTAAAACCTGTCGGGTATGCTGAATGGAATCCTCGCAAAAATAATCCGCCAGGAATACTGAATGAGATTTGATGTCTACTTAGTTAATGGCTTCGTAATTCGCCCCCCCCTAGGTCATTCACTCTTATGGATTTGCAAGTTGCTTACCTGGGATTATTTTCTTCTCTCATAGATTCTGCGGCTTTTTATTATCAGTTCGCATTGGTACGGGTGTTCCCCGAAAAATAGAATCAGGGTGTGAGCGCGTTATGCGTTTACGGAGGGTTTGTATGTATAGGGGGAAATAATGGATTTTGAACTGACGCCTGATCAGGAGCTCTTTATTGCGAGTGCTAAGGAGTATGCAGAAAAGTACTTCACGCCTGAAGCCATCAAGCAGGCCTATGAGGTTGATCATCACATCAGTTTAGAGGCCGCCATGGCTTTCCGCGAGCTGGGCTTCATGCACCTGGGACTCCCTGAAGAGGTTGGCGGTATTCCTTGCGATAAGCTCACGTTGGTTCTGCTTATGGAAAAGCTGCATGAGTACACTACTTGCGTTTTGCCTTTCCAGACCGATTTCAACTCCATCATGGACGTTATTGAGTTCGGCAACGAAGAGCAGCAGAAGAAGATCATGGATGTCGTGAATAACGTTCCAAGTACGAGCGTAGCGGTAACGGCAATTTCTGAGCCTGGCGCCGGTTCCGACAACAATGCAATGACGTGCGTTACTGTAAAACAGCCTGATGGTACCTATCTGCTCAACGGCCAAAAGACCTGGGTTACCATTGGCCATCTGGCGGTATACACCATTTTGGTTGCCAAGGATGAAGATCCGTCGTATGAAAACGACAAATACTCACTGTGGATGATCCCTAACGACATTGAGGGTTACACCTTCGGTGGCTTGGAAAAAATCGGCCAGCAGATTGTTCCATTTGTGGACTGCTTCTTCGACAATGTGGTTCTCACCGAAGATATGCGCCTTGGCAAGCCTGGTGAAGGTTGGAAGAACCTGATGAAAAAGCTTGAGTTTGAGCGTTGCCTGGTAATTGCTCAGGCCCTCGGTCAGGCCCAGGCCGTTATGAATGAGGCGGGTGCCTATTGCTCGGAGCGTATCTGCTTCCAGAAGCCTATTGGCCATATCAGCGCAATTCAGCAGCATCTTGTTGAGATGGAAACCATTTTGGACAATGTGCGTACGCGTCTCTATAAGGTAACTACCATGCTCGATAAGGGTCAGTCTACGCGCCTTGAGTCGGCGTTGCTGAAGTCGTACGCATGTCAGAACCTTACCAAGGTTGCAGAGCATGCGCTTTCCATTTATGCCGGTATTGGTTATACGAAGGAAATCAATGCGGGTCGTATTTGGAACGACCTGAAGGGTTATGAGTTTGCTGGCGGTACCACGGAAATCATGAACTACATTTCTGGTCGTCAGCTGGTTAAGAAGTACAAGAAGCAATAGTGCGTCACAAGCGTTCTCCTGTGTGACTGAGAAAGAGCCCCGGTAGGGGCTCTTTCTCTTTGTGCTAGCGCAGGAGCGCGTTCTGGCAAAGCCGCTTATTTATTGCTGTTGGATAGGATAACGAAACTGAAAAGGGCATGACTGGCAGTTTGCCTCGTCATGCCCTGTAGTAATTGGGCTTGGTGTGAAGCGTTGGCTTTTGGCGCTTCGGTGGTGCTGGCTGCTAAAGCGTCTGAGCCTGAACGCAAGTGATGGCGATAACACCAACTACATCTTCTGCCGTACAGCCACGGGAAAGATCGTTAACTGGCGCTGCAATGCCCTGAAGGATGGGACCGTATGCTTCAGCCTTCGCAAGACGCTGAACGAGCTTGTAGCCGATGTTAGCGGCATCGAGGTCGGGGAAAATGAGAGTATTTGCCTTGCCGGCAACTGCTGAACCGGGAGCCTTGGAAGCGCCAACTTCGGGAATGATGGCTGCATCAAGCTGCAGTTCGCCGTCAGCGTTCAAATCGGGGTAGTTTTCCTTGATGTAGGCCATAGCGTCAACGACTTTCTGAGCGTCGTCGTTCTTGGCGCTGCCATGTGAGGAGTGAGAGAGCAGGGCAATGCGTGCCTCTTTGCCCAGCAAACGCTTAAAGGACTGATTGGTGAGGTTTGCAATGTGCGCCAGTTTTTCAGCGGTGGGCTGAATCTCGAGTGCACAGTCAGCGAAGGCGAAAACACCGTTTTCACCCAGATCGCAGTTAGGTACTTCCATCAGGAAAAGGGAGCTAACCATAGGAGCGCCTGGAGCGGTCTTCAAGACCTTCAGCGCGGGGGAGAGGATCTTTACGGTTGCGCAGCTTGCGCCGCCTACCAAGCCATCGCACTGGCCAGTCTTCACCATCATAGTTGCGAAGTAGATGTTATCTTTCGTTACCAGCTCGTGGGCTTCCTCTTCGGTCATCCCCTTCTTCTTGCGCAGTTCGAAGAGGAGATTTGCAAATTCATCGACCTTATCGGAGGTTGCAGGGTTGATGATTTCGGCACCTTCAAGGTTATAGCCCTTGGCATTGATCTCTTCTGCGTCGCCAAGAATTACCAGATTGGCGATGCCCTGCTTCAGGGTTTCCTCTGCGGCAGCCAAGATACGATCGTCGTGGCCTTCGGGTAAAACGATGGTCTTCTTGTCGGCTTTGGCGCGTTCAACCATCGAATCGATGAGCGTGGTCATAAACATTCCTTTCGTGGGTGATGTTTCTCTCGTGCTCCATTTTAGCGCGCAGGCCCCTAGGTGGGTATAATGTGCCCTTGAGGTTAATCTCTGAAGGCGTGAACGGAAAGGTTAGGTGTGCCGCTTCATGAAAACGATCTCCTTTGCGGTGCCGTGCTATAACTCGGCTAACTATATGGAGAAGTGCGTTGATTCCCTGTTGCCCTGTGGCGACGATATCGAGATCATTTTGGTCAACGATGGTTCCACTCGCGATAATACGGCTGAAATCGCCGATCGTCTGGCAGAAGAGCACCCTGGCATTGTTCGTGCCATCCACAAAGAAAATGGCGGTCATGGCTCTGCAGTCAATGCAGGTTTGGCTGCTGCTCAGGGTTACTACTACAAGGTGGTTGATTCTGACGACTGGCTCGATAAGAACGCCATGGACGTTATCATGCCGTACCTGCGTGAGCAGAAGAGCCGCGCTGAAGAGCTTGGTGGCGATGCTGTAGGCACCGATATGGTTATCGGCAATTATGTGTACGAAAAGGTATTCGAGAACTCTCGTACTGTTATTCGCTATACCAATGTGTTTCCGACCGACAAGGAGTTTGGTTGGTCCGATGTGGGGCATTTCCGTTCTTCGCAGTATCTGCTTATGCACTCGGTAATCTATCGCACTCAGTTGCTGCGTGATATGGGCTTGAAGCTCCCTGAACATTGCTTCTACGTGGACAATGTGTTTGTGTATGTGCCCTTGCCGCACGTCCAAACCATGCGCTACTTCGATGTTGACATGTATCGTTACTTTATTGGTCGCGACGATCAGTCGGTTAACGAAAAGGTTATGCTTTCCCGTATCGACCAGCAGATTCGCGTTACCAAAACCATGATCGATGCAGTGGATTTGAATACGGTTGAAAACTCGCACCTGCGTAAATACATGCACAACTATCTGTCCATGATGATGTGCATCTGCTCGGTGTTCTTGCGCATGGAGCAGACTCCCGAAAACGAGGAAAAGCGCGCAGATGTATGGGCTTACCTGAAAGCAAAGGATGCGAAGTTGTATAGCCAGCTGAAACATACGCTGTTGAATGCTGGCACCAATATCCCCACACCACTAGGCCGCCAGTTCGGTTTGACGGCATATCATGTTGCTCAGAAAATCTTCAAGTTCAATTAACTGTTGTGGCGCCCTCTTGGCGGGACCGGTGGTTTCGCCACGAATT
>URJE01000055.1 GCA_900547965.1 uncultured Eggerthella sp. | reverse complement strand
TGGCTGGGCCAGCAGGATTCGAACCTACATAACTGGTACCAAAAACCAGGGTCCTGCCATTGGACGATGGCCCAGCGTATGCCATAAGGCGTTTTGTGATTATAACGTATCTGGCATGGTCAAGCCAAACAAACAGCCGATTCGCCAAAACGCCACAACCCAATACGAGCGCCGTCATGCCACGTACAGGGAGAGGAGAACCTATCGCGCTCTTAGCTCCCAAAACGCCACGGCACTCGCAGCAGCGACATTGAGAGAATCAACTCCATGCGCCATAGGGATCTTCACCGTATAGTCGCATGCGGCTATGGTGTGCTGCGACAGGCCATCACCCTCCGTGCCCATGATGATGGCAAGTTTTTCACATTCTTTGAGCTCAGGACAGTCGAGGCTTACCGAATTATCGTCAAGAGCCATGGCCGCAGTCTTGAATCCTAGGCTCCGCAACTTGGCAATACCACCCTGGGGCCATTCCTCCCCCGGCTGATCTCCGATGCGCGTCCAAGGCACCTGGAACACCGTGCCCATAGAAACACGAACCGCGCGACGGTACAAAGGATCACAGCATGCGGGCGTACACAAAACCGCATCCACCCCCAACGCCGCAGCACTGCGGAAGGCGGAGCCCACGTTGGTATGGTTGGTAATGTCTTCCAAGATGGCAATGTGGCGTGCATTGGCAACCGTTTCTTCCACCGAAGGCAAAGGTTTGCGGCGCATTGCGCATAGCACGCCACGGGTCAATTCGTAACCCGCCAACTTTTCAACCTCTTCAGCAGGCATAACGAAAACAGTAAGGCCGCCTTCTTCGACAGGCTTATTGCCGCCCATGCGATTTACAAGATCAGCCATGCGTTCAAAACGATGCTCGGGCACCAAGAGGGAAATCGGCTGATAGCCCGCCGCCAACGCACGGTCGATAACCTTGTCCGATTCGGCGATAAAAATTCCTTTTTCCGGCTCAAGCTTATTGCGCAACTGAAGCTCTGTCAGGCGCGCGTACACATCAAGTCGCGGATCCTCCAAAGAAGTTGGGTACTCAATCATTGAAAGCCTTTCAATAGCTGTCTTTTCCCTATGTGCAACGCACCCGCCGACCGCCACGAAACGGGAGCTACACCACCAGCAGCGCCAACAGCGGCAAAGTGACGATCGAGAGGATGGTGGTTATGAAAGTTCCACGCGACATAGTCATGGTATCGCCGCCATAGGCCAAGCACATCATAATGCCCGACGAAGCAGCCGGCATCGCTGACTCAATCACGATAACCGCAAGAATATATGGATCATGGATAAAGATACCGCCTATGAAAAAGATGAGCAGCGGCACACCTGCCAAACGCATGAACGAAGTGAGGTAGCTCCAGACATCGTTCACCATCTGCTTCAAGGGCTGCTTGGCGAGCGTCGATCCGATTACCAACATAGCTGCCGGCACCGTCATCTGCCCCAGCAGATTACACGTCTGACCGATATAGCCCGAGTCGGTAACGCCGAATAGGGCAAGAAACATAGCAATGAAGCAGCTGATAAGACAGGGACTCACAAGCTGCTTGCCGATAGCCTTCACCTGTTCTTTTAGCGGCTTTTTGGCCGCCACGCCTTCTGTTCCTGTACTCGCGATAAACAACATTCCAACCGAGAACATAAAGACATTGTAGGGAATGTTGTAAACAGCGCCGTAGAGCACGGCGTCATTCCCCATGATGGCACCCAACACCGCGAAGCCGATAAAGCCCGTATTTCCGAACGATATGAGATAAGCATGCGCACCCTGCGCTGGCTTCGGCACACCCCGATACACCACGCGCACGAAAACCCACGCAAACAAGCAGATGAAAAAGTAGAGTGCGGTCGAATACACCAGCAGCATAAGAATGGTGCGGGAATCGGGCAAATTCGTGTTGCTCAGCACCGAATTAAGGATCATGCCGGGAAGCGCCACCGTCATGACGAGTTTAGAGAGCAGGGCGTCGAAGGTATCGTTCATTAAGTGAAGTTTGCGCGCCAGTGCACCAAGCAGCACCACGGTGAACAGAATGAGCATCTGTAACCCAGCGTGTGTAAGAACTTCCACGAACAACCCCTAATTTAGCTACCGATTGCGCCTTTGAGGCGCAAGGCAATTATAGGGTAAGGGAAGTATGCGGATGCATGAGCAGGGCAAAGGTGGTGACAACGCGGTCGATGAAGAGGAAAAGCGGCAGGCAAGTGCGCGTAATGGACGACACAGCGCTCCCTTGACGCGCCTAACGCTCGGCGAATGTGCGCCCATCCGGCAAACGCGAACACCCCAACAGCGCTGTTCAGCGCGCTACACCACAATAAGTGCAATAACAGGCAATGTGATCAGGGAAAATACCGTGGTCAGGAAGGTTCCGCGCGACATAGTTCGCGTGTCGCCATCATAGGCCAAGCACAACATGGTGCCATTCGAAGCGGCGGGCATGGCGGCCAGAAGCACCAGAATAGCAAGAAGGTACGGATCGCTCACGAACAGCCCGAAGACAAAATACACGCATACCGGAACCACGACAAGGCGAATAAGCGTAGTGAGATAGCTCCAGCCGTCGAACAGCATTTCGCGCACAGGCATCTTCGCCAAGGTTGAACCGATGATTAGCATTGCGGCAGGAACCGTCATTCCACCTAAGATGCTGCACGTTTGCCCAATGGGGCCATTGTCGGTTATATGCAGCAACGCCAAGGCCATCGCGGCATAGGAGGCCAGCATTACCGGCTTGGCAAGGGTGTGACCCAGTGCTTTCAGCTGCATTTTTACGCTACGCTTTTCCCTCGTTTGCTCGTCGTCGCCCGCGACGAAGAACACGCCGAGCGAAAAGAGCACCACATTAAACACGATGTTGAATACCGCTGCATACAGCACAGCGTTGTCGTCGAATATAGCAGCAAGCACCGCGAAGCCCAGAAAGCCCACGTTTCCGAACACCATCATGAAGGCATGCGCCCCACGTGCTGGACGGTTGAGCTTGCGATACACCAGATGGGCAACTGCATACGAAAAAACCGCGGCAAACAAGAAATACAAAGTCGCATAGCCAAACATGGTAAGGATAACCTCGTCGGGCGGTAGCTGGCTGTCGGAGAGCACCGAGTTCAAAATGGTCGCAGGAAGGGTAATGGACATTACCAGCTTGGAAAGGTTTCCATCGAAAAGATCATCGGTCATGCGCTTCTTTCTTGCGATAAAACCGCACAACATGATCGCGAACAGCATCAGCATCTGAGTGAACGTGTGCTGAAAAACCTCCATAGGAGTAATACCTTCTTCCTGCGCATGCCTGATTGATATGCAAAATAACTAACGAATATGCTCAATAGGCCAAAGGCCCGCACGCGAGGGTACTCCTGTCCGCTAAACGAGATTGTCCCAAGGTCGATTCTTCACAAAACCATAGCAATAGAATCAAAAATGATTCACCAAAGCTATCGAATACAACAAAAGGAGGACCCAGCGGTTCGCAGAGCGAAGCGAATCCGGATCCCGAGCTCAAAGAGCAAAGCGAATTTGAGCAAACGCCCAAAGGGCATTAACGACGCCGGGGCATGCGCCAGTAAATCAGCGAGCGGCGCCCTGGCGAGCGCAGCTGACTTGAAAGCACGAAGCATAGGCCTTATGGCCATGCTGAGCGCTTGAAAGCCAGCTGCGCTCGCCAGGGCGCCGCGCAGCGTCATCCCGTATGGAGCGAGTGCGCAAAGAAAAGGCACCCCAAAGGGTGCCTTTTCGAGTGCACGAGCGGACGTACCGAACTTACATCATGCCCATGCCGCCCTGGCCTGCGCCAGCGAGTGCGGACAGGTCGGGACCTTCCTTGGGGATTTCGTTGATGGTTGCCTCGGTGATGAGGATCAGGCCAGCAACGGATGCTGCAGACTGCAGAGCGGTGCGCGTAACCTTTACAGGATCGGAAACGCCCATCTCAATCATGCTGCCCTCTTCGCCGTTTGCGAAGTTGTAACCTTCACCCTTAGCGAATGCCTTGGCCTTTTCGACAACAACAGAGCCTTCATAGCCAGCGTTGGTTGCAATTGCGCGCATAGGAGCCTCGAGCGCCTTGCGGATAATGTCGACGCCAACCTGCTCGTCTGCGTTTGCAACCTCAACTGCATCAAGCGCGCTGATTGCGTTGATGAGAGCTACGCCGCCACCAGCAACGATGCCTTCTTCAACTGCTGCGCGGGTTGCCTGCAGAGCGTCTTCGATACGGCTCTTCTTTTCCTTGAGCTCGGACTCGGTAGCAGCGCCAACCTTAAGAACAGCAACGCCACCGGAAAGCTTGGACAGGCGCTCCTGCAGCTTTTCCTTGTCGAAGTCGGAGGTGAGGTGCTCCAGCTCGTTGCGCATCTGAGCAACGCGAGCATCGATTGCCGCCTTGTCGCCAGCGCCGTCAACGATAACGGTTGCGTCCTTGGAAACCTTAACGGTCTTGGCGGTACCAAGAGCGTCAACGGTAACGTCTGCAAGCGTCATGCCGAAGTCCTTGGAAACTACCTTGCCGCCCGTAACAACTGCAATGTCCTCGAGGATGCGAGCACGACGATCGCCGAAGCCGGGAGCCTTGATAGCAACTACGTTCAGGGTGCCACGCAGCTTGTTCAGCAGCAGGGTGCCCAGTGCTTCGCCCTCAACGTCTTCTGCAACGATGAGCAGCGGACGGCCTGCCTTCATAATGCCTTCCAGCAGGGGAACCATATCCTGGATGGAGGTAACCTTAAGGTCGGTGAGCAGGATGTAAGGATCATTCAGAACGGCTTCCATGCGCTCGGAGTCGGTTGCCATGTAAGGAGAGATGTAACCGCGATCGTACTGCATGCCCTGAACAACATCGATGTCGATGCCGAAAGTCTGGCTGTCCTCAACGGAAATAGCGCCGTCTTTGCCAACTTCGTCCATTGCCTCAGCGATCTTTTCGCCGATTACTGCATCGCCAGCGGAAATGGTACCAACGTTTGCAATCTGCTCCTTGGTGGAGATTTCGGTTGCATCGTTCTTGATAGCAGCAACAACGGCTTCAGTTGCCTTGTCGATACCGCGACGAATGCCAAGAGCGTCAGCGCCAGCGGTTACGTTGCGCAGACCTTCGCTTACGATAACGTCGGCAAGAAGGGTTGCGGTGGTGGTGCCGTCACCAGCAACGTCGTTGGTCTTAACAGCGGCTTCCTTTACCAGCTGAGCGCCCATGTTTTCCACGGGATCTTCGAGCTCAACCTCGCGAGCAACGGTAACACCGTCGTTGGTTACCAGCGGTGCGCCGAAAGAGCGCTCGAGAGCAACGTAGCGACCCTTAGGTCCAAGGGTTACCTTTACGGCGTCTGCGAGCTTCTTTACGCCCTGAGCCATGCCTGCGCGGGCATCGGCCTCAAACTTGATTTCCTTAGCCATATTGAAATTCCTTTCAAATGAAGTAGTACCGAATGAAGCGCAAAAAAACGCTTGCGCTTGCCGCTCCGAGTTATGCGGCAAGCCAGAACCTACTTACTCTGCGTAAACAGCGTAAATGTCGTCTGCGCGAAGGATCAGAACCTTTTCGCCTTCAACATCGACTTCGGTTCCGCCGTACTTGCCATACAGAACATGGTCGCCAGCCTTAACAGGCATGGGAAGGTGCTCACCTTCGTTGTTGACCTTGCCTTCGCCTACAGCCAGAACAACACCGGACTGGGGCTTTTCCTTGGACTCTGCAGCGATGTACAGGCCACCTGCGGTGGTTTCCTGAGCCTCGTCCTGCTTGACGATGATGCGATCACCGAGCGGCTTAAGATTCATAGCGTGCTTCCTTTCGCAATTTAATTCGCGCCTGGTTGCAAGCGCGGTTGTTACCATGGTTTAGCACTCAACTTTTAGGAGTGCTAACGGATATACATACTAGCAAGTTGACCTAAGAATGCAACCATCCGTGAAGAAAACTTGAGTGTATGGCACTTAGATATTCGAAAAGCTCTATCGAAGGGTATATAAGCTTTTGAACTGGTGTTTTTCCGAATCCGAGAACATAATTACAGGTGGTTTTCGCACAGGATTACAAAGGTTGCACCGTTTCGTTACCGCCTTGTTGCCAAATATTTTGGCACTCAAAGGGCAGGAGTGCTCCTGTGGGAGCCTGATGGCAATATCAGTTTCCCCCGCTGCGCCACGCAAAAACCACTTTCGGCAAAAGCGGGTAGCACCCTAACCGCCATCCGCAAACGACCGGAGCAAAAGCGCCTCTCTACAAGAGCGCTATTTCCTTCGGAAGCGAAGTGCGGGCATGTTCGCCTTCCCAGATATGGAGATCGATGAAATCGAGAACAAGGTTTATCTCGTCGTCCGTTTTCATTTCCGCGGCACCATGATCCGCATTCGGGAAGAGCTTGAGTTCAGCATGCCCTTCTCCGCATTTTTCGTTGATCATGTGCACCATAGAAACCGATTGCGTATAGGGGATGATGCGATCCTGCACCCCTTGAAGGAAATACGATGGCGGGAAATCCTTATTCACGAACTTAATAGGGCTGGCCGTTGCTGCGATTGCCGGGTTGTCCATGCAACTTACGCCCATAAGCTGGTTGTGCATCTTGCCCATGCCCTTTTCGCCCGTATCGCCGCGCATAGTGTTGCCGTCGGTTGCGGCAGCTTGGTCTTCAGCGGTAGTGCGATCGCACAGGTCCAATTGGTACATATCGGTGGGCGAATATACCGCCACCAAACACTGCACGGCGTCGGATTGATCGAGGTTGCCGTAACGGCGCCCATTCATTACAGGGCGACCGGCAAGCGATGCTACCATGCAGGCAAGGTGCCCACCTGCGGAATTGCCCATGATGGCAATGTTCTCAGCATTCAAATCGTATTCGGCCGCATGCGCGCGCAAAAAGCGAATTGCCGCCCGAACATCCTCAAGCGGTTCGGGCCAGTGAACATCGGGCACCAGACGATACTCGATGCAGGCAACGGCATATCCCTGCGAAGGGAATTTGAATACTCCCGGCATGGTATTTTCGCGCTTGTTGCCCGAAACCCATCCGCCGCCGTGCACGAACACAATAAGCGGAAACGGCCCCTCCCCTTCATTCGGAAGCCAGATATCCATCACCTGACGAGGATCCTCGTCGGCATACGGGACATCCAGAAAATGGCGTGCGAACTGCGCTGGATCGATTTCCCTAAAACTCCCCACAACAAGCCCCCTTGCATGCACGAAAAAAGCGAGCGCCAACATGCTCGCTTTTTAGTTTATAGCAGCTCTCGTGCAATTCAGGCATCTTACTGCTGCCAAAAAACAGAACCGCAAAGAGGCAGCTATGCCATATAGTAGCGGTCCAAGAACTTCAGAAGGTCTTCGCCCTCTTCTCTTGATTCCACCATGAAAAGCCACTCCTTTTCGTCATAGTCGAGGATATCCAACGCCCAAAGATCCTTGCTGCCCCGCGCCGTCATTGCAGCAAGAAAGCCAATCGTCAAAGGGTGGGAAGGCAAAAGCGCGGTATGAATGGAGAGACAACGATCAAAACCAGGCAAACCATTTAGCCGAAAAAGCAAAATGGCAGCGCATAATAGACAAGCAAGAATAAGGCGCAAAACTGGAAAGGCGCATAGGCAAAGCATGGACCAGCCCAAAGCCCAAACGCAGGAACAGCACAAAGCCACGCCTTTGCTAGCAAATTGCGTAATTTTCCTGGTTGCGTTGAATCTGCGCCCTGCCATCGTTGCGGTGGGCCCCTTGCTCTCCAGTATCGGAACCACGTTCGGCTGGGGCGAATCGATACAGGGACTATTGGGCTCTCTGCCCCTTCTCGCCTTTGCACTGTTCAGCATGATCGTCGGCGCACTGACCGCAAAACTCGACAGCAACAAGGTACTGCTTTGGGCGCTTATCGCCCTTGCCGGTGGATGCATAGTGCGTTCGCTCTCGGACGAGAGCATGGTATGGCTAGGCACCCTGGTGATTGGCGCATCCATTGCCGTAGGCAACGTACTGGCACCTGCCATCGTTAAGCGCGACTTCATCGATAACGTCTCATTTGCAACCGGAGCCTATTCCGCCTGCGTTACCGCGGGATCAGCAATTGCTGGCCTAACCGCATCGGCAGCTGCCGACGCCCTCGGAGGCTGGCAACCTGCATTGGCGTTCTGGGCAATTCCCGCACTACTTGCGGCATTCCTGTGGCTGCGGCGCACCAAAAACCCTCCGGACCTCCAATTCGCCGGAGGGTGCCTATGCGCACAAAACTCGCTCGGAACATCAAAAGCACTCAAGCTGATGAAAAAAGCAGCGTCGCCGAAACGCACCTTGAACAACAGCTCGAAAGCGCAGAGGGCCCTCGCCCCATCAGCGAAAACGCACAGGCAGAATCCCCACTTCACGCGTTGCTGAAAAGACCATCGACCTGGCTTGTCACGCTCTTCATGGGGCTTCAATCTGCAGCGTTCTACACCTTCTGCAATTGGCTTCCTGGCATTGCTGGAGCTGCTGGTTTTTCCTCCGGCGAAGCAGGCGTGCACCTTTTCATATTCCAGGCGCTCGGCATCGTATCGGGCCTTCTAATCCCACGCTTCATGTATCTTCGCGGCAATCAAGTGTGCGCAGGGATCCTGGCAAGCGCGCCGTTGTTAGTCGCCGCATTGGGATGGCTCCTAAGCCCGCGCCTTTCTCTTCTCTGGAGCATTTTCGGGGGTATGGGGCAAGGGGCTTCGTTGGTGGTGGCGCTTACCCTTATCTCTCTGCGCGGAAGAACCCACGCCGAAACAGTTGCCCTCTCGGGTTTTGCTCAATCGCTTGGCTATCTTCTTGCCGCGTGCGGACCCTTTGTATTCGGCTCGCTTACGGAATCAACACAAGGGTTCGAAGCGCCCTTGGTATTTATGGCAATCCTCGCCACGGCTCAATGCGCGCTGTCGCTTTTCGCGGGTCGGATCCCCAAAGATCAGTAGCATTTACGCATTGCTTTTGCCGCAAAACACCGAATATGCCGAACTGCGCAAGACCAGCTCATTTCGTATAGGACAAATGGGAACAGGTGCCACCATCGACCTCTGTCGCCTGTAGAGCAGAATGCAATTACAGGCATCAACCGGTTGGTAGCCCCCCCCCTAAAAAGGACAAAAGAAAAGCTGCCCCTGCGTTGCGGCAAATCGCATCCCCGCATAGGAGAAAAACGATTCGGAGAAACACAGGGGCAGCTTGCGCTGTTCGGATGCGTTAACTTATACCCAGCGAACAAAACTGGGCAGGCAGGGTTTACAGAGCGCGGATCTTTTCAGCCAGCCAGTTGGCCCACTCTTCCACGCCATCGCCGCTCGTGGCGGAAATGGGGAAAATGGGAGCCTGGGGGTTCAGGTTGGCAATATGGCTGTAGAACAGGTCCTTGTCGAACGTAAACACAGGCAAGGTGTCAACCTTGTTCAGCACGATGGCAGAAGCAGCCTGGAAAACACCCGGATACTTCAAGGGCTTATCGTCGCCTTCAGGCACCGAAAGAATCATCGCCTTCATATTTTCGCCCAAGTCGAAATCGGTTGGGCACACCAAATTGCCCACGTTCTCGATGATGATGAGGTCAAGCTTGTCCAGATCGAGCACATCAACGGCACGGCGGATCATATCGCTTTCCAAATGGCATGCTCCACCCGTGTTGATCTGCACTGCGGCAATACCCTGGGCTTTGATCTTCTCGGAATCGACCGAAGAGGCAATATCTCCCTCAATAACCGCAATGTTGAATTCGTCGCGCAGCGCCTCGATGGTGGCAAGGATGGTTGAAGTTTTGCCAGAACCAGGCGATGCCAGAAGATCGAGCACGAACACCTTCTTTTCGGCAAACAGCTCACGATTGCTTTTTGCGAGTTTGTCATTCTTATCAAGGATGGGTTGTTTCATATCGATCTGCATTGGCTGCCTCCATATTCTTTGGGGAGTTACCTACTGGATGGTAAAGCGTCGCGCCGACGCCAGATTGCTAGTGCTCGTCTGATTGGAGCTGCGACCCCTCGGCGGAATCATCTTCATCGGGAATATCGACCTCGATTGAGTCGATCTGCATTTCCTTGCCGGCAATAAGCTGCGTGAAGCCGCTTTCGCACTGAGGGCACGTTACGTGGTAACGGTCGTGCTCGAATTCGTTACCGCATTCCAAGCAAATGCTTACCGGCTGGATCATGTTGATTTTGAAGTCGGCGCCTTCGCACATGGTGCCTTCTGAAAGCGCCTCGAAAGCGAAGCGGAGGGCGTCTTCCACGGCTTCGGTCATGACGCCAACGGAAAGATCAATCTCCAAAACCTTGGTGGCGCCAGCATTGCGAGCCGCTTCCTCGACCGACTCCATAACGCCTGTCATAATGCCTAGCTCATGCATGGCTACTTGCCTTCGCTCTCTTCTTCGCCCCACAGATGCTCGCGATAGCGCTGCTTCAGATCTTTGAGCTCAGCACGAGCCTCCTGAGCTTCAAGCTCTTCAGCCTTTTCCGCTTCCTCCTTGCGCTTGATGCGGCGGCTGAGGCCGACACGCGCGGCAAGCAAGCTGATCTCGTACAGAACCACCATCGCAGCAAACATAAGGCCCATGGTTACGGGAGAAGCGTCGGGCGTAACCGCTGCGGAAAACACCAGCAAGCCAATATACACAGCACGCCAGCTTGCACGCAATTTCTTGTAAGGTACTACACCAAACATAACCAGATAGAACACCACCAGGGGCATCTCAAAGCCAATGCCGAAACCCAGTTCGAACTTGATAATGATGTCTACCCACTGACCAGCTTCGGGAAGGATGGTTGCAAAGCCCGATGCCTGGTCGGTAAGCCATTGGAAGGCGGGGTTCAAGATAACGCAGTAGCAAAATACCGTGCCGATAATGAACAGGGCCAGAGCGGCGATAAACGTAGGCAGAAACCACTTACGCTCACGCGGTTTCAGCGCCGGCAGGAAAAACGCCAAGATCTGCCACAGCGTGATGGGAGCGGTGGCTACTACAGCGGTCCACAACGCCACGGTGATGCGCACCGAAAAGGCGTCGAATGCGCCCAAGACATTGAGCATCACATCGCCGTTGCCGTCGGTGGGCATGAACTCAGCCACGGGAGCCAGCAAGAATTGGACCACAGTACCTGTGGAAAGATAGAAAACGCAGGTTGCCACAACGAGGCAAACAATAACGCGCACAAGGCGCATGCGCAATTCGCCCAGGTGCTCCATGAGCGACATGCGCGCCGGTCCGATTGCCATACGCTATTCGCCCCCTTCCGCTGCCGCTGCTTCCTTTTGCGCGGCACGAGGAGCGGGCTTCACCGGCTTGGTGCCGAATAATTCGTCGGGGGTAAATGCCGGTGCGGGCTTTGCGGAAGGCATAG